>DJWR01000236.1:20208-34735 GCA_002441055.1 Caulobacteraceae bacterium UBA6225 | reverse complement strand
GTGCTCACCTCCCCGTCGAAGGGGCAGCCGAAGGCCACGGAAAAGGTGACGCTCAGGGCCGGCCCGCCCTCGGTCTGCCGCCGCGCGACGATGGCGGCCAGGGCCTCCATCTGCTCGGCCGTGGTGGCGCCCTGGTTGCGCACGCCGAAGCCGTCAGTGGCGCAGACCACCACATTGGCCTCTGCGCAGCCGGCGGCCACGGCCCGGTCCCAGCCCCGGGCGTTCAGCACCAGGCCGATGGGCGAGAAGCCATCCGCGGGCGGCTGGGCGGCCATGATCTCTTCGGCGCCGGCCATCTGCGGCACGCGCCGGGGATTTACGAAGGAGACGGTCTCGATCCGCTGGGCGCCGGCGGCGCGCAGTCGGGCGATGAACTCGATCTTCTGGTCGGTCTCCAGCAGGACCTTTTCGTTCTGCAGTCCGTCCCGGGGGCCCACCTCGACGATCTGGATCTTGCGGCTCATGGGCGCGGCTCCTGGGCGGCAGGCGGCGGCGGGCGGGGGGCGGCGTTCTCATAGATCCGCAGGCGCACCCCCCGGCCATTGGAATAGTTCAGCCCCGTCACCTGACGGACCATGCGTACCTCAAGCCCCCTGGCGTCCAGGGCCGCGCGGAAGGCGGCCTCCTCGGCGGCCTCCACCACGGCGGGGCGGAAGGTGGCGATGGCCTGGGCCGCATCGACTCCGTCCCCCAGAAGGGTGGGGGTTCCAAGCGCGAAGACCAGGCTCGGCTCGGCGTAGCCGGCCACCGCCACTGGCGACGGGGCCATGCCCTGCCGGGGCAGCAACCGCTCGGACTCCATGATCTTCGCCGTCCGGGCCGAGGACCAGAGCGGCGCGAGGCCCGGCGCCAGGCCTGCGGCCAGTGCTCCGTGGCCGAATACGGTGAGAGCCATGGCCGTCACCACCGCCCCGCGCGGCGCGCGATTGGCGAGCATGAACCCCCCCATCAGCCCCGCCGCGGCCAGCAGTCCGCCGGCGGCGGCCGCAGCGGTGACGTCAGCCGCCGCTCCGAACTGTGAAAGCAGCACAAAGCAGATCCCCGCCAGGACCAGGCCTGAAACCGCCGACAGCAGCGCTCCGGAAAGCCGCGCCCAACGCCCCAGGGGCGCCGCCAGGGCCGCAGCCGCCAGCCAGGCAAGCGCGCCGTAGAGCGGCAGGGGATAGTGAACCAGCTTGGTGGGGGTGAGTTCGAAGACGATCCAGGCCGGGATCAGCCAGCACAGGGCGAACCGCACCGCCGGCTCCTGGCGCCGCGTCCAGCCCACCGCCAGCCCCGCTGGAATCAACAGGGTCATGGGGAAGGCCAGCAGGCTCAGGCCCAGCAGGTGATAGCCTGGCGGCCCCCCATGGGTCTCGTGCCCGCCCGCCAGCTTGGGCGCCAGGTCCCCCATGAGCGCCGAGGTCCAGAAGGCGCCGTCCGTGGCCACCGTCACGGCCCAGGCCCAGGGGCCCACCACCGCCAACAGCAGGATCGGACCCCAGCTGAGGCCCAGGCCCTTCAGCCAGTCGATTTTCCGCTCCCAGGCGACCAGGGCGATGACCGTCAGGGTGACCACCATCGGCCCCACCGGCCCCTTAACCAGGATGGCGCCCGACAGGCCAAGCCAGAACAGCAGCCGCGTGCGCCAACTGACCTCCGCGCCCCCCCGGGCCGCGCCATGGATTCGCGCCAGCGCGGCCATGGCCAGGACGATCATCCCGCACAGCACCGCATCAGTCTTGGCGATGAAGGCCTCGGTCGAGAGCAGCAGGCTTGAGGCCAGCAGCGTCCCCGCGATGAGGCCGGCGGGCGCCCCGAACAACGCCGCTGCCCCCCAGGCGCAGGCCGCCGCCGCCAGCATGGCGCCCAGCAGGGAGGGCAGGCGGTAGGCCCAGATCTCCCGGTCCTCCACCGCCGACACGGCCGACACGCTGATGGCCTGCAGCCAGTGGATGCCCACCGGCTTCTTGAACCTCGGCTCGTCCTGATAGCGGATGACCACGAAGTCGCCGGTTTCCAGCATCTGGGCCGTGGCCTGGGCGAATCGCGACTCATCGCGGTCGAGCGGCGGCATGGCGAATACGCCGGGCAGGCCGGCGAGCAGGGCCAGAAGAGCGGCGAAAACCGGGCCCCGCCAGCCTTGGCTCGCCCAAAGGAGACTGGACTGAAACGTCATGGCTGCGGTGATAGCACGATCTTTCCCAGGCCAAGTTTTCCGCTATTGAGGGGGATGCATCCAAGTCCCGACATTTCGGTGGTCGTCCCGGTCTTTGACGAAGAAGGCGCAGCCCCAGCGCTGGCCCGGGAAATCGCCGCCGCCTTCGCTGGCCGCAATATTGAGATCATCTTCGTCGATGACGCCAGCCGGGACGGGACCCTGGCCGCCCTCGGCGCGCTCAAGGCTGAGCTGCAGCAGCTGCGCGTGCTGCGGCACCGGAAGAACTCCGGCCAGAGCCGGGCGATCCGAACCGGCGTCATGGCGGCCAAGGCCCAGATCATCGTGACCCTGGATGGGGACGGCCAGAACGACCCGGCCGATGGCCCAGCCCTGGTGGACGCTCTGATGGCCGGGCCCTCAGACCTCGCCCTAGTGGGCGGCGAGCGGACCAAGCGGCAGGACAGCCAGGCCAAGAAGGTCGCTTCGCGCCTGGGCAACGGCGTGCGCAAGCGACTGCTGGGGGACACGGCCAACGACACCGGCTGCGGCCTCAAGGCCTTCCGCCGCCACGCCTTCCTCGAGCTTCCCTATTTCGATCATATCCACCGCTACCTGCCGGCCCTGATGCTGCGGGAGGGCTATCAGGTGGCTTTCCAGCCGGTGGGCCATCGGCATCGCCAGACGGGCGCCTCGAAATACACCAATCTCGGCCGGCTCTGGGCCTCGGCCTCCGATCTGCTGGGCGTCATGTGGCTGCAAACCCGGTCGCGGCGGCCTGGCGGCGTGGACGAGGTCTGAGGGGCGAGGGCGTCCCCCTGCGCCCGCAGGACGTGCGGACGCTTCCACCGGCCTGGACCTAGGGGTTAAGGTTGATCTGGGCCTTGTCAGGTCCGGGGGGAGAACCATTGCGCAATTTCGCCGCCTTTCCGCTGCTGGCCCTGCCGGTGCTGGTCTACAACCTCGTCGCGTTCACCCTGGACGGCGGCTTCTCGGCGGTGGACGCCCACACCCGGATGACCGAGGGGCTGTTCACCATCCGCATGGCGTCCAATGTGGATTGGCCTGTGACGCTGGGGGACCTGTTCCTGGCCGCGGCCCTGGTGGTCCTGTTCATCGAGCTTTTGAAATCCACCACCAGCCGCGGGGTGGCGATCGTCAATCACGCCCTGTCGATGATCCTGTTCATCATCTGCCTGATCCAGTTCTTGCTGGCGCCGGCCTTTGCGACCTCGACCTTCTTCCTGATCACCCTGATGGTGCTGCTGGACGTGCTGGCGGGCTTCATCGTCACCATCGTCGCCGCCCGCCGGGACATCGACTTCGCCGGCAACGAGGTTTGACCAGGGGCGATGCGGCCTCAGGTGAGGGCGGTGAAGATCAGGGTCACCAGGGTGATGTCGAACAGTCGGGTGGCGATGGCCAGCATGGAACGCACCGGGGCAGGGGCACAAAAGGTTAGCCTCGGTTAAGCAAGACCGGCGCCAGTTCGGAGGTTCGTGGATCTGTGGCCCTGTTTTTCGACGCCCAGTGGTTTGACGCCGCACTGGCCGAGCGCGGCCTGACCCGCCGGGTGCTGGCCGCCGCCGCCGGCATGAGCGAGGCCGACCTGGCCCTGGCCTACAAGGACCAGCGGGAACTGTCGGCCGACGAGGTGGGCATATTCGCCGAGATCCTGGGGGTCAGCCCGGCGGAAATCGCCCGGCAGGCCGGCATTTCCACCCCTGTGCCCGGCGGCGGACCTGAGGCGCGGATCACGGCCCTGGAGCGGCGGGTGGCGGCCCTGGAGGCCGAGATCGCCCGGCTTAAAGCCTAGATGTCGGTTCGGGTCAGACCGCCCTTGCGCGCCCGGCGGTCGGCCCGGCCGGAATATTCGGTCTGGGTATAGGCGCTGCGGGCGGCGTTCAGGGTCGGCGGTCCGCCCCGTAGGCCGCGCTTCTGTTCGCCCTCGCCCATGACATGGGCTGTAAAGATGGCCGGGCCGCCGGCCGTGATGGTCGGCGCGGGCTGGTCGGGCAGGGTCTGGGAGACCGGAACCGGCAGGTTCGGATGTTCCTCATGGCTGCCGCCTTGCGCCTGATCGGTCCGCCGACGCAGCCGGCGCAGGCGGGCGACCTGACGGATGGGATCGACAGACGAGGACAAGCGCGCGCTCCTTCTGGGGCCAGGGCGCATCACCCTGGCGCAGCCATCCTTAAGGAACGCCCAAGGCGGCGGATTTTCTCAACGGGCGAGGCCGCCCGCCTACTCCTTCGAGGCCAACTTGTTGATCTGGGCCTGCATGGCCGCCAGCTGGTCCTGCAGGGCCTTGAGCGTGTCGTCGGAAGCGGGCGCCGGTTCGGGGGCCGCGTCGCTGCGGGGGGCCTGGTCCTCGCCCTTGCCCGGCGGATAGGCGAAGGGGGTGAACATCTTCATGGCCCGGTCGAACATGGCCAGGTTCTGGCGGATCTGGTCGTCATAGGCGCCCAGCGGCGTGGCCTGTCCCATCTGGGTGAACTGGCTGCGCATCCGCTCCTGCTGCTGGGCGAAGGTGGCCAGCGACAGCTCCAGGTAGCTCGGCAGGAAGGCCTCCATGGAGTTGCCATAGAAGCCGATCAGCTGGCGCAGGAACTGGATGGGCAGCAGGCTCTGACCCTGGCTCTCCTCCTCGAAGATGATCTGGGTCAGGACCGTGCGGGTGATGTCGTCATTGGTCTTGGCGTCATAGACCACGAAGTCGACCCCCTGCTTCACCATGTCGGCCAGGTGTTCCAGGGTGACGTAGGAGCTGGACGCGGTGTTGTAGAGCCTGCGGTTCGCGTACTTCTTGATGACGACGCGATCGCCGCCCTTCTTGCCGTCCTGGGTTTCGGGCATTGCGAATCCTCTCGTCTTTTCTGCGCGCGGCCTGCGCCGCGGCGGCTCTTTGCGGCGCAGTATCGCGGATGCGAGGGAAATCGCAAATCCCGGCGGGCCTGTGCGCAGTCTTGCCGAACAGCCCGTTCGTCCTGATAGATAGGCCGGCAACGCCAGGGAGATGAGGTTCTATGACCGAAGTGGTGATCGTCGCGGCCGCCCGCACGCCGGTGGGTTCGTTCAACGGGGCGCTCGCCAGCCTGCCCGCCCACGAGCTGGGCCGCGTGGCCATCAGCGCGGCTATCGAGCGCGCGGGCCTGACGCCCGCCGACATCGATGAGGTGATCCTCGGCCAGGTGCTGCAGGCCGGCGCCGGCCAGGGGCCCGCCCGCCAGGCCTCCATCGCCGCCGGCATTCCGGTGGCCGCCCCGGCCTGGAGCCTGAACCAGCTTTGCGGTTCGGGCCTGCGCGCCGTGGCGCTGGCCGCCCAGCAGGTGGCTGAAGGGGCTTCGAAGATTGTCATCGCCGGCGGTCAGGAAAGCATGAGCCAGGCGCCCCACGCCGCGCACCTGCGGTCGGGCCAGAAGATGGGCGACCTGAACTTCGTCGACACCATGATCAAGGACGGCCTGTGGGACGCCTTCCACGGTTACCACATGGGCCAGACGGCCGAGAACATCGCCGCCCGCTGGCAGATCACCCGGGCTGATCAGGATAATTTCGCCGTCGCCTCGCAGAACCGCGCCGAGGCCGCCCAGAAGGCCGGCAAGTTCGCAGGCGAGATCGCGCCCGTCACCATCAAGGGCCGCAAGGGTGACACCGTCGTCGACCAGGACGAATACATCCGCCATGGGGCGACCCTGGACAGCGTGTCGGGCCTGCGCCCGGCCTTCACCAAGGATGGCTCGGTCACCGCGGCCAACGCCTCGGGCCTCAATGACGGGGCCGCTGCCCTGGTGGTCATGAGCGCTGACGAGGCCAAGGCCCGCGGCCTGAAGCCGCTCGCCCGCATCGCCTCCTGGGCCCATGCCGGGGTCGAGCCCGAGATCATGGGCACCGGCCCCATCCCCGCCAGCCGCAAGGCCCTGGAAAAGGCGGGCTGGAGCGTGGCCGATCTCGACCTGGTGGAGTCCAACGAGGCCTTCGCCGCCCAGTCCATCTGCGTGGTGCGCGAGCTGGGCCTTGACCCGGACAAGGTCAATGTGAACGGCGGTGCCATCGCCATCGGCCATCCCATCGGCGCCTCGGGCGCCCGCATCCTGACCACTCTGCTGCACGAGATGCAGCGGTCGGGCGCCGCCAAGGGTCTGGCGACCCTGTGCGTCGGCGGCGGGATGGGCGTGGCCATGTGCGTCGAAAAAATCTGAGCCAGGGGGCGTTCAAGCCCTCGGCGACAACGGGAAACAGGGAAGGACAACCATGGCCAGAGTGGCGTTCGTCACCGGGGGCACGCGCGGAATTGGCCGGGCCATCTGTCAACGGCTCAAGACCGACGGCTTCCATGTCGCCGCCGGCTATTCCGGCAATGAGGCCGCCGCCGAGGCCTGCGCCCGGGAGCTGGGCATCATGGTGGTGAAGGGCAATGTGGGCGTCTTCGCCGACTGCCAGGCCGCTGTGGCCAAGGTGGCCGCCGAGCTCGGCCCCGTGGACGTGCTGGTCAACAACGCCGGCATCACCCGCGATGGCTTCTTCCACAAGATGGACGCCGAGCAGTGGTCCGAGGTCATCCGGGTGAACATGGACTCCCTGTTCAACATGACCCGCCAGGTGATCGAGGGCATGCGCGANNCTGGCCCTGGAGAACGCCCGCAAGGGGGTGACGGTGAACTGCATCGCGCCAGGCTATATCGACACCGAGATGGTGACCGCCGTGCCCGAAGAGGTGCTGAAGGGCATTATCAGCCAGATCCCTGTGGGCCGCTTGGGCCGGGGAGAAGAGATCGCCGACATGGTGGCCTTCCTGGCCGGCGAGCATGCGGGCTATGTGACCGGCTCGACGCTTTCCCTCAACGGCGGTCAATATATGGCAGGCTGACCGCCGGTATCGTCTCAAAAGCGCCCCAGTCGAACGGCATGTGTGATCGCCTATGATGAGCGCTCGACCCGTGCTGCCTTTGAGACTCCTCGTCGCGGCGACGCTCGCCGTCGCTGGGGTGGGCGCGGCTGCGCCAGCCATGGCGGCGCCAGGCTCCCTGCGTGAGGGTCTGTTCGGCGAGGGGCGCTATGACAGCCGCCGGTTCTCGGCTCCGCCCGTGGCCCGCTATGTGGTGGAGGATGGGCGCGCCTTCATTCTCGACCGCTCCACGCCCAGGCCCATGGTCAAGTTCGAGAACAGCGCCGAGGTCTGGGTGCTGCAGCCCCAACCCGCGCCCCGGGGCGACATCATCTATAAGAATGATCTGGGCGAGCCGGTCCTGCGGGCCACCCGCCTTGGGGGGCTCACCGTCTTCACCCGCGAGCGGCCGTCAGGCGCGGCGGCGGCCCTGGTGGCCGGGGCCAACCCCCTTCGCCTGCCGACCCTTGGGCCCGAGGCCCTGCTGCAAAGGCTGGCCCAGGCCAGCGCGCGGGCAAGTCGCGCCGCCCGTCGGCTGATTCCTTTCGAGGCCGACGCCTCCCCTGAAACCGCGCCGCTGGTGGCCGACGCCGCCATGGTCGCCGCCGAGGCTGTCGTCCGGCTGGCCGCTGAACCGGGCGGTCGTCAGACCCTCAGCGGGGTCGACAAGGTGACCCTGGTGGAAGGCCGCCGCCCTGGGGCCAGCCTGCGCGGTGGGGTGATCCTGATCACCATCACGCCCGAGGACGGCATGGCGGGCCGCCCGTCGTCGGAGCGGATCGCCGCCGCAGCCGGGGCCCGCTGACCCTTTGAGCCTCAGCCCTTGAAGCTGTCCTTGGCCGCCCGCACGGCGGCGAAGGCCGCGTGATCAGGCGCCCCCACAACCCCCAGCTTCGGCGCCAGCAGGGGCGCCCGCAGGAACGGATTGGTCCGGCGCTCCAGCCCGATGGTGGTCGGCACTGTGGCCTCCCCCCGGCTGCGGGCGTCAAATACCGCCTGGGCCCGTGCGGCCACGGTGGGGTCATCATCCACTGACAGGGCGAACCGGGCGTTGGAGGCGGTATATTCGTGGGCGCAATAGACGGTGGTCGTCTCCGGCAGGGCGGCCAGGCGCTGCAGGCTCGTCCACATCTGCTCTGGCTGGCCCTCGAACATCCGGCCGCAGCCCAGGGCGAACAGGGTGTCGCCGACAAAGGCGATGGCGTCGGCGGCGTCGTAATAGGCGATATGTCCCAGGGTGTGGCCGCCGACCTCAAGGACCTGGAAACGGGTCTCCCCCAGATCGACCACGTCGCCCTCAGTCACCTCCCGGTCCAGGGGGGCGATCTTGCGCACTTCTGCGGGACCGACGATCTGGGCGCCGGTGGCCCCCTGAATTTCGGCGTTTCCGCCGGCATGGTCGGGGTGCCAATGGGTGTTGAGGATCAGGGCCAGTTTCCAACCGGTCTTGTCCAGTTCAGCCAGGATGGCGGCCGCGTCTGGGGTGTCGACGGTGGCGGCGAGGCCCGTGGCCTCGTCCAGGATCAGAAAGCCGTAATTGTCCGACAGGCAGGGAAACTGGTGGACCCGCAGGGCCATGGGCGCGCCTCGTCTTGTTCGGGCCGCGGGACAGGGCCGCCGCCAACGCTCTAGGATAGGATGTCGAGCCTCATCCTAACCTCCAGGGCCCATGCGTCGAGACATCCTTGATCTGCGCGCCTTCTACGCCTCCGACCTTGGCCGGACCGCGCGCGCGATGGTCGGGCGTAAGCTGACCGAAGCCTGGGGGGAGGCCCGGGGCCTGGACGTGCTCGGTGTGGGCTATCCGACGCCTTATCTGGGTCCCTTCCGGGACAAGGCCCGGCGGGCGGTGGCCGCCATGCCCGCCCAGCAGGGGGTTGAGATCTGGCCCGGCAGCGGCGGCGGGCTGGCGAGTCTTGTTCATGAGGAAGCGCTGCCCTTCCAGAACGCCCTGTTTGACCGAATCCTGGTCATCCACGCCTTGGAGGAAAGCCCCGACCCGCTCGCCCTGCTACGGGAGGTCTGGCGGGTCATGGCGCCGTCAGGCCGGGTCATCGTCGCCGTCGCCGCCCGGGACGGCCTTTGGGCCAATGCCGAGCACACCCCCTTCGGACATGGCCGCCCCTATAGCCGCCGCCAGTTGGCCCAGCTGATCGGCGAGGCCGAGTTCGAACCCGTCGGCTACACTCGCGCCCTCTACGTCCCGCCGATCTCCTGGCTGACCGGCCAGGCCGAGACCTTCGAGCAGGCCGGCTCCCGGCTCTGGCCCAGGTTTTCAGGCGTCGTGATGATCGAGGCGGTCAAGCAGACCTTCGCCATCAAGGCCAGGCCAGCGCCGGCCAGGGCCCGTCGGGCGCGTCCCGTCATGTCGCCGGTCCCGGCCACCCGCGACCCAGCCCTCAGCCCCCTCGAAACCGCCGCTGACATCAGCAAAGGCGCCTAAGGCGAAGGCGCCGCCCGTACATGACGCCCGACGCCCTTGGAGGCGGGCCCGGAACGTCCTAGCTTTGGACTCTGATCGTCCGGCGCAACGCCGGCCCAGCGGAGACCCGTCGCCATGAAGATGATCGTCGCGGTCATCAAGCCCAGCCGCCTTGATGCGGTTCTCGAAGCCGTCACCGAGGCCGGCGCCTCTGGCCTCACCGTCACCGAAGTGCGCGGCTATGGCCGCCAGCGGGGCAAGACGGAGGTCTATCGGGGCGCCGAATACGAGGTGAAGCTCCTGCCCAAGGTCAAGCTGGAGATCGCCGTGCCGGCTGATATCGCCGATGCGGTGATCGAGGCCGTGGCCCGAACCGCCAACACCGGCAAGATCGGAGACGGCAAGGTCTTCGTGCTGGACCTGGAGCAGGCCATGCGCATCCGCACCGGCGATCGGGACGCCGCGGCGATCGCGGGCTGAAGCTAACATCCTGAGATAGTAGAGCCTTCCTGGCTCGCTTCGATGGAACGGTGATTTCTGGCGCCTCATCACCGCCCCTATTCGCCTTGGCATGGCCCCATTGGGTCCCGACTTCCTCCTCATTTGGGGGCCATTTCCGCTCCGAAATCGCCATTTTGGCGGCATTGGAGGGGTATTATGGACAGGCGATGGCTCAGTGCGGCGGCGATCGGGCCGCTGATCCTGGCCGCGGGCGCGGCTCAGGCGGAGACGGTGATCGGGGACGCGCGCACAGGCCCCTTGGCCACCGCCACCGCGGCGTCCGGCGCCCCGGATGATCTGCGCATCTCCAGCGCCGGCTCGGTGAAGCCTGCGGGCGGAAACGCGGTCACCCTCAACAGCGACAACGATGTGGCGATTGAGGGCGAGGTGGCCATCACCGACGCCAGCGACGCCACGGCCCTGCTGGTCGAGGGCGGACGCCGCGGCGACGTGGCCCTGTCTGGCGCCCTGCGGGTGGATGAGTCCTACGCCGCCGCCGACAGCGATTCTGACGGCGATCTGGACGGCGCCTTCGCCAGCGGCGCCCGCCGGTTCGGGGTCCGCACCACAGGGGCTGAGGCCTTCCATGGCTCCATCGTCCAGACCGCCGGCTCCATCACGGTGGAGGGCAATGATTCAGCCGGCATCCTGACGCAGGGCGCTGTGGACGGGTCGATTCGCGCCGGCGGCTCGATCTCCGTGCTCGGCGACCGAAGCTTTGGCCTGCGCGCGGCCGGAACGGTGGGGGGCGACGTGGTGACCCGCGGGGGCGTCACGGTCCAGGGCGCCGAGGCTGTGGGCGTGGCGGTCGACCAGAATGTGGGCGGCGCCCTGATCCTGGGCGGGCCGGTGACCGTCACCGGCTATCGCTACACGACCCGGCCAGCCGACGTGAGCAAGCTGGACGCCGACGACCTCTTGCAGGGCGGCCCCGCCATCCGGGTCCGGGGAAGCGTTCAGGGCGGCGTGCTGGTGGATGCTCCGCCGGCGGACAACGATCCTGACAAGGCCGATGAGGATGGCGATGGAGTCGCCGACGCGTCGGAAACCACCGGCGTGATCACCAGCTACGGCCAGGCTGCAGGTCTCCAGATCGGCGGCGCGGACGCGCTTGTCCTCGGGACGGTCAGCGGCTCCGGCGGCTTTGGCCTGGTGATCAACGGCACCGTCCAGGGTGAGGGCCTCTATGACGGCGTCCGCGGCCTCGGGGTCGAGCTGGGTGGCCAGGGCGCCGCCGCCCGGGTGACCGGCGGGATCAAGGTCGGCGGGGTGGTCTCGGCCGACGGGGTCCAGGCCGGCGCGGTGGGGCTTCATCTGAGGTCGGGCGCCAGTGCGCCGGTCCTGGCCAATAGTGGGACGATCCGGGGCCGGGCCGTGTCTGACGCCGCAGTCGATGTCCGCGCCATCCAGATCGATGCGGGCGCGACCTCCAGCCAGCTGACCAATCACGGGACGATCTCGGCGGCCATCACCGGCGCCAAGGGCTCAGCCGCCGCCGTGGTCGACGCCGCCGGGACCCTGACCCTGGTGGAAAACACGGGCCTGATCAGCGCCGCCTTCGCCCCGGCCGCCGGGGCGAGCGTGGAGGGTCGCGCCATCGCGCTTGACCTGCGGGCCAACACCAGCGGCGTGACGGTCCGCCAGAGCGCCAACAGCGTGGCCACCGTTGTCCCCACCCTGACCGGCGACGTACTGTTCGGCTCAGGGCCAGCGCGGATGGAGCTGCTGGCGGGCCAGATAACCGGCGCCTTGGCCTTCGGAACCGGCGCCGATGTGCTGACCCTCAATGGCGGGGCGACCTATACAGGCGCCCTCACCGACGCGGGCGGCGGACTGGCCGTCACGGTGGGCGATGGTCGCCTGACCACGACGAACACCGGGGTCCTCGCCCTGGACAGTCTGACCCTCGGCTCGGAGGCCGAGCTGGTCCTGACGGCTGACCCCACCGCGGGGACCGCCAGCCGGCTCAATGTCGCAGGTCAGGCGGTGGTGTCGCAGGGGGCGCAGATCGGTCTCGCCTTCACCTCGAAATTGACCGCGCCGGCCAGCTTCACCCTGATCCAGGCGGGCGATCTGCAGGTCACCGGCCCCCTGGATGACACCCTGCTGACGAACGGTCCCTGGCTTTATCGCACCAGCCTGCGGGTCGATGAGGGGCAAGATCAGATCATCGCCGACGTCCGTCGTCGCACCGCAGACGAGGCGGGCCTCACCGCCGCTCAGGCCGGCGCCTATGACGCGGTGTTCGAGGCCTTTGATCGGGACGCCACCGTTCGCAACGCTCTGTTGGCCAAAACCGACGCGGCGGGCTTTGGCGGCCTCTATGACCAATTCCTGCCTGACTACTCAGGCGCCCTTTTCCGGGTCATCGCCCAGGCCCAGGAGGCCACGGCCCGGGGCATAGACGAGACTGAAGGGCGGCTGTCGCCCAGCGGTCGTCGGGGCTGGGTGCAGGAGATCGGCGTCATTCAGCGCCAGGACCTGGCCGGCGCCGCCGGCTTCGAGGCCGATGGCTTTGGACTGGCCGCTGGCGTTGAGGGGGCGCGGACCGATCTCGGGACCTTCGGCCTCCAGACCAGCTTCCTCAATGTGAATGTGGACGAGGACGGCGCGGCCGCGGCCGAAAACCTCAGCGGCTCAACCCTGTCGGCTGGCGCCTATTGGCGGGCCTCCGCCGGGGGTCTGCAGGCCTCGGCCGGCGCCACCGGGGGCTATGCCTGGCTGCAGGGGGAGCGGGCGGTGGTGGACCTGGACCAGGGTCTGTCGCGCACGGCGACCTCGGAGTGGACCGCCATCCTGGGAACCGCGCATCTGGCCCTGTCCTGGACCGCGGAGGCCGGCCGCTACTATGCGCGGCCCATGGTTCGTGCCGACTATGTCTATCTGCGGGAGGACGGCCGCACTGAGAGCGGTGGCGGCGAGGCCATCGACCTGGCCATCGATGAGCGGACGGGTCAGCAGCTGGCGGCCTTCGCCGGGCTGGCGCTGGGCGCCACCTTCGGCGACGCCGACGGCATGCTCTGGCGACCCGAAGTGACGGCCGGCTACCGCGCCCTGACCGGGGACGGCGCCGGCGTCACCACCGCCCGATTCGTCAGCGGCGGCCCGGCCTTCAGCCTGAACGCTCCGGAGCTGGACGACGGGGCCATGGTGGTGCGTCTGGGGGTGCGCGGCCTGAGCCGCCACTTTGACCTGGCGCTCGAGGGCGGCGGCGAACTGCGCGGCGACCACCAGGCCTATGACGCCCGGGTCACCGCGCGCCTGGCTTTCTAGGGCCTTGAGCGCGTTTTCGTCCGATAGCTGGGTCCCACTTATCGGAACGCGCCCTAGTCAAACAGATCGCCCGTGGTCGCGCGCTCTGGCGCAGGCGGCCGCGGGCGTTCGCGGGTCAGCAGGAAGAGCGCGGTCTCGGCCCGCCAGTTTTCGATGGGCCGGGCGGGATCGATGCTGCGGGCCGGCTGGTCGGGGCTGACCGCGGCGCAGGCCTCGATCCGCAGGCCAAGCTCGGCGCAGAGCGTGGTGAAGTCCCGCAGGGTGCAGAGATGGATGTTCGGCGTCGACCACCAGGGGTCGGGCAGGGCCTTGGTTTCAGGCATGCGCCCCTTGGTCAGCAGGGCCCAGCGCATCCGCCAGTGGCCGAAATTCGGCACCGACACCAGCGCTCGGTCAGCGATCCGCATCAGCTCGGTCAGCACATGGCGCGGCTCGCGCATCTGCTGCAGGGTCTTGGACAGGATGGCGTAGTCGAAGGCCTGGGTGGGGAAGTGATCTAAGTCCCGGTCGCCGTCTCCCTGCACCGCGGCGATGCCCTTGGCCAGGCAGGCGGCCACGCCGCTGGGGCTGATCTCCAGCCCCTGGCCGTCGACGCCCTTTTCCTGGGTCAGCAGCTCCAGCAGGTCGCCTTCGCCGCAGCCGATATCCAGCACCCGGGTGTTGGGCCGCACCAGGCGCAGGATCTCCTTGAAGTCCTCCCGAAGGGCGCTCACGCCAGACCCCGCCGTGAGGCCTGGGACTCAAAGAAGCCGCGCAGGGCCGAGTGCAATACCGGCTCCTCCAGGAAGATGGCGTCGTGGCCCTTGTCGGTCTCGATCTCGACAAAACTCGCTCGGCAGCCCGCCGCGTTCAGGGCGCGGACGATGTCGCGGCTCTCGCCGGTGGAATAGAGCCAGTCCGAGGAGAAGGAGAGCACACAGAAGCGCACGTCCCGGGCGCGGCGGAAGGCGTTGGCCAACACGCCGTCATGGCTGGCGGTCAGGTCGAAATAGTCCAGCGCCCGGGTGATGTAGAGATAGGAATTGGCGTCGAACCGATCGACGAAGGAGGCGCCCTGGTGACGGAGATAGCTCTCCACCTGGAAGTCTGGCGCATCAAAACCCCAGGACAGGCCGTCCCGCTGCAGCTCGCGGCCGAACTTCCGCTGCAGGGCGGCTTCCGACAGATAGGTGATGTGGGCGGCCATGCGGGCCACGGCCAGACCCTTTTCGGGGCGCACCCCGTGCGCCTCATAGGCGCCGCCGCGCCAGTCGGGATCGGCCATGATCGCCTGGCGACCGACCTCGTGGAAGGCGATGTTCTGGGC
>DJWR01000236.1:18281-20131 GCA_002441055.1 Caulobacteraceae bacterium UBA6225 | reverse complement strand
AAAGGGCTTGCCGGTGGCCGGATCGATGGAGGAGGGCCCGGTGGACCCCATGCAGCCGCCAATCACATTGGTGCAGATGATGAAGTAGCGGTCCGGGTCCAGCGGCAGGCCTGGGCCGATCACCCGGTTCCACCAGCCGGGTTTGCCGGTGATGGGATGCACAGAGGCCGCATGCTGGTCGCCGGTCAGCGCGTGACAGACGAGCACGGCGTTGGACCGATCAGCGTTCAACCGGCCATAGGTCTTGTAGGCGATCTCCAGAGGCGCCAGCGTGGCCCCGGAGTCGAGGCGCAAGGGGGCGTCGACCGGAAGGCGCAGAGTCCCGCCGTTGGTTTCGATGGCCGGGCTCGCAAGGACCGTCTGGCTCATGCCGCCTTGGACCGCCAAGCTCTGCGACTGTCAACCGCTTCGCGTCCGGGCGCGGTCGCGCTATGGGTTCGGCCCTGGGTTATGGAGTGGGAATGCAGCGGCTGATCCTCTTGCGGCACGGCAAGGCCGAGCGCGAGTCAATGAGTGGGGACGATCACGGCCGGCGCCTGACGGCCCGGGGTCGCAGGGACGCCCTGGAGGCGGGCCAGAGACTGGTCGATATGGGATTCGTCCCCGATCTCGCCCTGGTGTCAGACGCCGCCCGCACGCGGGAGACCTGGGACTCTCTGAAGCCGGTCTGCGCCGCCTGTGATGTGCGGTTTGACCCCAGCCTCTATCATGCGGAGGCCCAGACCGTGCTGGAGCGAGTCCGTGAGGCGGCGGAGGATGGCGGAACCGTCCTGGTCATCGGACACAATCCCGGCCTCCATGAGCTGGTCCTGCGGCTGCTGATCGAAGGCGGCGCCTCCAGCGACCTCTTGAACACGGCGCGCTCGCGCTTTCCCACCTCGGCGGCGGCGGTCTTCCTGTTCAATGGCCAGGGCCGGGCGGTCTATGACGGTCTGATGATGCCCCCGCGGGGAGGCTATGATTGACTAAGATCTACAAGATCCTGCCCCGGTCGGCCTGGGCTGAGGCGCAGGCGACCGGCGTGTTCAATGGATCACCCGTCGATCTGGCCGACGGCTATATTCACTTTTCCACCGCCGCCCAGGCTCAGGAGACCGCGCGTCGCCATTTCGCCGGCCAGGCTGATCTGGTGGTGCTGGAGCTTGAGGCCACCGAGTTGGGAGAGGCCATCGTTTGGGAGCCCTCCCGCGGGGGAGACCTGTTTCCCCATCTTTACGGCGCGCTGGAGACGGCCAGGGTGCGGGCGGTGCATGAGGCGCCGCTGGGCCCGGACGGCGTCCCTCGCCTGGAAGGCCTGACATGAGTCTTGTTCACGATCTGGCGGCCGGCGCCCTGCGCGGCCTGGATCCCGAGGACGCCCACGGCCTGACCATACGCGCCCTGCAGGCCGGGCTGGGCCCCAGGCCCCGGGGCCCCGGCGACCCGATTCTGGCCATCCATTTCGCCGGGCTCGACCTGCCCAACTGCCTCGGTCTGGCGGCGGGCTTCGACAAGAACGCCCAGGTCTATGGCCCCATGCTGGCGGCGGGCTTCGGCTTTGTGGAGTGCGGCACGGTCACGCCCCTGCCCCAGGCGGGCAATCCACGTCCCCGTCTGTTCCGCCTGACGGAAGATCAGGCGGTGATCAACCGGATGGGCTTCAACAATGAGGGCCTGGAGGCCTTCGCCGGCAGGCTGGCCCGTCGCCGCGACGGGGTGGTGGGGGCCAATATCGGCGCCAACAAGGATTCCGAGGATCGGGTCGGCGACTATGTCATCGGCCTGCGCCGGCTGTGGGGGCTGGCCTCCTATTTCACCATCAACATCTCCTCGCCCAATACGCCGGGCCTGCGAGCCTTGCAGACGAAGGA
>DJWR01000236.1:14894-18214 GCA_002441055.1 Caulobacteraceae bacterium UBA6225 | reverse complement strand
GTGATCGTCTCCAACACCACCATCTCGCGTCCGCCGCTGAAATCCTCCGACGGCGGCGAGGCCGGGGGCCTGTCAGGGGCGCCGCTCATGGACCTGTCCACCCAGACCCTGCGCCTGTTCCATCAGGCCGCGGCGGGCCGCTTTCCCCTGGCCGGGGCCGGCGGAGTCCGGTCGGGGGCTGACGCCTACGCCAAGATCCGCGCCGGCGCCTGTGTGGTCCAGCTCTATTCCGCCCTGGTGTTTTCGGGGCCGGGCCTTGTGGGGCGGATCAAGGCCGATCTGGCCGCCCGGCTGCGGGCCGATGGCTTCTCCTCTACCGGCGAGGCCGTGGCCACCGCCTGATCCGTCGGGGTCCCGGCGCGGCGGGACCAACAGCCGCGTTGCCCAAAAGCCCCGGGTGCATTAACGGACAGGCATGGTGGAGCCCTCCTCGCCACCGCAGCCCTCAGGCTCCCTCCGACGCGGCTTCTTCTGGCCGGGCGGCCTTTCGGCTCGCCTGCTCATCCTCACAAGCCTGTTCGTGCTGTTCGGCGGCACCCTGGTGGTGCCTCCGACCCTGGCGGCCTTCGAGGAGCAGTGGCTGCTGGACCGGGTAAGGGCCGCCGAACTGGCCTCCCTCGCCACCGAAGTCGCCCCAGATGTGGTGGTCAGCGAGCAGCTGTCCTCGGACCTGCTGGAGGTGGCCGGGGTGGAATGGGTGGCCATCCAGAGCGATGGGGTGCGTCGGCTGGTCCTGCGGGGCTCCAACTTGAATCGCACCCCCTATCTGGTGGACCTGCGCGACCAGGCGGTCGCCTCCTGGCTGGCGGCCCCGTTTCAGACCCTGTTCGGCGGGGAGGGGCGCATGGTCCGGGTGGTGGCCGAACCCCGTTTTCGCGACGCTGAGTTCATCGAGATCGTCGCCCCCGACGCCGAACTGCGCCAGGAGCTGACCGCCTATCTCTGGCGGCTGATCGCAGTGACCGCCTTCGTCTCGGCCATGGCCGGCGGTCTGGTCTATCTGTCGCTCAACCTGTTTCTGGTGCGGCCCATGCAGCGGATCACCCGCGGGATGGAGCTGTTCCGGGCCGATCCCGACGACCCGCGGGCGAGCGTCAAACTGTCTGGCCGCCGGGACGAGATCGGCCGCGCCGAGGTGGAGCTGGCCCTGATGCAGGGAGACCTGCGGGCGGCGTTGAACGCCCGGGCCCGGCTGGCGGCCCTGGGCGAAGCGGTGGCGAAGATCAACCACGACCTGCGCAACATGCTGACCAGCGCCCAGATCGCCTCGGAGCGGTTGGCGGCCTCGGCTGACCCCGATGTCAGCCGCGCCCTGCCCAGGCTGGAACGGGCCCTGGACCGGGCGGTGAAGCTGGCCTCCCACGTTCTGGCCTATGGCAAGACCCAGGAGGCCCCGCCAGAGGCCCGCCCGGCGCCGGTGGCCGAGGCGGTGGCGATGGCCGCGGAGGAGGCGCGCCTGAGCGAGGACGGGGTGCGTCTGGCCTCAGCCCTTTCCGAGACCGACCAGGTGCTGGCCGATCCCGACCAGCTGCACCGCATCCTGGTCAATCTGATGCGCAACGCCCGCGAGGCGATTGAGCAGCAGCCGGGGCGCAGCCAGGGCGTCATCACCGTCAGTCTGGTTCAGGCCGAAGGCGAGAGCCGACTGCGCCTGGCCGATGATGGGCCAGGGGTGCCGGCCCGGGTGCAGGAGCATCTGTTTGTGCCCTTCAGCGGGTCTGGACGGGCAGATGGGGCGGGTCTGGGGCTGGCCATCGCCCGGGAGCTGGCCCAGGGCCATGGCGGGGATCTGACCCTGGCCGCCACCGGCCCTGAGGGCTCGGTTTTCGAACTTCGGCTGCCGGGGGTTCCGGCGGCGGTCACCCCGGCCCCGGCGCCCCGGCGGCCGCGCAAGGTCGTGGCGGCCAAGCGCGGCGCCTGACCCCTCAGAAACCCCGGGCGACGCCTTCCCGGCGGGGATCGGCGCCGCCGTCCAGGCCGTCTGGCGTGACCATGAACCCATGCAGGCCCGAACCTTCGCCGCCAACCGAGGTGAAGGTCACCCCGCGGGCGGTCAGGCCTTCGATAACGTCGGGGGCGAACTTGTCCCCCTCGGCCGCATAGGAGGTCCCCCGGGCGATCAGGTTGGGCAGGGCGAGCGCCTCCTGCACCGGCAGTTTCCAGTCCAGCATTCCCACCAGAGCCTTCAGATTATAGGCCAGGATCGAGGTCCCGCCTGGGGAGCCCACGGCGCCCAGGAGCTGGCCCTCGGAATCCAGGATGATGGCCGGGGCCATGGAGGAGCGGGGCCGCTTGCCGCCGGCGATGGCGTTGGCCGCCGGCGTGCCGTCGGCGTTGACCGGCGCAAACGCGAAGTCGGTGAGCTGGTTGTTGAGGAAGAAGCCCCCGACCATCCGGCCTGAGCCGAAGATGCTCTCCACCGTGGTGGTCATGGAGACGGCGTTCCCCTTGGCGTCCACCACCACGAAGTGGGAAGTGCCCGACACCTCGCGAGTGGTGTCCGGCGCGCGCACCCCGGCGCCCTTGGGCGTGCCCGGCTGAGGCGCCGGGCCGGCGGTGGGGCCGATCAGGGCGGCGCGGTCGGCCAGATAGGTCTTGTCCAGCAAGCCCTCGGTGGGGACGTCCACAAAGTCAGGATCGCCCATGTAACGGTCGCGGTCGGCGTACATCAGGCGGCTGGCCTGGGTGAACAGGTACCAGCCCTGGGCGGTGTTCGGATGGTCGCCGATGGCGGTGTTCTCCAGGATGCCGAGGCCCTCCAGCACCGCAGGTCCGCCGGACGGGGCGGGCGGGGTGCAGACCACGTAGATGCGATAGGGCCGGCACAGGGCCTCTGACTTCTTCGGCTCATAGGCCGCCAGATCGGCCAGGGTCATGACGCCGGGCAGGTCGCCCTCGGTGACCCTGGCGACGATGGCCTGGGCGATCTCGCCCTCCAGCAGGGCGTCGGGCCCCTCGGCGGCGATCTTGCGCACGGTGGCGGCGTAGGCGGGGTTCTTCAGCCGGTCGCCGGCCTGATAGCGGGCGCCATCGGGCTTGGTGAAATAGGCCATGGCGTCGGGGGACTTCGCCTGGGGCGCGCGGCCGACGATCATCTCGGCCAGGCGGGGGCTGACGATGAAGCCCTCATCGGCCAGACGCTCGGCGGCGCCGAACAGCTGGCGCCATTCCAGTTCCCCGTGCTCGGCCTGGGCCATGTGCAGCATGGCCACAGCCCCCGGAACGCCGGTGGAGCGGCCGCTGAGCAGCACCTGGAAGAAGGGCAGGGGTTTGCCGGCCTCGTTCAGGAACATGTCCGGCGTGGCCGCGGCAGGCGCGGT
>DJWR01000236.1:0-14789 GCA_002441055.1 Caulobacteraceae bacterium UBA6225 | reverse complement strand
CAGGGGCGCGCAGGCCGCCGCCAGCAGAAGCAGGGCCGGGACCAGGGGGCGGGCGAGGCGGGCGAGGGGACGCGACAGGGAGGAGGACACAGGGCTCCTGAGACTGGCTTGGATCATGGCGCCACCTTAGCGGGGATGGCGTGGACAACAACCATCGCCCTGTGTCACCCAGCCAGAAGGGAGATCCTGCCGCCATGACGTCATCCGCCGCCCACCCCGAGATCAACCGTCTGGGCGTCGCCCGGCCCGGCCCCCGCAACCTGATCACCGACGTGCCGGGCCTGAAGGTGGGCCAGGCCCATGACGCCCTCGTCCGCACCGGCGTCACCGTCATCCTGCCGGAGGCCCGCGCCGTGGCCGCCTGCGACGTCCGGGGCGGGGGCCCCGGCACCCGGGAGACCGACGCCCTGGACGCGCACAATCTGGTCGAGGCCATCGATGCGGTGGTGCTCTCAGGGGGCTCGGTCTATGGCCTGGCCGCGCCGGACGGCGTCTGCGCCTGGCTGGGCGCGCAGGGGCGGGGCTATGGCCTGACCGCCAATCCCGCCGTACCGCCCTCGCCCGTGGTGCCCGCCGCCATCCTGTTCGACCTGGCCAATGGGGGCGACAAGGCCTGGGGTGAAACCCCTCCCTATCGCGCCTTGGGCCGGGAGGCGGCCCTCGCCGCCGCCCTCGACTTCGAGCTAGGCACAGCCGGGGCGGGCTACGGCGCCATGGCTGGCCAGCTCAAGGGCGGGACGGGCTCGGCCTCGGCGGTCACCGCAGACGGCTTCACCGTGGGCGCGGTGGTGGCGGTCAACAGTTTCGGCGCCGTCACCGCCCCTGGCGGACGGACCTTCTGGGCCGCGCCCTTCGAGATGGAGGACGAGTTCGGCGGGCTGGGGTCGGCCGGCCTCAACGGCGCAGGCGACAACTGGGGCCTGGCCAAGGCTGACCCCCAGGCCCGCACCAACACCACCATCGCCTGCGTGGCCACAGACGCCATCCTGACCCCCGCCCAGGCCCGTCGGATGGCCATCATGGCTCAGGACGGCCTGGCCCGCGCGATCCGGCCCATCCACGCCCCCTTCGACGGGGACGTGGTCTTCGCCCTGTCCACCGGTCAGATCCCCCTGGGTGAGCGCCCAGACTTCCAGATCGCCCGCCTGGGCGCCCTGGCCGCCGACGTCCTCGCCCGGGCCGTGGCCCGCGGCGTCCACGCCGCTGCGCCCTGGCCCGACGCCCCGGTGCGCTGCTGGCGGGACCTTGCGTGAGGGCCGTCAGCGACCTTCTGCAGGGAAATCGCATTTCCCCCATTCGCCGGCTTGAACTTTCCCAAAAGGCCGACTAGGTTCCGCGCCCTTGCCGTAAGGCACTGCGCGCCCGTAGCTCAGCTGGATAGAGCATCAGACTACGAATCTGAGGGTCGGACGTTCGAATCGTTCCGGGCGCGCCAATTTTTCCAACAAAATCAAGCATTAGAGGTTGGGGGTAAAGTCGGCCCCAACCTAGAATGCGCTTTAGGTTGGGGTTTAGGTTGGGGTTTGAGCGGAAACAGCAGGAGAAGATCGCCGTTCTCACGCTGTGACTCGCGTATATTCGCTGCAGTTCGAGATCGGTGCGGCCTACTTGCGGCGCATTGCGGAGGCTAGGTGCAGTCGGCGCAGGCTCCGTGCACCTCCATTACCACCCGCGTGGGCGTGAAGCCGCGCTGTTTCGCCGCCGACGCCGCGATTGTCTCGATCCCGGCATCAAGCTCTTCCGCCCGGCCGCAGCAATCGCAGATCAGGAACTGCGCGGTGTGAGCGTGGCCCTCTACGCTGCAGGCGAGGAACGCATTCAAGCTCTCGATGCGATGGATCAGCCCATGCGCGGCGAGGAAATCAAGGGCCCGGTAGATTGTCGGAGGCTTGGCTGCAGTCTCACCTGCATCCGCATAGCCAGCGATCAGGTCGTAGGCCTTGACCGGCCGGCCCGCCCTGATGAGGAGCTCGTAAGTGCGTCGGCGGGAAGCCGTCCAGCGTTCACCAGCCGCAAGGCATCTGTGTTCGGCCGCTGTCACCGCCTTGGCGACCGCCCCCGTCGCCGGCTCGGCTCCGCGCACATGGGAACAAGACATGGTCATACGCGCGCCATCCGCTCAGGCGTTGCGTGGTCATGCTGGCAGAGGCTGTGGTCAGCCAGAGTTTCGATCACGCGGCATTCGGCGGCCTGTCCTTGGCAGCCTGCGTCCACCATGCGCTGCAATTCGGCTCGCAGCGCCTGAAGCTTCGCGATCTTGGCCTCCACCGCCGTCAGTTGATCCTGCGCCAGGGCGTTGGCGTCGTCACATGCGCGATCCGGATGGTCGGAGAGGTCGAGAAGGATGCGGATCGCGTCTATGGGAAAGCCGAGCTGTCGGGCGTGTTTAATGAAGGCGAGGCGGCGGACGGCCTTGTCGTCGTACACGCGACGATCGCTCTCGGTCCTGTCAGGTTCCGGCAGTAGCCCGATCTGCTCGTAGAACCGGATCGTCGGGATCTTCACGTCCGTAGCCTTGGCGAGCTTCCCAATGGTGTGCGCCGGCATTCGTGGTCTCCGCTGCTGACACCGCAAAATAGGCTCTTGATCCTCTAGCGGCTAGAGGATGCACATTGGCCTCATGTCCAGCTGTTCCACCTCGTCCGAAACCCAGCCCGCCGTCTCCGGCGGCTGCGGCTGTGGCCAAGCCGTGGCCTTTGACGGCGCCTCCGCCGGCTACAAGCGGGCGCTGGGCGGTGTCATCGCCATCAATGCGGTGGGCTTCGTAGTGGTGGCGCTCGGCAGCCTCTGGGTCGGCTCAGCCTCGCTCGCGGCGAACACCTTGGACTTCGCCGCCGATGCGGCGACCTACGGCCTGAGCCTTTGGGCGATCGGTAAGAGCGTGCAGGTTCGGTCGGGCGCAGCCTTCATCAAGAGCGGTAGCCTGGCAGCCATGGCGCTCGCGATCCTCGGGTTCGCTGTGTGGCGGGCCTTTGTGGGCGCACCGCCCGAAGGTGCGACGATCTCGGGCCTCGGCCTGTTCGGCGCGGCTGCCAATCTCTTCGCCGCCCTTTTGCTGGTCCGCTATCGGGAAGGCGACGCCAACGTGCGCTCGGTTTGGCTCTGCACCCGCAACGACATGATCCAGTGCCTGGCCGTGGCCGCGACCGGCGTCGCTGTCATGATCACAGGCTCCCGATGGCCTGACCTGGTCGTCGGCGTGCTGCTGGCCGCGATCTTCCTGCGCTCGGCCTGGCAAATCACCGTTCAGGCGCGCCAGGAGCTGAAGGCGGCCACCGCCGGGCCGGATGTTATAACGCATTCCCGTCAGTCATCGGCCTCGGTATAGGTCCGGCGCGATGGCACGAACCTCACCCTGGTGGCGCAAGGTCGGCATGGCGCTCGCCGCGCTCGTGCTGACCGTGCTCACGTTGGGGCCGGGTCTGGATGGCCTTCTCTGCCGTGATGAAGGCAGCATCAGCGCCGTGGCGGCCGAGATGCCCGTCGCCGCTGTCGCCGCCGACCATCTGGATCCGCAGCCCCTCGACGAGGGCCCGGGGATCTGCGTCCACGGACACTGCCATCACAGCGCGCCCTACGTGGCCGCGACGCCAGCCGTGAACGAGCTCTCTGCCCCACTGCTGGCGGTGGCTCACCCGCTCGCGCGTGACCGGGTGCCAACCTCCGATCCAAAGTTCGGCCTGATTCGACCTCCGAGAGCCTGACGGTTCGCGCGCTGACGCGCCCCATCCGTCACGTTCAAGAGGGACAACATGAAACCCGACTTCCGCAGGCCGCCTTTGGCGGGACTGCTCCTGCTGGCCAGCATCGGCGCAGCCGGCGCCGCCATGGCCGAACCTGCGCCGCCGTTCGCCGCACTGCTCGCCCGGGCGCAGGCCACAGCCCCCCGACTGGCCGAAGCGCGCGCCAACATCGCAGGGGCCGAAGGACTCGCTCGCCAAGCCGGGACCTTGCCCAATCCGACCCTCGAGCTTGAGATCGAGAATTTCTCCGGCTCCGGACCCTTCCGGGGTACGAGCCTGTCAGAAACGACCGCGCGGGTTGGCCAGACGCTTGAGCTCGGCGGAAAGCGCTCCGCTCGGCTGGCCGCCGGTCGCGCCGAGGTCGGCGCCGCGCGCGCTCAGGCGCGGCGTGCCGAGGCGGAATATGCGTTCGACCTGGCTTCCGCCTATGCCGAGGCCGAAGCGTCGGAACGACGCGTTCAACTCGCACGCGAGACCCTCGCTTTGGCGGAGGAGGACGGCCGGATCGCTTCAGCGCTGGTCGATGCCGGACGGGAAGCTGAGCTTCGCCGTCTGCAGGCGCAGGCGGCGGTGCAGGCGGCCCGGGCGGCCGTTGAGGAGGCCCAAGCGGCTCGCGCAACCGCCTTCGGGAACCTCACGGCCCTGGCCGGAGCGGCCGCTCCCATCACCTCCATTCCGGCAAGCCTGCTGGACTCCACAGCGCCGATCTTCCCAGGGGCGAACCCGGCCGCGTCGGCGACTACGTCGTATCTCGCGGCTCAAGCGGAACGCGAGGCCGCAGCCCGCCGTCTACGCGTCGAGCGCCGCCGCGCCGTTCCAGACGTGACCGTTTCCATCGGCGTCCGGCGCTTCGAGGAGGACGACGCCTCGGCGCTGGTCGCCGGCGTGTCCGTGCCCCTGCCCTTGTTCGACCAGAACCGCGGTAATATCGCCGCGGCGCGAGCCGAGGCCGCCGTCGCAGAGGCGCGGCTCAACGCGGCTCGCCTTGAAGCGGAGGCCGCCGTCCGCACAAGCGCGGCGCGGAGTTCCGCGGCGGGCAGCCGTCTTACGGCCGCGCGGCAGGGCGAGAGCACCGCCCAGGAGGCCTATCGTCTCGCCCGCATTGGCTACGAGGCCGGTCGGCTGCCGCTCTCCGAACTCGTCGCCGCCCGCCGCGCGCTTGCCGAGGCGCGCGAACAGACCATCGCAGCCGCCGTTGAGCGGATCAGCGCCCAAGCCGCCCTGGCGCGGCTGAGCGGCGTCGCCACCCCGGGAGAACAATGATGAAGAGGGACGATAAGCGTCTCTACGGCGCCGTCGCGGCCGCCGTCGTGCTAGCCGGTGTCGGCGGCTTCGCGCTGTCCACGGTGATCAACCGACCTCAAGCCCCGGCTGAAGAAGAGCACGGAGAGGAAGGTGAGCACGCCGAAGGCGGCGGCTCCGAGGTCAAGCTCACCCCGCAACAGGCAAGCGCCGCCGGCATCGCGGTGGTCACAGTGTCGCGTGGCGGAGCCGGCGACCTGCGCCTGACCGGGCGCGTGGAATCCTCCCCCAGCGCGCGCGCCGCGGTGGCCGCTCCGGTGTCCGGGGCCGTGGTGCGCGTGCTGGTGGCGCCCGGCGCCAACGTCGGCGCCGGGTCAGGTCTGGCTGTGATTCGAAGCGCCGAGGGCGCCGCGTTCCGCGCGGAGTCCGTGGCCGCCGGCGCGGAGGCCGAAGCCGCTCGGGCGGCGCTCGCGCGCGAGGAGCGTCTGTTCAAGGCGGGCGTTACCGCGCGGCAGGACTTTGAAGCGGCCCGCGCGGCCTCGGCCCGCGCAGGCGCCGAGGCGGTCGCCGCTAGAGCCAAGGTGGCTGCGGCGGGCACGCCGGCCGCGTCTGGCGAGACCACGGTCCGCAGCCCCATCCCCGGGATCGTGACGGGCCTGCAGGTCGCGCCGGGCGGCTTCGTCACCCAGGGCGGTCCTGTCGCCGAGGTCGCGAACCCCAACCAGGTGGAGGTGGTGTTCAACGCCCCGGCCGAAGCCGCCGCCAAGCTGCGGGTCGGCGCGCCCCTCAAGGTCATCGGCTCTGACGGGTCGGAAGCGGACGCGGTCATCGTCGGCATTGCGCCCCTGGCGCAGGGCGCGACTGGCGCGGCCGTGGTCCGCGCGCGGCCGAGCGGCGGGCGCCTGACGCCCGGCGCGGCCGTGAGCGCCTCCATCGCGACGGAAGCTGGCGGTTATCCGACTGTCCCCTCGGAAGCCGTGCAGACGGTCGCCGGCCGCTCCGTGGTCTTTGTCGCGGAGGACGGTGGGTTCCGAGCGCAGCCGGTAACCCCCGGACGCTCCGGCGCCGGCTTCACCCAGATCGTGCAGGGGCTGAAGGGTGGCGAGCGCATCGCCGGCCGCGGCGCCTTTGTCCTCAAGGCCGAGCTCTCCAAGGGCGAAGCCGAGCACGAGGACTGACGCCATGCTGAGCAAACTCGTGGCGCTCTCGGTGCGCCACCGCATCCTTGTCGTGCTCGTCACCGTGCTGGTGGGCGCCTTCGGCGTCTCCGAGCTCTTCCGGTTGCCCATCGATGCGGTGCCGGACATCACCAACAAGCAGGTGCAGGTCACGACCATCGCGCCCGCACTGTCGCCGGAGGAGATCGAGCAACGCGTCACCTTCCCGGTGGAAACGGCCCTCGGCGGCATCCCCGGCCTGCTGGAGACGCGCTCCATTTCCCGGAATGGCTTCAGCCAGATCACGGCCGTCTTCCAAGACAGCACGGACGTCTACTTCGCCCGTCAGCAGGTGAACGAACGCATCGAGGCCGTGCGCGAGGATCTGCCGGCCGATGCTCGGCCGGAGATGGCACCGATCACCACAGGCCTGGGTGAGGTCCTCATGTGGACCGTCGAGTTCCGACCAGTGAAAGGCGTCCGCGCGGGCGTCCCCGGCCCACAGCCCGACGGGTCCTACCTGACGCCGGAGGGCGAGCGGCTGGTCACGGAGCGGCAGAAGGCGACCTACCTGCGCACCGTCCAGGACTGGATCGTCACGCCCCAGCTGCGCACCACGCCTGGCGTCGCCGGCATCGACACCATCGGCGGCTATGTGAAGGAGTACGCCGTCCGTCCAGACCCCGCCCGGCTGTCTTCCTACGGGGTCGGCCTGAACGAACTGGTGGAGGCGGTCGAACACGCCAACACAGTGGCCGGCGCGGGCTATATCTCTCGCGGTGGCGAAGCCTTTGTGGTCCGCGCCGACGCGCGCGTCACCTCCCTCGCGGACCTCGCCTCAGCGCCCGTCACCAACCGCAACGGCCTGGTGGTGCGCGTGTCCGACGTGGCGCAGGTCGAGCTTGGGCAAGCCGTCCGGCTCGGCGCGGCGCAGGAAAATGGCGTCGAGGTGGTCATCGGCACCGCCCTCATGCTCGCGGGCGAAAACAGCCGAACGGTCGCTCAGGCAGTCAGCGAGCGTCTTGAGGCGATCGCTCCCTCGCTCCCGCCGGGCGTGGCGGTGAAGGAGGTGCTGAACCGCACCGACTTGGTGGACCGCACGATCCGCACCGTACAGACGAACCTGGCGGAGGGCGCGCTCCTCGTCGTCGCCGTGCTCTTCTTCCTGCTCGGCAACGTGCGGGCCGCCATCATCACCGCCTTGGTGATCCCCTTGGCCTTTCTCTTCGGCGTCATCGGGATGAACCGCCTCGGCGTCAGCGGAAACCTGATGAGCCTGGGCGCGCTGGATTTCGGCCTGCTGGTCGATGGCGCCGTCGTGGTGGTGGAGAACACGCTCACCCGCATGGGCCTGCGGCGCCAGACCGAAGGGCGCGACCTCACGCTGGCCGAACGGCTCGAGGAGGCCACGGCCGCCGCCAAACAGATGGTGCGACCCGCCGCCTTTGGCCAAGCCATTATCTTGCTCGTGTTCGCACCGCTGCTCGCTCTGGAAGGGGTTGAGGGCAAGATGTTCCAGCCCATGGCGGCCACCGTGATGCTGGCGCTCGCCGGCGCCTTCGTGCTGACCTTCACCTTCGTGCCGGCGATGACCGCCTTGTTCGTCAAGGCTCCGGCCACGGCGCACGAGACCAAGGCCGAAAAGTACGCCCGCCGCTGGTTCGAGCCGGCGACCCGCTGGGCCGTGGCGCGGCCGATGCCGGTGGCCGCCGGCGCAGGTGTCGCCGTGCTGATCGGCCTCCTGACGTTCTTCACGCTCGGGCGGGAGTTCATCCCCACACTCGATGAGAAGGACGTGCTGGTGCAGGCGTTGCGCGTGCCCAGCGCCTCGCTGGAGCAGTCCATCGAGATGCAGGCCCGGCTGGAGAAGACGCTCATGCGCGTCCCGGAGGTGGCGCTCGTCTTCTCCAAGACGGGGACGGCGGAGGTCTCCACCGACCCGATGCCGCCGAGCATCAGCGACACCTTCGTGGTGCTTAAGGACGAGAAGGACTGGCCGGACCGCAGCCTTTCCAAGGCGGAGGTCGTGGAGAAGATCGAGAAGGCTGCCGCCACCCAGATCGGCAACGCCTACGAGATCACCCAGCCGATCCAGATGCGGTTCAATGAACTGGTGTCCGGCGTTCGGTCCGACGTCGCCGTGAAGGTGTACGGCGACGACTTCGCCGAGATGGAGCGCACGGCCAACCAGATCGCCGACGTGCTGCGCAGGACCCGTGGGGCCGCCGACGTGCGGGTGGAGCAGGTTTCCGGCCTACCCATGATCACGGCCGAGGTCGATCGGGCCGCCGCCGCCCTCTATGGGCTGCATGCGGCCGATGCGGCCGACGCCGTCCAGATCGCGCTCGCCGGTCGCGAGGCGGGCCGCGTCTTCGAAGGCGACCGGCGGTTCGACGTGGTGGTTCGCTTGCCCGACAGCGCCCGCAACGATCTTGCGGCCGTCGCCCAGACGCCGCTCGCCGTGAACGAGGGCGCGAGCTTCGTGCCGCTCGGCTCCGTCGTGCGGTTCCGGGAAGGCGAAGGTCCGAACCAGATCAGCCGCGAGAACGGCAAACGGCGGATCGTCGTCCAGGCGAACGTGCGGGGCCGTGACCTGGGCGGCTTCGTGGGCGACGCCCAGGCGGCCGTGGCTGACGTTCGGCTGCCGGCCGGGGTCTGGCTGGACTGGGGCGGTCAGTTCGAGAACCTGCAGCGGGCCGAGGCCCGCCTAGGCCTGCTCGTGCCGGTCGTCTTTGTCCTGATCGCGGTCCTCCTGTACCTCGCGCTCGGATCGGCCGCCCAGGCCGCCCTGGTGTTCGCGTGCGTGCCCTTGGCGCTGGTCGGCGGCGCGCTGGCCCTGCTCCTGCGCGGCATGCCGTTCTCCGTCTCGGCCGCCGTCGGCTTCATCGCCGTCTCCGGGGTGGCCACGCTCAATGGGTTGGTGCTGATGCAGGCCATCCGCGAGCGCCTCGACGCCGGGCTCTCGCCCGACGATGCGGCTGTGGAGGGCGCGATGCAGCGGCTCCGCGCCGTGCTCACCACCGCGCTGGTCGCGATCCTGGGCTTCATGCCCATGGCCGTCGCGCAGGGCGCCGGGGCCGAGGTGCAGAAGCCGCTGGCGACCGTCGTCATCGGAGGCCTACTCACGGCGACCCTCCTGACGCTTGTTGTGCTGCCGGCCTTTGCCGGCCGGGCGCTTGCGCGTCGCCGCAAGCTCGCGGAGGCGGTCGCATGACCGAGCTCTCCGCCCAGGACCACGCGCAGCGACGAACGCTGCTCGTAGTGCTGATTCTCAACGCGCTCCTGTTCGTGGGCCTGGGCGTCGGCGGGCTCCTCGCTGACTCCAGCGCGTTGATTGCCAACGCCGCCGACAACGCGTCCGACTCCGTGGTCTACCTGCTGAGCTTCCTGGCGGTCGGACGCGGTCTCCTCTGGAAGCGGCGTGCGGCGCGGCTGTCGGGCATCCTGCTCCTGGTCTTCGCCGGGGCCGTGATCCTGGACGTCGGGCGGCGCTGGCTGTTCGGGGCCGAGCCGTTCGGCACAACGATGATGGCGATGGCCCTCGTGGCGGCGGCCATCAACCTCCTCTGCCTGATGCTGATCCGCCGCGCTCAGAGCGACGACGTCAACATGCGCGCCGCCGAGACCTTCAGCTTCAACGACTTCGCCTCCAACGGCGGCATCCTCGTCGCCGGGGGACTGGTCATGTGGCTGGATCAGGCCTGGCCCGATCTCGTCGTCGGAGTGATCGTGGCGATCATCGCGGTGAAGGGCGGGCTGGAAATCCTGGGGGACGCCCGCAAGACTGACGGCGCCAGCGATGATGGCGGCGAGCCCCGGTGAGAGACGAGCAGCGCTAACATGAAGCAGCTCAGCGCAGACCAGAGAGGTGTCCTGCGCGGCGGCGCCTTGGCGCTCGGCATCACGGTGCTGATCGGCGCTCCGGCCTATGCTTGGCTTCCACTATGGTTGGTTGGGGCGCCGCTCAGTGGCGAGGTCGGAGACCATCTCGCCTACGCCCTCAAGTGGAGCATCCCGATCCATCTCTGGCTCGCCGTCTGCATCCGCCAGGTCAGCCGCGGTCGCTTCAACTCACCCGCCGACATCGACGGTTCGGCCTCTGCGGCGCCGAGTGAGGCTATCGCCGTCCAGCGCGCAGTCCTGCAGAACTCGCTTGAGCAGACCGTGCTGGCGCTGGGCGCCTACTTGGCGCTCGCCGCGACGCTTCGCGGGCGCGAGCTCGTCTTGATCCCAATCCTCGTCGGCTTCTTCCTGGCCGGACGCGTCTGGTTTGCCCTTGGATACCGCCGCAAGGCGCCCGGGCGCGCCAGTGGCATGGTGCTGACCGCCGGGCCCACGATCGCCGCGCTTCTGTTGGCGGGCGGCCTAGCCCTATCTGGCCGGTGACAGTCCTTCGGACGCCGACAGCGAAAGCTTGGCCTTGATCCTCTAGTCTCTAGAGGATTTAGCTATGAGGGCGAGGAGACCTCGCCATGCACATCGCCCTATTCCTGTTCTACGTCCTTTTCTTCGCCGCCGCCTTCGCCTGGCCCACCTGGCGGCTCTGGCGCAGGGACGGGGTGAACGCGCTCGTCCTTCCGCGCGACGACAGCCCGCACGGCCTGGTGGGAAACTGGTTCCGGCTGGTGCTCCTGGCGCTGTTCGCCGGCCTGGCAGCGGTCGCCCTTGGCCTGCCCGCGGGGAGGCTTGGCCCGCTCGCATGGCTGCAAGGCGAGGCCGTGCGCGGCCTTGGCTGGGCCATCATGCTGCTGTCGCTCGGCTGGATTGTGCACGCGCAGCGGCAGATGGGTCGCTCCTGGCGCATCGGGATCGATACGCGAGACCAGCCGCCGCTCGTGAGGACGGGCGTCTTCGCGATCTCGCGCAACCCGATTTTCCTGGGGATGCGGGTCAATCTGCTTGGGCTGTTGCTGGCTTTTCCCAATGCGATGACGCTGTCGGCCTATCTGCTCGGGGAGGTGCTGATGCAGGTCCAGGTGCGCCTGGAAGAGCAACACCTGGAGCGGGAGCTCGGCGACGCCTACCGCGCCTATTGCTCCAGCGTTCGCCGCTGGCTTTGACGTACGCTCTGCGCATGCCGAGCCGCTACCTTCGGAAGGGCTCGGTCAGCTGCCTCAAGTAAGCCTGCGGATAGTCGGGCGCGCCGGCGACGCCGATCTCACCGTCGCGCGGCGTTGGCCGGTCGGTGACGAAGGTGCCGAGCAGGCGGTCAGTCAAGGTCGAGAAGAGCCCGAAATTGACGTCGCCGTCCGACTTCGAAGCCAGGTGATGATGCCGGTGTCCTGGCGCGACCGCCCAGACCTGAACCAACGGCCCGATCCGCATGTCGACGTTCGCGTGCTGGAGCATCACCTGGACCGCCGCCGCGAAGCCGAGCAGTGCGGCCACGTCCATCGGCAGCCCGATCAGCAGGAGCGGGGCCGTGCCCGCCACCGTCTCGACCGCTTGGTGGAGCGGGTGCTTCATCAGGCCATTGAAGCCGTACATGCGGGTGACGCTGTGATGCACTGCGTGCAGGCGCCAAAGGGGCGACCATTTGTGGCTCGCGAAGTGCGCCAGCGTGATGCCCACGTCGGCGACAAGGACCGCTATGGCAAGCTGCGCCCATAGAGGCCAGGCTTCAGGCCAAATGCTGGTGCCGGGGGATAGGCCCGCGAGCAAGGGCACGGCCGCCACGGACAGCGCGGCGCTGGCTTCGTTGACGAGGGCATGCAGCCCATCGCGCCCAAGGTCGCCGCGGTCCCGGTTCCAGATCGGCTCGTAGGGCGCGAGGCGCTCGGCCAGGAACGCGGCCGCAATGGCGGCCAGAAGCAGTGGAAGCAGCAGCCACTTCGAGTGACCATGGGCGACGAGCAGGACGGCTGCGCCGATGAAGCCGAGGAAAAAGGTCGGCGCGAAGCCGTAGCGGACGAGCGTGCGGGCGAGCGACATGGGACACCTCCAGGCTCGCCAGGGTGGACCGGAGCGCCAGACCGGGTCTTGAAGCAATCGCCGGTCAGCCGAGGGCGGCGCGGGCCATCCCAGGTGTGACCCCGAACATCCGGCGCATGGTCCGCGCGCAGTGCGCCTGGTCGGCGAAGCCGCCGGCTAGGGCGGCCTCGGCGAGGCTGGCGCCGGCGGCCATCTCGCGCGCGGCCCGCTCAAGCTTTCGCCAGACGATCCAGGTGGAGAGCGGCAAGCCCAGCTGCTCGCGCGCCAGTTCGCGCAGCCGCGACTCGGAGACCCCACTGCCGCGCGCGGCCTCGGCGATGGACAAGGCAGGATCCCGGGCCAGGTGGCGCAGGACCTGGTCCACGCGCGGATCAAGGGCGCGCTCCGCGTGCGGGAACGCCGCTTGAAGCGCCGTCAGCCAGGCTTCGGGTGTGGCGACTGCGTCGAGGGGCTGGAGCACGGCGGCGGGTGCAGGCTCGACGGCGTCGGGTCCCATCAGATCCAATAGGCTGAAGGCCAGCAGCGCCTGGGGTTCGAGGTAGATCAGGCCAACCGGGGCCTGGCTGACGATCGCATGCAGGGCGCCCGGGCGGATCAGGAAGCCCGGTCCTTCGCAGACGTCGTCCGCCTCCAGTCGGAGCCGGATCGGCGCGTCCAACCCGAACGCCAGCTGCAGGGCCGCATGGGCGTGCAGCGTGTTGTCCGCGGAAGGCCCGCGGTAGGCGGCCCAAGCCGGGCCGAACACGAACCCGCCGTCCCAGCTCATACGCCGGCCTTCGTCCCCGCATAGAGCGATATGGAGCCGGTCGGCGTCGGCGTGACGCTCAGCTCGGCCACATCGTGGAAGCCTGCCGCGGCCATGAGCTCCGGAATCTCCCCGTCCTTGTTCGCGCGCGTGTTCTCATAGCCGTCCAGCGCCCGCACCTGCCGGAACAGCATGCTCATCAGCGGCGTGCGCTGGAGTCCATAGTCGGCGATCAGCAGGCGGCCGTCGGGTTTGAGCAGGCGGAAGGCGTTGGCCAGCAAGCCCTCCTTGGCCGTCTGGGAGCACTGGTGCAGCACGAGCGAGGAGATGACCTTGTCGGCGACGCCACTACGCAGTCCCTGGGTCTCGCCGGCCGCCTGCACAAGTTCAACCTGCTGTCCGGCGGCCTCGATCTTCGCTCGCGCGATGGCGAGCACCTCGGGGTCCGGATCGACGCCGATCACCCGACACGCCGGGGCGACTTCCTTGATGAGAACGGCCATCGACCCCGTGCCCGCGCCGAGGTCGATGATCGTCTCGCCGGCGGCCGGGGCCAAGGCCGTCAGGAGCCGCGAGCGCCAGCGGCGCTCGCGCGTCATGATGGCGATCACCTGATCGTATTGGGACGTCAGCTCGGGGCGACCAAGCGCCGGATTGAAATCGCGCGGCTCTGTCATCCCGTAACCATGCCGCGCTCAGACGTCATGTCTTGAATGGATCGCCGGCCGGCGACGGGTTAGATTGGGGCGAAGGCGAATGGCCGTCGTCCGCCATCTTGCTCATGCTGAAGGAGCCCCAATGAACACGCTCGTCAAATCTGCGCTCGCCGCTCTGGCCCTCAGCGTCATGGCGGGCGGTGTGGCCGCCGCAGCCGACGAATGCTGCTGCAAGGACAAGGAGACCAAGATGGCGTGCTGCGACAAGAAGGGCGACGCCGCGCCGAACGCGCCGGCGCCGGCTCCGCAGCACCAGCACTGATCTTGACCCGCGGCGCGCCGATGCTCAGGCTTTCACGCCGGGCTGTTCTCGCCGCGGCGCCGCTCCTTGCGGGCACGCCGACGGCGTTGGCCGCTGCGCCGGCGCTCACCGTCTACAAGACGGCGTCGTGCGGCTGCTGCAAGGGCTGGATCACGACCATGACCCGCGCTGGCTATCGACCGCAGGTGGTTGTGATCGAGGACGTGAGCCCCATCGGCAAGCGCCACGGCGTGCCGTTCGAGCTCTCGTCCTGTCACCTGTCAACGATCGGCGGCTACGTCGTGGTGGGCCACGTCCCACCCGCCGACGTGGCGCGCCTGCTGCGCGAGCGACCAAAGGCGCTCGGGCTCACTGTCCCCGGAATGCCATTAGGCTCCCCTGGCATGGAAACGCCCGACGGGCGAACCGAGCGCTTCCAGACGCTGCTGCTGCTGCCTGGTCGCAAGACCCGGGTCTTCGCCCAGCACGGCTAGCGCCAGTTCAAGCGCGTCCCTTGGGTGCTGGTGCGACCTGCGGCGGCGCGCGCGCGTTTGGTCTGCATGTGCAATGACTACCGCTACACGCAGCCGCCGGATACCCTGCGCGAAGAGTTCAGCCAGCTGAAGATCCCGCTGCGCTTCGCGGGCGACGCCACCCCGAACTACCCGCCCTACGATGACATCCGGCCGAACCAGACGGCGCCGATCATCCGGGGCGGTTCGGACGGGGTCGAACTGTCTGTGGTCCCTTGGGCCTGGAAGTCATCGAGCGGCAAGCCGGTGTTCAACTTCCGATCGGAAGGACGCAGCTTCGCCAAGAGCGACCGCTGCCTGATCCCGTCGGACGGCTTCTACGAGTTCACCAAGCCCGAGGACCCCAATCACCGGCTGAAGGACAAGCACCTATTCACGCTGACCGGCGAGCCGTGGTTCTGGATTGCCGGCCTGGTGAAGGAAGGCGCGTTCGCCATGCTGACCACCTCTCCGGGACCGGACATCGCGCCGTATCACGACC
>DJWR01000025.1 GCA_002441055.1 Caulobacteraceae bacterium UBA6225 | reverse complement strand
GCGAACCTCTTCGGGCAGGTGCCAGATCCGGTTCATCATGGTCGGCACCATATAGACCCAGGTGGCCTTCCAGCGCGCGATCTCGGCCAGGGTCTTTTCGGGGTCGAACCTGGGCATCACCACGATGTGGGCGCCCATATTGATGGCCGACATCATCATGCCGAAGCCGGCGTTGTGATAGAGCGGCGCCGGCAGGAGCGCGACGGAGTCGGCCCGCAGTTGCCAGCCGCCGACCTCAGGGATTTCGGCCGCCGTCACGCCGGGCTGGCCCGCCAGGATCAGCTTGGGCCGGCCGGTGGAGCCGCCGCTGGTGGGCGCCTTGGACACCGGCGCGATCACGTCGGGCAGGTCGGACTCGTCGTCGGCCAGGGCGGCGATGTCGGCGATGTTCACCAGGGGCTTGTCGATCTGATGATCAAAGGCGGCGATGACGATGGGGGTCTTGGCCAGCTCCATGATGGCTTCCAGCTCGGCCTTGGGCAGGCGGAAGGAGACCGGCTGGGGTGTGGCGCCCACCTTCCACAGGGCCCAGCAGGCCTCCACGAAGCCGATCCCGTTGGGCAGGCCGAGCGTCACCAGGTCCCCTTGCTTGACCCCCATGGCCTGAAGCCCCCGGGCCAGGCGGTTGGTGCGCCGGTGGAACTGGTCGTAGGTCAGGGTCTCCTCGCCGCTGGACACCGCCGGCGCGTCCGCCTTGTCCCGGGCCAGCTGCGCCAGCCGCGCGCTCAGGGAAATCATCTCTTCGGCCATGGTCTCGTCCCTGGAAATGGTCTGGCCGCGGCTCGTTGGAGCGTCCGCGGTCCTGTGAAATGGTATGCCGCCCAATGTCGCGTCGGCGGTGAGAGTTTCCCCCGGAGCAGACCCGACTGGCAAGGGTCTGGAAGAACATGCCCTGGGCCGTTAAGAGCCGCGGGGTCTCAAACCTTCAAGGCGCCGTCATGTCCGAGGACCTCTCCACCGCCGACCTGTCCGATGAGAACGAGGGCAAGGCTCAGGTTCTGCGCCTGCAGATGCGCGATCTGGGCGGCCGGCGGGCCTTTTCCGGCCCCATCCGCACCGTCCGCTGCCACGAGGACAATTCCAAGGTGAAGGCCATGCTGGCCACTCCCGGGAACGGGGCGGTGCTGGTGGTGGATGGCGGCGGGTCGCTGAACTGCGCCCTGGTGGGAGACCTGATCGCCCAGAGCGCCGTGGACCAGGGCTGGGCCGGCGTCATCGTCCATGGCGCGGTGCGCGACGCCGCGGTGCTGGCGACCCTCGACCTGGGGGTGAAGGCGCTGGGGACTATGCCCCTGCGCAGCGTCCGCCGGGACCTGGGCGAAAGCGACGGGGTCGTGGCCTTCGGCGGGGTGATCTTCACCCCGGGCGACCGTCTGTTCGCCGACGCCGACGGGGTGGTGGTGCTGCCAGCCTAGTCCGCCGGCCGCCAGGCGCGGCCGGTCATTCCCCCACCCGCTCGATCTTGCCGGCCGCCTCGTCGAGGATGGCGGCGACAGCCTCGGCCTCCGCCTCGCTCAGGCCGCGGGAGGCGCGCAGCCGCAGGGCGGTCTTCACATTCTCCATGCCCCGGCGGACCTTGTGGCGGCCGACCTCATCGCCGGTCTCGTTCATGCGGGCGAAGATGGCGGCCACAGAGGGCCGCTGCGGCTCCAGGGCCTCCCGCCCGGCCGGGGTGATCTCATACAGTTTGCGGGCGCCTGCGCCGGGATTCTGGGCCACAAAGCCTTCGTCCTCGAGCAGGGCGAGCGTCGGATAGATGGCCCCGGGGCTGGGGCGATAGGCCCCGCCGGTGCGCTCCTCCAGGGTGCGGATCAGTTCGTAGCCGTGGGAAGGCGCCTCCTCCACCAGGGCCAGCAGCACGAAGCGCAGGTCGCCGTGCTCCAGGAAACGGCCAAGCCGTGGTCCGCCCCGACGGCCGCGGCCGGCCCCCTGACCGCCTCCATGTCCGCCGCCATGACCCCCGACCCCGTGCCGACTGTGCCGGGCCCGGTGGGGGTGGTGTCCAAAATGTCGTCCATTCATGTGTTTTCGTTCCTATTTCGATCTATCGAAATAATAGATATATCGAAACATGTCGGACTCCAAGAGGCCGCTCAGGACAGGAGGGGCGGATCGACCACTTCGCGCATGATCTCGGCCAGCAGCCGGCCCTCAGCCGCCCGGCTGGAGCCGGATCGCCAGGCCACCACGATCTCCCGGCTGGGATGGTCGGTGGCCAGGGGCCGGATGGTCACGGCGGCGGCATCGGTCAGGCCCGCCGCCACCGCCATGGCCGGCAGGAAGCTGACGCCCAGCCCTGAACCAACCATCTGGACAAGGGTCGGCAGGGAGGTGGCGGCGAAGGGACCGTCGTCGGTATTGGCCCGGGGCGCCTTCAGGCCGCAGGCGGCCAGGGCGTGCTCGCGCAGGCAATGGCCATCCTCCAGCAGGATCATCTCCGCCCGCTCCAGCTCATCGGGCGGGGTGGCGCTCATCTGGGCCAGGGGGTGATTGGCCGGCAGGGCGGCCACGAGCTCGTCGTCGGCCACATGGGCGAGGTCGAGGCCTGTGGTCTCGTAGGGCAGGGCGATCAGAGCGGCGTCCAGCTGGCCGGCCTTGAGGCCTGCGATCAGCCGCTGGGTCAGATCCTCCCGCAGGAAGAGGCGCAGGTCCGGATAGCGGGTGCGCAACAGGGGAAAGGCCCGGGGCAGCAGGAAGGGGGCGATGGTCGGGATGACCCCAAGCCTGAAACGGCCCGACAGGGGTTGGCCAGCGTGACGAGCCTCCTGAACCATCTCCTCGGCCTCATTGAGGATGGTGGCGGCCCGGCGCAGGGCGGCCTCGCCCACGGCCGTCAGGATCACCCCAGATCTCGCCCGATCGACCACTGGGGCGCCAAGCGTACGTTCCAGTTCCTGGATGCCGGCCGACAGGGTCGGCTGGGTGACATGGGCCGCCTCAGCCGCGCGGCCGAAGGCGCCATGCTCGGCGAGGAGCTTCAGATATTGCAGCTGGCGGACGGTGGGCAGGATCATGACCTGAATATAGGCCTGCCCTATAGAAACCGCAAAAACTATCGATTGGACCCGGGTGCGGCCTGGGGCGATGGTGGTGATGTCGAGGCGGCTGAGCTTCCCAGCCCGTCTCAATGTCCGGGGGTTGCGTCTTCTCTCCCCCAGGCGCCGGCGCGCCCCCGGACCCCGCTCTGGTCTCAGGCCGACTCGAAGCTCAAAGGCCCTTCCCAGAAGGTCTGCACCAGCTCGTGCTGGGCGCCGGGGCGCCCGGTGGTCAGGAACCGCCGCAGTCCCCCCGACCCCGGATCGATCTCCGGATGCCGCTCCAGATAGCCGGCCAGGGCCGCGGCCGTCGCGTCGGGCTGATGGATCAGCGGCGTGCCGGGCTTGAGCGCGGCGCGGAACATGTCGGCGATGATCTCGTAATGGGTGCAGCCCAGGATCGCCCGGTCCGGCGCCCGACCGATGCGGGCGGTGATCTGGGCCACATGGGTCTCGACGGCCTGGGCCAGTTCCACCGCGCCGGCATTGTCCTCGATCATGCGGGCCAGGTCCGGGCAGGGCTCGACGAAGACGGCCACGTCCTGGCGGCGCTTGTCGATCTCGATCTCATAGACCCGGCTCCGCGCCGTGGCCGGGGTGGCGAAGACCGCCAGGATGTCCAGCTTCTCCACCTTGTCGCCGCGACGCTCGGCCTCGTGCTCCCAGGGCAGGCCGGTGGCCGCCTCGATGGTCGGCACAATCAGGCCCAGCACATTTACCGGCCGCCCAAGCTCCCGTCGGCGCTGCGGCAGCCAGGTCTGCTGCAGGCGGCGCAGCGCGATGGCCGAGGCGGTGTTACAGGCCAGGACCACCAGATCGCAGCCCTGGTCGAACAGCCGGTCGCAACCGGCCCGGGTCAGCTCGACGATTTCCTCGCCGGGCCGGCCGCCATAGGGGGCGTTGGCCTGGTCGGCCAGATAGACGAGGTCGGCGCTGGGAAAGCGCTCCGCCAGCTTGCGGTGGACGGTCAGGCCGCCCACTCCGGAATCAAACACGCCAATGGCCATGTCCCGGCTTTAGCCGCCCCTTGCGCGCCCCGCCAGAGGGGAGGCATGTCACATTACAAGCCTGTCATGTGACGTTCAGGCTTCCGGCGCCTAAGGTCGCGCCAACCTTCCTTTCGACGACACCGGAGTATTCTGATGGATCGGCGCATGTTCCTGGCCGTCTCGAGCGCAGCGCTCGGCGCCGCCACCCTGCCTCTCCCGGCCATGGCCGCGGATGGTTCGCCCCTGCTGGCCCCTTGGACGGGCCCCTACGGCGGCGTGCCGCCCTTCGATCAGGTCAAGATCGCCGACTTCGCCCCTGCCCTTGAGGCGGCCATGGCGCAGGAGCTGACCGAGATCGAGGCCATCGCCAACAATCCGGCCCCGGCCACTTTCGACAACACCATCGCGGCTCTGGAGCGGGCCGGCGCGGCGATCGACCGGGTGAACACCCCCTACTGGGTCTGGGGCGGCACCCTGTCCAATCCGGAGATGCGGGCGGTGGAGAGCGCCATGGCGCCGCGTCTGTCGGCCCATTCCGACAAGATTCTGCAGAACGCCAAGCTCTTCGCCCGGATCGAGCAAGTCTATGAGGGCCGCGAGAGCGCTGGCCTGACGCCGGAGCAGCATCGCCTGACCTGGAAGCGCTGGAACGCCTTTGTCCGCGCCGGCGCCAAGCTGGAGCCGGCCGCCAAGGCCCGGGTGGCTCAGATCAATGGCGAACTGGCCCAGGCCTTCACCACCTTCAGCCAGAACCTGCTGGCCGATGAGACCAACTATGTCCTCTATCTGAAGACCGAGGCCGAGCTGCGTGGCCTGCCCGAGGATGTGCGCGCCGCCGCCGCGGCTGCGGCCACCGAGCGGGGACGCCCGGGGGAATACGCCATCCTCAACACCCGGTCTTCCATGGACCCCTTCCTGACCTATTCCGATCGCCGCGACCTGCGCGAGAAGGTCTGGCGAACCTATTACAGCCGCGGTGACAATGGGGACGCCCACGACAATAACGGCGTCATCCAGGAGATCCTCAAGCTGCGGGTCGAGCGGGCCAATCTGCTGGGCTATCCCACCCATGCCCATTGGCGCCTGGAGGCGGCCATGGCCAAGACGCCAGAGGCGGCCATGGAGCTGATGATGCGGGTTTGGCCCGCCGCCATCGCCCGGGTCGCCGAGGAGGTGGCCGAGATGCAGGCCATCGCGGATGCGGAAAAGGGCGGGGTGAAGATCGAGCCCTGGGACTATCGCTACTATGCCGAGAAGGTCCGGGCCGACCGCTACAACCTCGATATGAACGAGGTGAAGGCGTATTTGCAGTTGGACAAGCTGGTGCAGGGCATGTTCTGGGCCGCCGGCGAGGTCTATGGCATGAGCTTCACGCCGGTGACCAATGTGCCGGTCTATCATCCCGATGTGCGGACCTGGGAGGTCAAGCGGAACGGCGCCCATCTGGGTCTGTTCTACTTCGACCCCTATGCGCGGACCGGCAAGCGTTCGGGCGCCTGGATGAACGCCTATCGCAGCCAGCAGACGATGGATGGGCCGATCACGCCGATCGTCTCCAACAACTCCAACTTCGTGAAGGGCGCGCCGGGCCAGCCGGTGCTGATCTCCTGGGACGACGCCACCACCCTGTTCCACGAGTTCGGCCACGCCATCCATGGCCTGTTGTCCAACGTGACCTATCCCTCCCTGTCGGGCACCAGCGTGCCCAGGGACTATGTGGAGTTCCCCAGCCAGGTGAACGAGGCCTGGCTGCCCACCCGCGAGGTGCTGAGCCGTTTCGCGTTGCACCACGAGACCGGCGAGCCGATGCCCGAGGAACTGGCCAAGAAGATCGAGCAGGCCGCGACCTTCCGCCAGGGTTTCGAGGTGACCGAGTATCTGGCCTCGGCGCTGATCGACATGAAGCTGCACCTGGCCGGCGACGCCGACATCGACCCGGACGCCTTCGAGCGGGAGGAGCTGGCCAAGCTCGGCATGCCCGCCGAGCTGCCCATGCGCCACCGCACCCCGCAGTTCGCCCACGTCTTCGCCTCGGACGGCTATTCCGCCGGCTACTACTCCTACCTTTGGGCCGAGGTGCTCTCGCAGGACGCCGCCGAGGCGTTCCGGGAGGCGCCGGGCGGGATGTACGACAAGGACGTGGCTAAGCGGATGGTCGACCACATCCTCTCGGTGGGCGACACCGTCGACCAGGCTGAAGCCTATCGCGCCTTCCGCGGCCGCGACGCCGAGGTGGGCGCCTATCTCCGCGACAAGGGATTCCCGGTCACCTGATCGGAGCCGCCGAGCTATCGCCCTCGTCCTTCGAGGCCCGCTTGCGCGGGCGCCTCAGGATGAGGGCGACGGCGAGGCTGCTGCAGAATCCCTCATGCTGAGGTGCGAGCGCCAGCGAGCCTCGAAGCACGCAAGGCCCCGCCTCAGCGCCCCTTGAACTGGCCCGGCCGGCGCTCGTTGACGGCCGCCACGCCCTCGGCGAAGTCCTCGGTGGCCCGCAGGATGGTCTGCTGCTGGTGCTCGTGAGCCGTGGCGGCGCGGACGGCTTCGGCCAGTTGGCTGCGGGTGGTCTTGCGGGTGGCCACCACAGCCAGGGGCGCGTTCTCCGCCAGCTCGGCGGCGAGCGCGAAGGCTGACTGACGCAGCTCGTCGGCCGGGACCAGCTCGTCCACCAGCCCCCAGGCCAGGGCCTCGTCCGCGCGGATCCGCCGGCCGGTGAGGAACATCAGGTCGGCCCGCTGGGCGCCGATCACCCGGGGCAGGGTGTGGGTCAGGCCAAAGCCCGGATGGAAGCCCAGCTTGACGAAATTGGCCGAGAACCGCGCCTCGTGGGCGGCGACCCGGAAGTCCGCCACCAGGGCGAGCCCGAGGCCCGCGCCCACGGCCGCGCCCTGCACGGCGGCGACGATGGGCTTCTCCACCGAAAACAGCCGCACGGCCTGGTCGTAGAGCTCGGAAACCCCGCCCATGCCCGCCCCGCCGATGCCGGTGGGGGAGGCCAGATCGGCGCCCGCGCAGAAGGGCTTGCCCTCAGAGGCCAGCATAGTGGCGCGCACCGCCGGGTCCTTGTCGAAGGCCAGCAGGGCGTCGGCGATGTCGGCCACCAGCTCCACCGAGACGTGGTTGGCCGGGGGCCGGTGGAAGATCAGCTGCGCCACATGATCCTGGACGCTGATGACGAGATGATCGGACTTGGCGCTCATTTGCGGGTTCCCAGAAGGTTGCGGGCCACCACCCACTTATGGACTTCGGTGGGGCCGTCATAGATGCGCATGGTGCGCAGGCGCGAGGCCATCAGCTGCAGCGGCAGCTCCTTGGTCATGCCCATGGCGCCAAAGGTCTGCATGGCGTGGTCGACCACCTCCCAGGCCATTTCGGTGGCGTAGGCCTTGATCATCGAGATTTCCACCCGGGTGTCGCGACCCTGATCCAGCTTCCAGGCGCAGTCATAGGTCATCAGCCGGGCGGCATGGATGCGGGTCGCCGCGTCGGCCACCCACCACTGGATGGCCTGGCGCTCCGACAGGGGCGCGCCGAAGGTGGATCGCTGGGGGGCGTACTCCACCATCATGTCGAGCGCCCGCTGGGCCATGCCGATGGACCAGGCGGCCATCTCGATCCGCCGGGTGCCCAGACGGATCTGCATGGGGGCAAAGCCCGCGCCCTCCTGGCCCAGCAGCTTCCAGCCCTCTACCCGGCAATCCTCCAGCACCACCTCATAGGTGGACTGGCCGCCGATCATCGGGATCTGCCGCAGGACGTGGAAGCCTGGCGCGTCACGGTCCACCAGGAAGGCCGAGATGCCGCCCCGCGCCCGCTTTTCGGTGTCGGTCACCGCCATCAGGATGGTGAAGTCGGCGTCCGCCGCCCGGGTGATCCAGATCTTGCGGCCATTGATGATCCAGTTTTCCCCGTCGCGGACAGCCCTTGTGGTCATGGCCGAGGGGTCGGCGCCGGCGCCGGGCTCGGAAATGCCGATGGCCGAGACGGTCTCGCCGCGCACATAGGGCGCCAGATAGGCCTCTTTCTGGCGCTCGTTCACCGTCGCCATCAGCATGCGCAGGTTCGGGCTGTCCGGCGGCAGGGTGTAGGGGGTGATCGTGCGGCCGAGCTCCTCGCCGACGCCGACCATGGCCACATAGGGCAGGTCGGAGCCGCCCACATCCTCCGGCGCGTCCAGGCCCCAGAGGCCAAGCTGCTTGGAGATTTCGTCCAGGCGCGCGTGCTCTTCGGGCGCCAGCGACAGGCCCTGGCCCTTGGCCTCGCGGTCCAGGACGCCGGCCTCGAGCGGCATGAGCTCGTCGCGGACGAAGCGGGCGGTCAGCTCCTTGAGCATCCGATGCTCGTCGGAGAGTTGGAAATCCATGGGCGCTCCCTTTCGGCCTCCTGAAGCTTCGTCGCTTGGCGCGATCTCTTCGGCGCAGCATAAACGCCGATAAGAACCATAAGGGAGAATGGCCGTGGCGGAAGGCAAGCAACTGGCGAGCGAGGCCACCGGCCCACTGGCGGGCGTCCGCATCCTGGACCTGACCAGCGTGGTGTTTGGCGCCTACGCCACCCAGATCCTCGGCGACCAGGGCGCTGATGTGATCAAGCTGGAGGATCCGGGCTCGGGCCGTGGCGACGGCGGCGACATCATGCGCTGGGCCGGCCATCCCCCCGAAGGCGCGCCCAAGGACCTGGGTCCCATCTTCCTGACCATCAACCGCAACAAGCGCTCGGTCCTGGTGGACCTGCGGGACGCCGAGATGCGCCCGGCGCTGGAGGCCCTGATCGCCAGCTGCGACGTGTTCGCCGCGTCCGTCCGCTATGAGGGGCTGAAGCGCCTGGGGCTGGACTATGAGGCGGTGAAGAAGCTCCGCCCCGACGTGATCTATGTCCATGCCGCCGGCTACGGCTCGGACGGGCCCTACGCCGGGGAGCCGGCCTATGATGATCTGATCCAGTCGGCGTCTGGCATGGCTGACCTGCTGCCGCGCACAGACGGCAATGAAACCCCGCGCATCCTGCCGACTCTGGTGGCCGACAAGGTCTCAGGCCTCTTCATGGCCCAGGCGGTGACCGCGGCCCTGTTCCACCGCGCCAAGACCGGCGAGGGCCAGTTCGTCGAGGTGCCGATGCTGGAATGCGTCACCAGCTTCAACCTGGTGGAGAACCTCTATGACCACGCCTATGAGCCGCCTACGGGCCAGTGGTCCTATCAGCGGGTGACCAATCCCCACCGCAAGCCATTCCGCACCCAGGACGGCCATATCGGCCTGCTGCCCTATACCGACAAACAGTGGGACCAGTTCTTCGCCGTGGCCGGCTGGGCCGAGACGGTGGCCAAGGACCCGCGCTTTGCCGACTACGCCCAGCGGGCCAAGCACACCCGCGAGCTCTACGCCATGGTCGAGGAGGTCACCGCCACCAAGACCACGGCCGAATGGCTGACCCTGCTGAAGAGTCTGTCGATCCCGGTGCAGAAGACCAACCGGTTCGAAGACCTCGAGGGCGATCCGCACCTGGCCGCGGTCGGCCTGTTCGAGCCCTACGACCACCCGCATCTTGGCCCCTACAAGGCCATCCGCCCGCCGGTGAAGTTCGAAAAGACGCCCTCCAACATCCGCCGCCACCCCCCGCGCCTGGGGGAACAGACGCAAGAGGTCTTCGCCGAGGTCCGCCAGCGATCCGCGCCGGAATGAACCCTAGGTGGCGTTGACATTCACC
>DJWR01000187.1 GCA_002441055.1 Caulobacteraceae bacterium UBA6225 | reverse complement strand
CCTTGGGGTAGCCCGAGGGGTCATAACGGTTGTGGGTGTAGTCGGCGGCCTGCGCCAGGTGCAGCTCGATGGTCGCGTCGATCACCTCAGCATCGATCAGAGGGCAGTCGCCGGTGAGCCGCACCACATGGTCAGCGGGCCAGACATCCAGGGCGCTGACGAAGCGGGCCAGGACATCGGCCAGGGGGCCGCGATGGACCGCGACGCCGGCCTCTTCCAGAGTCTGGACCAGGGCATCGTCGCTGGAATCCAGGCTGGTGGCCACGACGATCTGATCAATGCGGCGGGCGCGGCCTACCCGTTCGATCTGACGCAGCAAGATGGGCGCGCCGGCGAGCGGCAGCAGCACCTTGCCAGGCAGTCGGGTCGAACTGAGGCGGGCCTGAAGTAGGGCGAGAATCAATGGCGGGCTCCTGTGCGCGCAGGGTAGCCCTCATTGCGGCCGCAAGGCGCCGCCGCCGGTGGGATCGGGGCCTATTCCTTGATGAAAAAGCCGCCTGGGGCCGAGGCCCACCCGAATTTCTCGATCCGGGGCGGCGCGCCGTCGAAGAATTCCTCCAGGGCCTCGCTTTCGCCGGGCCATTCGCGGATGGCGTATTCGTCCAGCAGGACCACCCCGCCAGTGAGGATGCGCGGCCAGAAGGCCTTGAGCGCCTCAAGCGTCGGCTCATAGAGGTCCATGTCCAGGTGCAGGAGCGCGATGCGCAGGCCCGGATGCTCGGCCACATAGGCGTGTGCGGTCTGGCGGACATCCCCGTCGATCAGTTCGACGCGCGGACGCTGAGGGACGAAGGAGTCGGCGTTGAAGGCGTCGACCAGGGAAAACAGGGTGTCGCGGAACTGGGCCGGGTTCCAGCCCTCGGCGGTGTTGCCCACCCGCGCGTCCAGGCCATCCTTCTCCGAGCGGTCGGCCAAACCCTTGAAGTGGTCAAAGCCCAGCACCTTGCGGGTGCGGTCCCCGGGGCTGAAGGTCTCCAGGAAGCGGGCGAAGGTCAGCAGGGACGCGCCCTTATAGACCCCGCACTCGACGATATCGCCGGGCATGTCCTCGATCAGCTTGAAGACCTCGTAGTGGGCGAAGGCCTTCATGAAATGCATCCGCCGGCCGAAGGAGGCCAGGTTGGCGATCAGGTCATGATCGTCCAGATGGGCCTTCAGCAGGCCGCGCAGGGTTTCGTCTGCGGGGATCTTGGGGGCGGAGCTCATGGGCGTTCCTCAGAGGCGATCAGGTCCGGATGCAGGGCGGCGAAGGCCTCGAACCCGTCGGCCCGGCGGTTGCGCCAGCCGCGCGCGATGACCTCGGGCGCCAGCAGATCGCCGAACCGGACCTGGATGGAATAGCGGTGACGTGGGCCCGGATTGTAGCCCGACCGGTGGGGCACGGTGTTGTGGAACAGCAGCACGTCGCCGGGCTGCAGCTCAGGCTTGCGGCTCTGGGCCTCGAAGGCGGCGTGGAAATCAGCGGCGATGAAGGCGTCGCGCCCGCCCAGGGGCCGGCCTTCGGCGTCGCGCTTGAGGCGGACGTCGACCGGATAGAGGTGGGGTGTGGCGGTCTCGACCACGTCCACCCCGCCATTGATCGCGCCTGAGGGGGTCAGTGGCGTCCAGGCGGTGACGGAGCGGTCGCAGAGCATGTTGTAGGGATAGTCCTGGTGCCAGTCGAAGCCGCGCCAGGGTTCACCCGCCAGGTCCATGCGGAACACCGCATGCTGAAACGGGCTGTGCAGACGCGCCGCGCCGGTCATGGCCTGGGCGGCGGCCCGCAGGGGCTCGGCGGTGACGATACGGCGGAAGACGTCGGTCTCGCGCATGGCGTCATAGACCTGGCCGAGGGCCGGACGGTCAGCGACCCGCAGGGCGTCGACCAGGGCGTCCACATCGGCCTTTGGATCAGCCTTTGCGCCCGCGGCCCGCAACATGTCCATGAAGGTCTCCAGCGCCTCCGCCACGAGCGGCGCGGGCAGCAGGCCCTTCAGCTCTCGGACTAGGGGCGGGGCGGTCACAGCAGGGCTCCGGCGCAGGTGCGGTCCGGGCAAGGCTAGGGCCCCGCCTCTAAGCAACTGTTAACCGTAATGGCCTGCGACGCCCGGTCGCCCTGACGCCACAGTCAGGCGTGGTGGTAGTCGCGCAGGCGGGCGATCTCGGCGGCTGAGCCCAGCATGACCGAGGCCCGCTGGTGCAGGCCCGTGACGGCTGCGTCGAGGGTCTCGCCCTGGCCATCGAAGGACGCGCCGCCGGCTTGCTCCACCAAGAGCGCCATGGGATTAGCCTCATACATCAGGCGAAGCTTGCCCGGCCGGTCGGGCTCGCGCTTGTCCCAGGGGTACATGAAGACCCCGCCGCGGCTCATCACCCGGTGGACGTCGGCCACCATGGAGGCGACCCAGCGCATGTTAAAGTCCTTGCCGCGGGGCCCTTCGACGCCGGCCAGGCATTCCTCCACATAGCGGCTGACTGGCGCCGCCCAGTGGCGGGTGTTGGCCGTGTTGATGGCGAATTCCTTGGTCTCGGCAGGAATGCGGATGTCAGCGGCGGTCATCACCCAGTCGCCGCTGTCGGGATCGAGGGTGAAGGCGCTAACGCCGGCGCCGAGGGTCAGGACCATCTGGGTCTGGGGGCCATAGACCACATAGCCGGCGGCGACCTGATGGCGGCCGGGCTGCAGGAAATCGGCCTCGGTGACGGCCCGGCCGGCGCTGTCCTTTGGGGTCGGCAGGATGGAAAAGATGGTGCCGATGGAGACGTTGACGGCGATATTGCTAGACCCGTCCAGGGGATCGAACAGCAGGAGGTAGCCGCCCTCGGCGCCCACCTCACGGACGGGATGAATGGTGTCCATCTCCTCCGACGCCATGGCGCAGAGGCCTGCGGCCTTGGCGCAGCCCTCCAGCAGCAGGTCGTTGGAGAGAACGTCGAGCTTCTGCTGCACCTCGCCCTGGACGTTCTCGCTGCCCAGGGCGCCCATGGCCTGGCCCAGCGCGCCGCGGCGCACATGGCCGTTGATCCCCACGCAGCCCTCAGCCACGGCGAGGACCAGCTCAGCCAGGCGCGGATCGACGGCGCCTTTGGACAGGAAGGCGGCCAGGTTGGTCGTGCTCACGTCACACCTCGGGATTGAATGGCCCCGGCGGGTATCGCGCCAGGGCGGCCCTGTCTAGCTGTCGCCAGTCCGGGCGTCATAGCGGCGCAGCACCTCGGCCGCCGCCCGGTTGGTCTCGTTCAGGGGCTCGTAGGACCAGCTGTGGAAGGCGCCGCCAAAGGGACGGGCGGCGCCCAGGCGCTCCAGCTCCTCGTGATAGAGGCGGAACTTCAGGCTTTCGCCCTCCATCTTCAGGATGAACACCGGCTTGCCCGTGGAGGCCGCCTCGGTGGTCATGTTGGTGGACTCTTCGGTCACCAGGACATAGTCGGCCGCCGCCAGGAAGGCGAAGTAGGGGTTGTCCCCCTGACCATCCCAGATCATGCCCGGCAGATGGCGTAGCCGGGCTGTGAGCAGGGCCTTGGCGTCCTCAGGGGTCCGTCGCGAGAAGGTGACCAGGACCGAGCCGCCTTCCTGCAGGACCGGACGTTCGATCTCATAGGCCATGGCCGCGGCCCGTTCCGGCGACAGGTTGAAGGCCTTGGACTTGCCGCCGATCAGGATCGCCACCCGGGGGTGCGGCAGGGACTCGAGCTGGTCGCGGAAGCGTTCGTAGTCGGCCGCCAGCCGCTGTGGCGTGACGCGGTGCGGCGCGCCGACGATAGGCAGCACATTGTCGCCCTGCAGGCGGTCATGCTTGGGCGGTATGACCAGGTCAAAGGCGCTGGAAGGCACCCGCGGGTCCTGGAGCTGGACGACAAGGGTGCGCCCCTTGCTCCACCGTCGCATACGAAGGGACAGGGGCAGGGTGGCGCGCCCCGCGGCGATCCAGATGTCTGGCCAGGGCGGGGCGATGTCGGACCCCGGAGTCAGGGCCGGCAGGGGGGCGATGTTCAACCACCAGGGCAGGGCGCCCAGACCGCCACGCCAGCCGATCCGCTTGATGCTGAGGTCGATGGGGCGCAGGGCCGACAGGGCCTCGGCGAGGCCCAGGCCCTGGTTTTCGATGCCCGAACGGCCGTCAGAAACGACCCAGACCCGAAGCGGCGTGTCGGCGGAGGTGGTCACAGGCCTGTCCATCCCAGCGCTCTGGCGGCGCTGTGATCATGGGAATGTCTGATCATTGCGGCGCCGGCGTGGCGCGCTCAGATCCAGTCGACCTTGAGAACCTCATAGGAGCGCACGCCCCCAGGGGTGTTCACCTCGACCACGTCGCCGATCTCCTTGCCGATAATGGCCCGGGCGATGGGGGAGGAGATCGAAATGCGGCCAGCCTTCACGTCGGCCTCGTGCTCGCCGACGATCTGATAGCGGGACTCTTCCTCGGTGTCCTCGTCCACCAGAGACACCGTGGCGCCGAACTTCACCTGCTTGCCGGACAGCTTGGAGACATCGATCACCTGGGCGCGAGCGAGCTTGTCCTCGATCTCGGCGATCTGGCCTTCGATCCAGCCCTGCCGCTCCTTGGCGGCATGGTACTCGGCGTTCTCCGACAGGTCGCCGTGCTCACGGGCCTCGGAGATCGCAGCGATCACAGACGGCCGCTCGACCGTCTTCAAACGCTTCAGTTCTTCGTCGAGAGCCTGATAGCCCCCGGCGGTCATCGGGACTTTTTCCATGGCGGATGAGGACTCGGGTAGTGCGCCTAAGGGAATTCTCCGGCCGCGGGCGCCAACGTCCGGGGGGGAGACGATATGAGTGTGCGCTGCGAAACGCAAGGGGCGGCGGCGGGTTCAACGCCCCGCGCGGCCCAGCCAGCCTGTGGTGTCAGACGCTCTCGCTGACGACGCAACCGCGAAGTTCGGCCTCGTCGGGCGCCTCATAGGCCTTCTCGGTGAAGTGGAACATCTCCGGCGTCACCAACAGACGGAAGCCTTCGCCGCTGACCTCCTGGCGTCCGAGGACGCGCTCGCGGCGCACCTCAGCCGGGGCGGTGACGAAGTGGAACTGGAGCGGAATCTCGACAGCCTCGGCGATCTGGGCGACCCGCTGGCGGTCGCTGCGCCGCATGAGGCCGAGGTCCATCACCACTGAGGTTCCCGTCGCCAGCACGCCAGCGGCGGTGGACCAGATCTGCGCCTCGCAGCGCTCGACCCGGTCCATCATCCACTGGAACTCCAGGGGCTCGGGCATGTCGGGACCAAACAGGCGGCCCATCCAGTCGTCGATGGCGAAACCGACGGCGGGCAGACGCCGGGCGAGGTCCCTGGCGTAGGTGGACTTGCCGGCGCCCTGGGGCCCGAAGATCACATGCAGCGTGGCGGTCATGGCGCGGGGTTTAGCGAACCGAAAGCCCGCCGTCGATGACCAGTTCGGCGCCGGTGACGTAGCGGCTCTCGCTGCTGGCCAGCCAGAGGACGCCATCGGCGATGTCGGATGGGTCGCCCTTGAAGCCAAGCGGCGTGGCGACGCTGGCCATGGCGTCCAGACTGGCGGCCCGCTGTGGGCCGGCGTTGGCGCCAGGACCGCCGGTGCCGATGATCGTATCCCAGATGGGAGTCTCGATGATGCCCGGATGGACGGAGTTCACCCGCACCTTGTCGCCGGCTGCGGCGCATTCCAGGGCCACCGACTTGGTGAACAGCCGCACGGCGCCCTTGCTGGCGCAATAACCGGCCAGGGTGGCGGCGCCCTTGAGCCCAGCCACCGACGACATGTTGATGATGCTGCCGCCTTCGCCGCTCTCGCGCATCAGGGGCAGGCCGTGTTTCACGCCCAGGAAGACGCCTTCCACATTGACCGCCATCTGCTTGCGGAAATCGGCCAGCGACATGTCGATCACCGAACCGCCCAGGCCGATGCCGGCATTGTTGACCAGGATGTCCAGCCGGCCATATGTCTTGCGCACAGAGGCGATCACCTGGACCCACTGGTCCTCGTCGGTGACGTCCTGATGGAGATAGCTCGCCTGGCCGCCGCCCTTGGCGATGTCCGCCGCCGCCGCAGCCCCGGCCTCGTCAGTGAGGTCGGTCAGGACCACCTTGGCGCCCTCGGCCGCCAGACGTTCGGCGCAGGCGCGCCCGATACCGCTGGCCGCCCCGGTCACCAGGGCCACCTTGCCGTCCACCCGTCCCACCATGATCGCTCTCCGTCCCTGTGCGTCTGAATGCGCTTTGCGGACGGGTTAGCCCAGGGGGGAGGGCGTGGGAAGCCTCAGCCGCGGGCCAAGGCTTCTCTGGCGCGGCTGGCGCCTACTGCATGTAGGTCGGGCTGCCGCCGGCCGTGAGCAGGCCAAACAACATGGCCCCCCCAAGCAGGACGATCAGGGCGACGACCATCAGGTCGGTGGCGCCCTCAAAGCGTTGCAGCAGATGGCGGCGCCGCGGCGGATGGGCGGTGTCGTGGCCTTCATCCATATGCATGGCGAGCTCCCTATACAGTCTTCGGGTTGCGGGCCTCGGCCGAATGGTCGGGGCTCGACGCCGGACTGCGACAGGCGTCACGGGAGACGCTGCATTGCGGGCGACCGCATAGTCTGTACTGGGCCGCCCGTAAGCGCCCGTGCCTGTCTAAGCCAGGCGACTGACCAAAGCCTGCGCCTGACTCGGAGCCGCGTCAACGCTAACCGAACACTGTTTTTGTCAAATGCGGCAAAAAGAGGTGAGTTTTGACGCAATCGATAAAAACAGGGCCAGCCCTAGCCGTGCGCGTAGCTTTGCAGGGGGCGGACGTCCAGACTGTCGGTGGCGGTGGCCGCAATCGCCTGGGCGGCGGCCAGGGCGCCGGCGGCGGTGGTGAAGTAGGGGGTCTTCATCATCAGGGCCGTGCGACGGATTTCGAAGGAGTCCGACAGCGACTGCTTGCCCTCGGTGGTGTTGAAGACGAGCTTCACCTCGCCGTTCTTCATGGCGTCGACGATGTGCGGCCTGCCCTCCAGCACCTTCTTGACCAGCTGAACCTTCAGTCCCTGGGCGGCCAGGTAGTCGCAGGTGCCGCTGGTGGCCAGGATGGTGAAGCCCTGCTCGATCAGCAGGCGGACCGGGGTCAGGATCCAGGGCTTGTCGCTGTCCTTCACCGAGACGAAGACCGCGCCGGACTTGGGCAGGACGACGCCGCCGCCCAGCTGGCTCTTGGCGAAGGCGCGGGCGAAGGCGGCCGAGGAGTCCGGCTCGCCCTCGCGGCGCCAGTCGAGGCCCATGACCTCGCCAGTGGAGCGCATCTCTGGGCCGAGCACGGTGTCGACGCCAGCGAAGCGGGCGAAGGGGAAGACGGCTTCCTTGACGGCCACATGGTCATAGGGCGCGTCCACCAGGTTGAACTCGGCGAGCTTGCGCCCGGCCATGACCTTGGCGGCGATGGCCGCCAGGGGCCGGCCGATGGTCTTGGCCACGAAGGGCACGGTGCGGCTGGCCCGGGGATTGACCTCCAGCACATAGATGCGCGGGGCCTCGCTGTGCGGCTCCTCGATGGCGAACTGCACGTTCATCAGGCCGCGCACCTGCAGGGCGTGAGCCATGGCCTCGGTCTGGCGCTTCAGCTCGGCGATGGTCTCGGGCTTGAGCGAGAAGGGGGGCATGGAGCAGGCGCTGTCGCCAGAATGGACGCCAGCCTCTTCGATGTGCTCCATCACGCCAGCCACGAAAACGGCCTCGCCGTCGCACAGGGCGTCGACGTCCACCTCGGTGGCGCGGGACAGGTACTGGTCCAGCAGGACCGGGCTGTCGCCGGACACCTGCACGGCGTCGCGGACGTAGCGGGCCAGCTGTTCGTCGTCGCGGATGATCTCCATGGCCCGGCCGCCCAGCACATAGGAGGGGCGGATGACCACGGGGTAGCCGACCTGATGGGCGGCCTTGAAGGCTTCCTCGTCGGACCGGGCGATGGCGTTGATCGGCTGGGCGATCTTCAGGCGGTGCAGCAGCTGCTGGAAGCGCTCGCGGTCCTCGGCCAGGTCGATGGCGTCGGGGCTGGTGCCCAGGATCGGGATGCCGGCGTCTTCCAGGGGCTTGGCGAGCTTGAGCGGCGTCTGGCCGCCGAACTGGACGATGACGCAGACCGGCTGCTCGATATGGACGATCTCGAGCA
>DJWR01000131.1 GCA_002441055.1 Caulobacteraceae bacterium UBA6225 | reverse complement strand
CCAGGCCAGGGGCGCTGATCTGCTGGTCCACGAGGCCCTGTCCGTTGATCTCGTCAACCGCCAGCAGGCGGCGGCCGAGGCGGCGGGGCGCACAAATCTCGCCCGAATCTTCGCGGACATCACCGACTATCACACCACCCCGGAACAGGCCGCTCAGCTGGCCGAGCGGGCCGGCGTGAAATTCCTGATGCTGAACCACATCGTGCCGCCCCTGCCGGTCCGCGCCCTGGAAGGCCCATTCCTGGGCGAGGCGCGCGACCAGTTCTCCGGCTCGCTGAAGATCGGCCGGGACGGGGACCTGATCTCCCTGCCGGCGGGAACCGAAGAGGTCCGCGTCGGCTGGCGCATGAACGGTCAGCGCTGAGGCGCGCCTTCGGCAAGGCGGTTGCCATGGTGAGGCTTGCCAATATAATGACATTATAAGTGTCATAAGGGGGCGCGAGATGGGGGTTTCGATGCCGATCTTTCTGCTGCCCTGGGGCCTCGCCCTCCTGGCCTACGGCCTGTTCCTGGCCTGGTACGTCAACTGGCGCGGTCCCCTCTCCAAGGGCGAGGTGCAGTCCGCCCTGGCTGACCTCATCGCCACGGGCGTCGAGTTGGAGGGACGCAACGATCTGGCGACCCTGCAGGCCTTCCTTGAGGCCGACGATGGCCGCGAATTCTTCATGCTCAACCTGGTGCGGATCGCCCCTGGCGACATCCCAGACCCCGTGAGCGGCCAGCCCAGGCCGGCTCGTCAGGTGATGGAGGGCTATACCCGCATGTTCCTGCCGGCCCTATTTGCGAGGGGCGGCCATCCCGCCCTCGTGGCGCGCAAGATCGGCGGCTATTTCGACGCCTGGGGGGTGGAGGCCGACCCCGGCTGGTCGATCATGGGCTACATGCGTTACCGCAGCCGCCGCGACCTGGCCGCCCTGGTGGTCGATCCCCGGTTCGCAGGCGCCCATGAGTTCAAGTTCGCGGCCATGCCGCAGACCTATTCCTTCCCGACGAAGCCTCAGATGATGACCGTGGCTGGGCCCAAGGTGTGGGTCCCCCTGTCGCTGGCCCTGACCGCGGCCCTCGCCCACCTCGTCCTCCTTCACGCCCAACTGAACTCAATCCTGGTCGGCTGAGGCCGCCTGGCTCCTGGAGACCGCCATGAACGTCCTGCGCACCCCTGACGAGCGCTTCGCAAACCTGCCCAACTTCCCGTGGGCGCCGCACTACCTCACCATCCAGGACGACGATGGGACCGATATCCGCATCCACTATGTGGATGAGGGGCCGCGGGACGCCGAGCCGATCCTGCTGATGCACGGCAACCCCACCTGGGCCTATCTCTATCGCAAGATGATCCCCGGCCTGCTGGCCACGGGGCGTCGGGTGATCGCCGTGGACCTGGTGGGCTGTGGCCGGTCCGACAAGCCGGCCGCCAAGGACGACTATACGCTCGCCCGTCACTACGACTGGATGGGCAAGTGGCTCACCGCCATGGACCTGCGCCACATCACCCTCTTCTGCCAGGACTGGGGCGGCACCATCGGCCTCTATCTGGTGGCTGAGAACCCGGAGCGGTTCGACCGGGTGGTCGTGGCCAATACCGGCCTGCCCATCGGCGAGGGCGAGAGCGATTTCATGAAGATGTGGGTCGGCATGATGAACGCCGCCACGGCCTTTCCCTGGCCCATGCTCGACCAGGGCATGGAGAACAAGCTGAGCGAGGCCGAGCGGGCGGCCTACCTCGCCCCCTTCCCATCCTCGGACTACGAGTGGGGCTTGATCTCCTTCCCCCTGCTCATCGCCGTCCAGCCGGACAATCCCGGCGTGCCCCTGAACAAGGCCGCCTGGGAGAAGCTGCAGCGCTTCGAAAAGCCCTTCCTGACCCTTTTTGGCGAGCTGGATCCGGTGGCCAAGGGCTGGGAGGTCCGCGCCCAGGCGAGCATCCCAGGCGCCCAGGGTCAGAAACACCAGATCATCCCGGGCGCCGGCCACTTCATCCAGGAAGACGCCGCCGACCAACTGGTGGCCGCCATCACGGCCTTCCTGGCGGTCAGCTAGGCTCGCATCTGGCTGGCCTGCGGATTCTCCGCGGGTTGCCCAGGCGGCCTTCGCCGTGGTCTTCCTGTTGCTCTCGATGCGCCTGCGAAAGGTTGTGACGCCGTGATCACCCAACTTCAGCTGCGCCGTGACGCACTGACCGAGAGCCGTCTTGTGGAGCTTCCCCAGCCGGAACTGGCGGAGGGCGAAGTTCTGCTGGCCATCGACCGGTTCGCGCTCACCGCCAACAATGTCAGCTACGCGCTCTCGGGCGCCACCATCGGCTATTGGGGCTATTTCCCGGCGCCTGAGCCCTGGGGCCTCGTCCCGGTCTGGGGGTTCGCCGATGTGGTGGCCTCGCGCCATCCCGACCTGCCCGTCGGCGAGCGGATCTATGGCTTCTTCCCCACCGCCTCTCACGTCGTCCTGACGCCCGATGCGGTGGGTCCGCGGGGCTTTGTGGACGCCGCGTCCCACCGCGCGGAGCTGCCGGCCTTCTACAACCACTATCAGCGGACCACCGGCGAGCCCGAGGCCATGAAGGCGCTTGAGGACCAGCGGTGCCTGCTCCTGCCCCTGCTGGGCACCGGCTATCTGCTCTATGACTATCTGGTCGATAACGACTTCTTCGGCGCCGAACAGGTGCTGGTGGGCAGCGCCTCGTCCAAGACCGCCATCGGCCTGCTCAACATGCTGGCCCGCCATCCGGCGCCGCGGCCGAAGGTGATCGGTCTCACTTCCCCGGGCAACATGGCCTTCGTCGAGGGGCTCGGCCTCTGCGACCAGGTGATCGCCTATGGGGACATCGACAGCCTCGATGGCGCCGTTCCTTCGGCCTTTGTCGACATGGCCGGGGATGGGGTGGTGATCGGCGCCATCCACAAGCGGTTTGGCCCGCAGCTTAAGCTCAGCTGCGCGGTGGGCGCCACCCATTGGGACCAGCCCCGCTCCACCGGCAAGGTGGAGGGCGCTCCCTCCCACGACTTCATCTTCATTCCCGCCCACATCGCCAAGCGCGACGGCGATCTGGGACCCGGCGTTATCCAGCGTCGCACCCAGGCGGAGACGATGCGGATGGTCGAGGAGCTGAAGGGGAGCCTCGCCCTGCGCCATGTGTCCGGCCCGGACGCGGTGCGTAGCGCCATGAGTGATCTCGTCGCCGGCCGCACCCCGCCCACGGTGGGCCTCATCGCCAGCCTGGGCTGACCCGTCCATGGCCCGCCGAGGTCGAGGTCTTGGCCTCGCCTCGGCGTGGGCGATCAGCCCGGCCAGTAGACGAATTCGTCTTTCTCGGTGGCGGGCTGGTCCAGGGTCTTGTCCACCATCACCGGCACCGATCCCACATTGGGGAACAAGGGCTCGCGGCCGGCCGCCTGATGGGCCGCCAGCAGGGCCTTGAGCTCGGCCACCTTCTCCGGATTGGCCTGGGCCAGATTGGTTTGCTCAGTGGGGTCGGCCACGAGGTTGTAGAGCCAGTCCTTCTTGGGCCGGTCAGAGGTCTGCAGCTTCCAGCCCTTGTGCAGCACGGCGCGGTAATAGCCGCTCTGCCAGTACAGGGTATCGTGGGGCGCCTGGGCTGGCCTGGCGCCCGTCAGCCAGGGCAGCAGGTCGACCCCGTCGATGATCCGGTCCTTGGGCGTCGCCGCGCTGGCCGCCGCGGCCAGGGTCGGCATCAGGTCGATGTGGTGGACCGGGTCGCTCATCACCGTGCCCGGCGCAATACGGTCGGGCCAGCTCATGAACATGGGCACCCTCAGCCCGCCTTCGAAGAAGGTGAGTTTCCAGCCGCGATAGGGGGCGTTCACCTCGGGCAGACCGATATAGCCGGCGCCGCCATTGTCGCTGGTGAAGACCACGATGGTGTTGTCGGCCAGGCCCTGGGCCTCCAGGGCCTCCATGATCTTGCCGACGCTGCGATCCAGAGCCAGCATCATGGCGCCATAGACCCGCAGTCGATGGTCCTTGATCTCGGGTAGGGCGTCATAGTCGGCCCGGGTCGCCTGCAAAGGCGTGTGAATTCCCCAATGGGCCAGATAGAGCAGGAAAGGCCGATTGCGGTTGGCTTCGATCACCTTGATCGATTCCTCGGTGTAGTAATCGGTGAGATAGCCCCGCGGCGCAAACATAGGCCCGCCATTGAACTTCGCCGCCGCCTGCATCCGCGCCCATAGGAAGCGATCGATCGGATCGAAGTCGACCTTTGCGTTGACCACGTCGGGATGGTCCTCGGGCATGTAGAGACCGCTGGCCATCAGCAAGCTTTCGTCGAAGCCCTGCGCATTGGCGTTGAACTCCTCGGTGTCCCCCAGGTGCCACTTGCCGATGTGGACCGTGTGGTACCCGCGGGCCTTGAGCGTCTCAGCCAGGGTGATCTCACTGCCGGGCAAGCCCTGCTCGACCATTGGCGGAGTCCGCCTCGCAGCCTCAGCGTCCCGCAGCATGGGATGGGGGCGCGACCCGTCATTGTAGAACATCTCCAGAATGCGGGTCATGCCGTCCGGTGTGGGGGTGAATTCAAACCCGTGCCGCGTGGCGTAGCGCCCGGTCATGATCATCGCCCGAGAGGGGGCGCAGGTGGCCTGGCCCGCATAGGCCTGGCTGAGATTGGCGCCCCGGGCGGCCAGGGCGTCGATGTTTGGCGTCTTGACCAGCCCCCCGGAGATGCCGCCGCCAAATGTGCTGATGTCGTTGATGCCCAGGTCGTCGGCCAGGATGACGATCACATTGGGCGGGCGCTCCCCGGCCGGCGCCGTGTCTGGGCCCCTGGCCCAGTTGATCTCCTGAATTTCGGCGATCTCCTGCTTTCCCAGGTTCCCCACGACGAACAGGATGATGGACTTGTAGTTGGCCAGGCCAAGGCCGATGGCCACCAGGAGGGCCAGCCCCACCCCCAACCAGATCTTGCGTGACATCGACGGCCTCCCCAGCCAAAGTTTTGGCACGATACGCGCCATTGTCTGGGAGACACAAGCCCCTTGGATCGGGCAGGAGACGGGCGGCGCCAGCTTGCATAAATTGGCAGTCATCGTGCATATATATCGCAGGCATTGATGGGAGCGGCGCATGTCGGGTCAGGGGATCGCTATGGGGCGGGTGGCTTCACGCTCCCTGAGCAGTCTGGTTTGCGGCTTCTTGGCCCTGACCTGCGCCCTGCTGGCGCCGCCGGCGGAGGCTGAGGCCCAGACGAACGCCAAGCGCCCGAACATCGTGCTCATCCTGGTGGACGACGCCGGCTATACAGACTTCGGGGCCTATGGCGGCGAGATCGCCACCCCCACCATCGACGCCCTGGCCGCCCGCGGTGCGCGGTTCTCGAACTTCCACGCCACGCCCATGTGCGCGCCGTCCCGGGCCATGCTGATGACTGGCCTCGACAGCCATACGGCCGGCGTCGCCAACCTGCCGGAGACAACGCCGCCCGAACATCGCGACCTGCCGGCCTATCAGGGACGCCTGGCGCAGGGGGTCGAGACGGTGGCCACCCGCCTGAAGCGCGTCGGCTATCGCACCTACATGGCGGGCAAGTGGCACCTGGGGCACGGCCCCGGCGACCTGCCCGACGCACATGGCTTTGACCGCTCTTTCGCCCTCGACGCCACCGGCGGCGACAACTGGGATGGGCGGTCCTACTTCCCCCTCTACGAGCGCGCGCCCTGGTTCGAGGACGGCAAGCCCGCCACCCTGCCCAAGGACTTCTATTCGTCGGAATTCCTGGTCGATCAGATGATCGGCTATATCGGCGACGGGGCAGGGGAGGCCGCGCCCTTCTTCGCCTATCTGCCCTTCCTGGCCATCCACATCCCGGTCCAGGCGCCGGAGGCCTTTGTTCGCAAGTACGAGACCCTCTACCGCGACGGCTGGACCGCCCAGCGGGAACGTCGGCGCCAGGGCGCGGTGCGCACAGGCCTGATCGCAGCCGACGCCCCCATGGGCCCGCCGCCACGCAATGTGGCCGAATGGAACGCCCTGTCGCCGGAGGCCCAGGCCCTGGCGGCCCGGTCCATGGCTATTAACGCTGGAATGCTCGAGGCCATGGACCACCATTTCGGACGGTTGGTGGAGCACCTGCGGGCCACCGGCCAGTACGACAACACCCTGTTCGTCATCCTTTCCGACAACGGGCCCGAGGCTGGCGATCCCGTCGCCCAGCCGATCTTCCGCTTCTGGCTTCGCAGACAGGGCTATGAATATGGGCCCGACATCATGGGCGGGTCAGGAACCTACGCCGCCATCGGCCCAGGCTGGGCCAGCGCGGCGGCAGCGCCTGGGGCCCTCTACAAGTTTTACACGAGCGAAGGGGGCCTTCGGGTCCCGCTGATCATGGCCGGTCCCGGCCTGCCCGAAGGCCAGACCGTGCGGGCCTTCAGCCTGATCTCCGACATCGCACCCACCCTCCTTGATCTCGTGGGCGTCGATCATCCGCCCCTGCATGGGCGCAGTCTGCGGCCTGTCCTTACGGGCGATGGGGAGCGGATCTATGGGCCTGACGACCCCGTCGGTCTTGAAGCGGCGGGGGATGCGGCTCTGTTCAAGGGCGACTACAAGCTCACCCGCAACGCCGGCGCCTGGGGCGATCGCGCTTGGCGGCTTTACGACATCGTCCGCGATCCCGGCGAGACCACCGATCTTGCCCCGTCCCAGCCTGAGCGAGTGGCGGCCATGCTGGCCGACTACCAGGCCTATGCGACGGCGGTGGGTGCGGCCGAGATCCCGGGGGGGTTCTCCGCCGACCGGCAGATCGCCCTGAACCTGCTCTCGCATATTCTGGCGGACGTCCGGGCGCCGCTTTTGGTCGGTCTTGGCGTACTTGTCGCGATCCTCGGGCTGGCGATCTTCGGCTGGCGACGGTTTGAGCAGCGCAACTCTGAACGTGCCGCGCGACTGGGTCGTCTCTTCGCCCGGGGCCTCGTGGGGCTGGTGGGCCTGCTCATGCTGAGCATCATGCTTCGGATCTGGACCCAGCCCCTGACGTTCGCCGCCAGCCTCGGCGTCGGGGCGGAGGGGCCGCTCGGCGTGGCCAGCCTGCGGGCCGATCTCGGCGGTTTCTTCGGGGCAGGGGGCCTGTTCGCCCTCCTGGCGGCGCTCCGCGCCGACCGCCGCTGGCTGGCGCCGGCCATGGTCCTGCTGGGCCTGGCCCTCACCGGGCGGGTGATCAGCCTGATCGCCTCGGGTGGCGGCGTGACCCAGATTCCGCCGATGATCGTGGAGGCCCTACTGATCGCGATCCTGGCCCTGGGTTGGCGGTCTCTGCGGCCAAGTTCAGTTGCCTGAGGGCGCCAAAGCGTAAGGTTGTGCGTTTCGCCTCCAGCGAAGACAGGAGGTCCGCATGGGCTACGCTCGCTTTGGCGCGATGATCGCCACCTCGACCCTGGTCATGTTCGTGTTGATGTATCTGAACACCTACGCCCTCGACCATGTGATGTTCAGTCAGACCCGCGCCTACATGGCTCTGGTCATGGGTGCGACCATGGCCATCATCATGCTGCTGTTCATGCTCAGCATGTATCCCAACAAGGCGTTGAACCTCGCCATCCTCGCCGGCTCTGTGGTCGTCTTCGCCGGCGCCCTGTGGATGGTGCGCAGCCAGACGGGCATTGGCGACGTGGCCTATATGAAGGCCATGACGCCCCATCACTCCATCGCGATCATGACCAGTGAACGGGCCCATATCCGCGATCCTCGCGTGCGGGCCCTGGCCGACGAGATCCTGGCCGCCCAGGTGCGCGAGATCGCTGAGATGAAAGCCCTGATCGCCGAGCTGGAGCGGAATCCGCCGCCCGACAGCGCCCCGCTCCTGGCGCCTGGACGGCCCTGAACAGGGTTAACGCGATCTTCAGGCGGCGCGGGGGAGACTCTGGGCGCATTCTCGGAGGCTCCATGACCGCCGTCCGCGCCGCCGCGCCCGCCACGT
>DJWR01000244.1 GCA_002441055.1 Caulobacteraceae bacterium UBA6225 | reverse complement strand
TGGGCCAGCGCCACCCCGGCCAGGGTGACGGCGCCGCCCAGGGCCTGGAGGGGCCCGAGCGCCTCGGCGAACAGCAGCCAGCCAGCGGCGGCGGCCACCACGGGCTGGATCAGGACCACGACCGAGGCGGTGGCCGGCGGCAGGCGCCCCAGGGCCCAGGCGATGGCGCCTTGCCCGGCCACGTGCAGGACGCCCAGCCCGGCGCAGGCCGCCCAGCCGCCGAGACTGGCGGGGATCACGCTCTCCCCAAGCAAGAGGGCCGCGCCCAGCAGGAGGGGCGCGCCGGTCAGGCTCGACCAGAACATGATGCGAAGGGCCGCCTCGGTCCTGCGCGCCGCGCTCACCGTCAGGAAGTAGAAGGCGTACCAGAGCGCCGTCAGGGCGGCGGATGCATTGCCGAGGCCTGGCGCAGGTCCCACCGCCCCACCGCGGGCCGCGGCCATGGTGAAGGCGCCGGCCAGTGCCAGGGTCACGGCCAGCAGGAATAGCTTGCGGGGGCTCTGTCGCAGGAAGATCCAGGCGAACGCCGTCACCACCACCGGCGTCAGATTGGTCAGCACCGTGGCGTTGGCCACTGAGGTGAGCGCGATGCCATAGTGCCAGAAGCCCAGGTCGAGGGCGAACATGACCCCGGCCACCATGGCCAGGCGCGAGGGCGTCCGTCCGAGGCCTGCGCCCGCCCGTCGTGTCATCAGGGCCAGCAGCGGCAGGGCGAAGGCCAGACGCCAGAAGCCGGCGGCGGCTGAGCCGGTGTCGGACAGGCGCACCAGGATCGGCACGAAGCCGATCACGACGGCGCCGAAGATCAGCACCGCCAGGGCGCGGCCATCGCTGGTCTGTGGGACTTGCGGGGTGGTCACAGGCCCATCTCCTGGCGCAACCGCTCGGGTGTGAGGCCTGCGGCGCGCAGGGCCTGCAGGGTCTCGGCCCGGTCACGCTTGGCGTAACGCTTCCCGTCTGGTCCGGCCAGCAGCCGGTGATGGCGATAGACGGGGGTTGGCAGGCCCAGAAGGGCCTGTAGCAGGCGCTGGACATGGGCGGCCTCAAAGAGATCGCAGCCGCGGATCACGTGGGTCACCCCCTGCAGGGCGTCATCCAGAACCACGGCCAGATGATAGGCCACGCCCACATCCTTGCGCGCCAGGACCACGTCGCCGCCGAGCTCTGGCCGCGCCCGGATCAGGCCGCGCTCCCCATCGGGACCTTCGCCCTCCTCATGGAATGTGAGGTGCTCAAAGCCGCCGAGACGGGCCTGGGCGGCGTCCAGGGAGAGCCGCCAGGCGAAGGGTTCCCCCTTGTCCAGACGCTGCGTCTCCTCGTCGGCGGGCAGGGGGGCGCTGCGGAAGGTGTCCATGGCGCCGTGCGGCGCGCTGGCCATGGCCTGGGCCACCTCCTTGCGCGTGCGGAAGCAGCGATAGACGAGGCCCTCGGCCGCAAGGCGCACGAGCGCAGCCTCGTAATCCTCCAGGTGTTCGGACTGGCGGCGTACAGGAGTGGGCCAGGTGATCCCCAGCCAGGCCAGGTCCTCAAAGATGGCCGCCTCGAACTCCGGTCGCGCGCGGGTGGCGTCAATGTCCTCGATCCGCAGCAGGAAGGTTCCGCCGGCCGCCTGCGCCGCCTCATAGGCCAGCAGGGCCGAATAGGCGTGCCCCCGGTGCAGCAGGCCGGTGGGGGAGGGGGCGAAACGGGTGACGAAGGGGACGCTCACCCCAAGGGCTCTAACGCTAGAGGCCCTTGGCGAACACCCCCACATGGGCGAGCACCCCGCGCAGGAAGGCCTCTTCGCCGCCGAGGGCGTCCTTCAGGGGCTCGAACTGCTTGAAGCTGGTCATTTCGGCCAGACCATGGGCGGCGCACCAGCAGGCGATGGTGGCCAGCTCCAGGCTGATCTCGTCAGTGGGGTCGGCGCCGGCGGAGATCAACACCTCCCGAACCCGGCGATAGGCGCTCTCTTCGTTCTCATGCACATGGGCTGGCATGTCGGCCTTGTCCCGCGAGCAGTCGTACATCACCCGATAGAGGTCGGGGTGCTGACTGGCGAAGCGAACATAGGCCACGCCAAGTTCCCGCACCCGGTCGGGGGGAGAGATCTGCGCGTCGCGGGCCGCCTGAAAGGCCAGATCCAGCTTTTCCCAGCCCTCATGGGCCACGGCGTCCAGCAGCTCGCTCTTGTCCTTGAAGTGGTGATAGGGGGCGGCCGGACTGACGCCCGCCTCCCGCGCCACCGCGCGCAGGGATAGGGACTGCGCCCCCTCTTTCTCCAACAGGCGGCAGGCCGCCTCCACCAGGGCGCGGCGCAGATCGCCGTGGTGATAGGGGCGCGGCTCAGGGGTTTCAGATTCTCTCATTACCTGGAGTGTAATTCTCTATCTGATCGCCGTAAAGATCATCTTGACGTCGCTTAGATGGGCGCTATCTTAGCGTTGTTTAAATAAGAAACCCGCCCCCCTCCCCGGGGGCTCCAACTCACAAGGTGTGTGTCATGTCTCTCGCTTCCCTGTCGGCCGCCGAACGGGTTTTCGACCGTCTCACCCCGGCCCTGTTTGTGGTGCTCAGCCTCGCCCTGGTGGGCGCGCTCCTGGGCGCCTTCGCCTGAGGGCGAACCTTTTTCTCCCAGTCTGTCGCCTTGAGGGGGTCCATCGGACCCCCTCTTTTTTTGTGCGCTCACCCTGCCGCACGACGCCATGGAGCCGTCACAGAATCGCGCCTATGGTGATGCCGACCTCAGGACTCCTGGGGACGACACGAGAGGGAGGATCTGCGTCTTCAGTCTCAGTGCATTTGACATCGGGCGTTCGGCGCCCCGGCTTTGGGCGTTTTGGCGATGCAGGTGATCCAGCATCCGCCGTCGGGCTGGCCCGCCCTCGTGCTCAACGCCGACTATCGGCCGCTCAGCTACTATCCCCTGTCAGTGTGGCCCTGGCAGGAGGTGATCAAGGCCGTCTTCCTGGATCGGGTGGATGTGGTCTCGACCTACGACCACATGATCCGCTCCCCCTCCTTTTCCATGCGTCTGCCCAGTGTCGTCGCGCTGAAGAGCTATGTGACGCAGGACCGCCCGCCGGCCTTCACCCGCTTCAACCTGTTTCTCCGCGACGGCTTCGCCTGCCAGTACTGCCGCTCGGGCGAAGACCTGACCTTCGACCATGTGGTGCCGCGCTCGAGGGGCGGCCGCACCAGCTGGGAAAACATCGTCACCGCCTGCGCGCCGTGCAATCTCGCCAAGGGTGGGCGCACCCCGCATGAGGCCGGCATGCGCCCGCTGATGGCGCCCCGCCGCCCGCAAGCCCACGAACTGCAGGAGCGAGGCCGCCGGTTCCCGCCCAACTACCTCCACCAGAGCTGGCTCGACTACCTTTATTGGGACATCGAGCTGGAAGCCTGAAGGCGGGTACGCCTCGCGGTTTAGACCCTTGGATTGGCCATCGCGCCGTTGCGACGGTATCAATTCGGGCTCGGACGGGGCGATGGCGTCGCGGGAGGGCTGATCATTCTACGAACCCAGATGAACCCGCGCGTCTTTTGGGGCGCCAGCCTCATCGTCGGCGCCTTGCTGGTGATTGCGGTGATCGCGCCCGATCGGTCCGACTGGTTCTTTCAGTCGGCTCAGGACTGGGTGATTGACACCTTTGGCTGGTTCTATGTCGCCGCCGTCGCCGGCTTCCTGGGTCTCGTGCTGTTCCTGGCTCTGGGGCCGACGGGAAGCCTGAAGCTCGGGCCTGACGATTGTGAGCCGGACTTCCCCTACGTCTCATGGCTGGCCATGCTGTTTGCGGCCGGCATGGGCATCGGCCTGATGTATTTCGGCGTCGCCGAGCCGATCCAGCACTATGTCAGCCCGCCGGAGGCTGAACCTAGGACCTTCGCCGCCGCCCGCGAGGCGATGGTGATCACCTTCACCCACTACGGTGTGCACGCCTGGGCCATCTATGCGCTGGTCGGCTTGAGCCTTGGTTTCTTCGCCCATCGCAAGGGGTTGCCGCTCACCCTGCGTTCGGGCCTCTCGCCCCTGCTGGGCAAGCGCACAGGCGGTCCTATCGGCGATGCGGTGGACATCTTCGCCGTGTGCGGGACGGTGTTTGGCATCGCCACCTCCCTCGGATTCGGGGTCTCGCAGATCAACAGCGGCCTCAACTATCTGATCGGCCTCCCCAACACCGCGCTGATGCAGTGCGCTTTGATCGCTCTGGTGATGGCTGCGGCGACGGTTTCGGTGCTGACGGGGCTGGACAAGGGGGTGCGGCGTCTGTCGGAGCTGAACCTGATCCTGGCCGTGCTGCTGATGCTGTTCGTCCTGGTGGTGGGGCCGACGGGATTTCTGCTGAAGGCCCTGGTGCAGAATTTCGGCCTCTATCTCGACCACTTCTTCATCCGCACCTTCACCCTCTATGCCTACGAGCCGCGGGGCTGGATGGCCGACTGGACCCTGTTCTACTGGGCCTGGTGGATCGCCTGGTCGCCATTCGTGGGGATGTTCATCGCCCGGATCTCGCGGGGACGGACGGTGCGTCAGTTCATCCTCAACGTGCTTCTGGTCCCGGCCGGGTTCACCTTCCTGTGGATGACCGTCTTCGGGAACACGGCCATCGCCCTGGATATGGGGTCGGCGGCGGGCGCGATCTCGGCGGCGGTGAGCGCGGATCTGTCGACGGCGTTGTTCCGCTTCTTCGCCGAACTGCCGGGGACGGCCATCACCTCCACTGTCGCTGTCGTGCTGGTGGCGGTCTTCTTCATCACCTCGGCTGATTCCGGATCGCTGGTGATCGACACCTTGGCCTCAGGCGGGGCCGACGACACGCCGCGCTGGCAGCGGGTCTATTGGTGCCTGCTGCTGGGTCTGGTGGCGGGCCTGCTGCTGCTGGCGGGCGGGCTTGGCGCCCTGCAGGCGGCCACCCTGGTGGCGGCCCTGCCGTTCACGGCTATCATGATCGCCCTGGCCTTCGGACTGACCCGACAGATGAACGCCGATGTCGCCGGGCAAGTGGTGGAGACCGAGGGGCCGCCGCGGGCCGAACAGTTGAAGCGTCTGTTGGCCCCCGCAAGCCGCCGGGACATCCAGTGGCATCTGGACCGTGTGGCTGGGCCCGCCCTGGAGAGCGTCGGCGAAGGCCTGGCGGCCGAGGGGCTTGCCACCGAGGTCACCCGCGAGGGAGACGGCCTCCTCCTCACCGCCACGGCGGAGGGCGGGAGGCCGTTCCACTACCGTCTGGCCGCCCGCGCGCCCGCGACCGGCCATGACCGCCCTCGACGCTTCAGAGCGGCGGCGAGCCATGGAATGGCGGCTTTCGGCGAGCTCCGATGACGTGCGGCGCGCGCGGGACGTCACGGGCTTCACCCACGATCAGATCGTCGCCGATGTGCTCGAGCATCTGCATCGTTGGCGCCTGGGATAGCGTCAGATCACTCGGGGGGCAGCAGTCGGCGGACCGCCTCGACCAGGGCCTGACGATCAAACGGCTTGGTCAGGGCCTCTTGGGCCCCCAGCGCCCTGGCGGTTTCCAGGATGGTTTCGGGGCTGATGGTGCGCCAGCCCCCGGACATGGCGATAATCGGCAGGTTCGGCCACCGGGCGCGGATTTCGCCGATGGTCTCCATTCCGTCCCGATCTGGCATGAAAATGTCGATGATGACGCCAGATACGGGCAGATCATTCAGGAACTCAATGGCCTGAGCGGCCGTCTGAGATAGAACTGTATCAAAACCTTCAAGTTCAAGAAGGCCGGAAATCGCCTGTAACAAGGTTACATCATCGTCGACCAAAAGTAACAGCGGTCGAATAATCATAAAATGCAGCTCCACGAATCGGGCCGCTTCTAACGATGTTCGGATCAGCGCGCATGGTCGCTCGCCTGATGGGCGAGGGCTGCACTCTCTGCACGCGGTGGCTTCAGCCCGGTGCGGTGTGTCTGTGGGCGAACTGCCAGAACGCCGCGGCCGCGACGGCGATCAGGCCGGCGGCGAAGGTCACCGATAGCGCCCCGCCCTGGGTCAGCAGGGCGCCGCCAAGCGCCCCGCCAAAGGCCTGGCCCAGGGACGCCGAGGAGCCGTTGAAGGCCAGGGCCAGGGGCGCAGAGGCTGGCGCCTTGGCGATCAGCCGGGTCTGAATCACCGGCATGACCGAGAACAGAGACGTGGAGCCCGTCAGCACCGCCAGTCCGACAATCCCAAAGGCCAATGCGCCGGGCGTCCCGGTGCGGGCCAGCTCAAGGCCATGCAGGGCCGCGGCAGCGGCGAGCCCCAGAAAGCCCAGGGTGACACTGAGGCCGCCCGCCCCCCGGTCGGCCGCCCTGCCGCCAAGCGCCAGACCCAGGAAGCTGCCGACCCCCACCAGCATCTGGAAGGCCGCGACGCCCGCCCCGGTCACCTCCACCTGCAGGCGAAGGATCGGCGCGATATAGGTGGTAATGGTCATATTGGCCCCGAAGGCCAGGAAGGTGGAGAGGAAGAGCGGCAGGACGCCGGCCCCTCTCAGGCCCTGACCAACGCCCGGCCCAGGCGGGCTGACCCGCGGGATGAAGATGAGGATGGCCGCCAGGGCGAAGGCGCTCAAGCCCGCCGACAGCAGGAAGGTCGCCCGCCAGCCAAAGGCTGCGCCGACCACGCTGCCCAGGGGAATGCCCATCAGGAAGGCGACGGTCATGCCGCCCATGACGATGGCCAGGGCCGAGCCCCGTCGCTCCGGCGGCACCAGGGCGCTGGCGGCTGCGGAGGCGGCGGGTCCAGCCATGGCGCCGATGGCCCCAAGGACGGCCCGCAGGACCATCAGGGTCCCGTAGCCGGGGGTCATCAGACAGGCGAGGTTGAGCAGGACGGCGATGCCCAGGGCTATGGTGAGCACCCGCTTGCGCTCGAACCGTCCTACCAGGAAGGCGAGGGGCGGCCCGGCCAGGGCGGAGGTGAGGACATAGACGGTCTGCAGCTGGCCAGCGGCGCCGACGGAGACCCCAAGCTCGGCGGCCATGGGCTCCAGAAGCCCTGCGAAGATGAAGGCGCCAGACCCAAAGGCGAAGGTCGACAGGGCCAGGACAAAGATGCGGATGTTCACGCGCGACGCTCCGCCTGCGGTCGCACGCCCCCGGCGCGCCCGATCATCCCCATGGCCGAACTCCCCCTCCCGGCCGTCTTACGCTGCCGGATGATCGATCAGTACGCCCGGCGCCGCCGGGGTCAATCACAGGATTTCTGAGGGACCGATCAGGTCGGGACCTTATTCAGACCTTTTCGCTGATCTTGATCGCGGTGCGGCAGCCGGCCTGGATCACCGCCGACAGCAGCCCATACCCAGGCGCCTCACGGGCGCCCTCTTCGACGGCGAGGTCCCGGTGCGCCAGTTCCTCGTCACGGAACTTCGCCAATTCGGCGGCCAGTTCAGGATCACGGTCGGCCAGCTCGGCCACCTGGCCGGCATAGTGTTTCTCAATCACTGACTCCACGGCCTCGGTGCAGGCATGGGCGGCCTTTTCGCCCATCAAGGCCGTGCCGGCGCCCAGGGCGAACCCCGCCAGGCGCCACAGGGGCGTCATCACGGTCGGCCGGACCCCGTGCTGGTTCAGAAGCGCGTCAAAACGGGCCAGATGGACGGCCTCATGTCCCTCCATCTCCTCCAGCTGGGAGGCCAGGCGTTCCTTGCCCTTGGCCGCGCCCAGCACCGCGCGCTGCCCCTGATAGATATGGACGGCCCCCAGCTCGCCTGCGTGGTCGACCCTCAGGATTTCGGCGAGCCTGGCCTGCACAGTTCCGGCGCCAGGTCGGGCGGGGAGGGGCTTGTCGCTCATCGCTTGCTTCTCTCATAGGCCGCGGCCGCCAGGCTCAGCGCCGCGAGGATCAGGGAGATGACCGCGTTCCAACCGGCCATTGAGAGGCCCGCAAACACCCAGGGCGCGGTGTCACAGGCCGGCGCGGCGATGGTCTGGCCCGCCAGCAGGCCGCTCATGGCGTCCAGACTGACCGCGCCGCCGGAGGAGGCGCAGGCGCTGGGCCCCGGCCACCACTTCCATTCCGCGCCGGCGTGGTAGGCCGCCACCGCCGTTCCCACCAGGAAGATCAGGCCCAGCACCAGGTTGAAGGCCGGGCGGAAACGCGCCCCGCCCTGCAGCCGCGTCAGGATCATCCCGGCCAGGGCGACACTGGCGGCCACCCAATAGACCTCGCGCTGCCGCAGACAGAGCGTACAGGGCGCCAATTCTCCGAAGGTCTGGAAGCCATGGGCGATGGCCAGCATGCCCGCCGAGGCGAGCAGGGCCGTCAGTCGCCAGCGGTGAAAGATCGGATCGAGGCCTGGGATCATGGTCTGTGATTGAACCGCACTTTGGCCAGCGGCGCTACAGGACGTTGGGGGCCAGCGGCCGCGCATCAAGGTCGCCCCCGCATTTTGCCGTCGGGCGCTTGTGTGAGCCCCGAACTTTGGTGAATAGTTGCATCTGATACTATCTCGCCGACGGGAGACCATCATGACCGCCCTTGCGACCGCCGCCGCCACCGATCTGTTCGAGAACCCCCTGGGCACCGACGGGTTCGAGTTCGTGGAGTTCACCTCGCCTGAGCCCGAGCGCCTGGGCGGCCTGTTTGAGCTGATGGGCTTCACCCCGGTCTCGCGTCACCGATCCAAACACGTGGTCCGCTATCGCCAGGGGGACATCAACTTCCTGCTCAATATGGAGCCCTCGGGCCAGCCGGCCGACTTCCGCGCCGCCCACGGTCCCTCGGCCAACGCCATGGCCTTCCGGGTGCGGGATGCGGCCAAGGCGCTCGCCCTGGCGGTGGAGCGCGGCGCCACTGCGGTGCAAAGCCCGGTCGGGCCCATGGAGCTCAACATCCCGGCTATCGAGGGGATCGGCGGCTCGAACCTCTATCTGGTGGATCGCTACGGGGCTCAGGAGATCTACGACGTCGACTTCGTCCCCATCCCCGGCGCCGCCGAGATGGAGGCGCAGCGCGCGGTCGGCCTGACCTATCTCGATCACCTGACCCACAATGTGTTTCGCGGAAACATGGCCAAGTGGGCGGACTTCTATGAGCGAATCTTCAACTTCCGCGAGATTCGCTATTTCGACATCGAAGGCGCCCAGACCGGCCTCCTGTCCAAGGCCATGACCAGCCCCTGCGGCAAGATCCGTATCCCGCTGAACGAGAGCCGCGACGACCACTCCCAGATCGAGGAGTTCCTCAAGGACTACAAGGGCGAGGGCATCCAGCACCTGGCGCTCGGGACCGACGACATCTACGCCGCCGTGGAGACCATGCGGGAGCGCGGGGTCCGCTTCCAGGACACGCCGGAAACCTATTACGACCAGATCGAGGCCCGGGTGCCTGGCCACGGCGAGGACCTGCAGCGACTGCGGGCCGACCGCATCCTGGTGGACGGCGCCCCGACGCAGGGCCAAGGTCTGTTGCTGCAGATCTTCACGGAGAACATGGTCGGGCCGATCTTCTTCGAGATGATCCAGCGCAAGGGCAATGAGGGGTTCGGCGAGGGCAACTTCAAGGCGCTGTTTGAGTCCATCGAACTCGACCAGATCCGCCGGGGCGTGCTGCCGAAGAAGGACTAGACATGTGGACGTTCGCTCTGGCGGTGGTGTTGGCGAGTTTGGTGACGGGAAGTGCGATGGCGCAGCCGAAGTGGGCGATTGTGGTGCATGGGGGAGCCGGCGTCATCGAGCGCGCCGATCTGAGCCCTGAACAGGAAGCGGCCTATCGCGCCGCCATGACCAAGGTGACTAAGGTCGGCGGTGAGGTTCTGGAAAAGGGCGGCTCGGCGCTGGACGCCATCGAGGCGGCCATCCATCTGCTGGAAGACGATCCCCTGTTCAATTCCGGTCGCGGGGCGGTGTTCACCGCCGAAGGCCGCAATGAGCTGGACGCCTCGATCATGGATGGGGCGACCCTGAAGGCGGGCGCTGTGGCCGGCGTCACCCGCACCCGCCATCCCATCTCGCTCGCCCGGGCGGTGATGGAGAAATCGCCGCACGTCATGCTGATGGGGTCGGGCGCCGACACCTTCTCGAAGGAGGCGGGCCTGGAGCAGGCCGAGCCGAGCTACTTTTTCACAGAACGCCGCTGGCGCTCCCTGGAAAAGTTCCTCGCCGCACAGAATCTGCCGGTTCCGCCCCGTCCCACGGGCGCGGTGGTGGCTGACGAGGCCGCAGCCCTGGCCCATGACGAGGGCAAGTACGGCACGGTCGGTGTCGTGGCCCTGGACCAGGCCGGCCATGTTGCGGCGGGCACCTCGACGGGCGGCACCACGGGCAAGCGCTGGGGTCGGGTGGGCGACAGCCCGATCATCGGGGCGGGCAACTACGCTTCGGATGCGTCCTGCGCAGTGTCGGCCACCGGGACCGGCGAGTATTTCATCCGTCTGACGGTGGCGCGGGAGATCTGCGCCCTGGTGGAGCACAAGGGCCTTTCTCTGCAGGCCGCGGCCGATGAGGTGGTGCAGGAAAAGCTCACCGCGCTGGGCGGCGATGGCGGCGTCATCGCCGTGGCGCCTGACGGCCAGATGGCCTGGAGTTTCAACACATCGGGCATGTACCGCGCCCGCCTGGCGGCCGGCGAACCCCTGACCGTGGGGATTTACAAGGACGAACCCTGATGGCGACCCGCAACTGGATCCCCGGGCGCGGGGCGCAGGGGACGCATTCGCGCCAGGCCCATGCCGACATGCCAGTCGGCACCTATGAGCGCGAGATCTCCAAAGAGGGCTTCTTCGGTCCTGCGGCCTTCCTACACCATCCAAGACCCCCCACGGGTTGGACGAGTTTCGAGGGCCCCCTGCGGCCGCGGGCCTTCGACCTGGCGCGGCTGAACGAACCGCAAGCCTCGCCGTGGGAAGCCCCTGTGGTGCTGCACAATGGCGCCACCGAGATCCGCTTCTGGAAGCTGGATCAGGCCATGCCGGGCCTGGCGCGCAACGCCGACGGCGACCAGCTATTGTTCGTCCACCAGGGGGCGGGCGACCTCTTCTGCGACTATGGCCGCATCGCCTTTGGCGCCGGGGACTATCTCTATCTGCCCCGAGGGACCATGTGGCGTCTGGCGCCAGCTGAGCCCTGCGCCGTCCTGATGATCCAGGCGAACAACAGCCACTTCACCCTGCCAGACAAGGGCCTGCTCGGTCCTCACGCCATCTTCGATCCGGCGATGCTGGATACGCCGGTGATGGACGAGGCCTTCCGCGCCCATCAGGCGCAGGATGATGAAACCACGGTCGCCATCAAGAAGCGTGGCCAGGTTTCCACCGTGACCTATCCCTACAACCCCCTGGACGCGGTGGGCTGGCATGGGGAGCTGGCGCCCGTGCGCCTGAATCTGAGCCATATCCGTCCGGTGGTGAGTCACCGCTACCACCTGCCGCCCAGCGCCCACACCACCTTCCTGGCCGACCGGTTCGTGGTCTGCACCTTTGCGCCGCGCCCCTTCGAGACTGATCCCGGCGCGCTGAAGGTGCCGTTCTTCCACAACAATGACGACTATGATGAGGTGCTCTTCTACCACGCGGGCGACTTCTTCAGTCGCGACGGGATCGATGCGGGCATGATGACCTTCCATCCGTCGGGCTTCACCCACGGGCCCCATCCCAAGGCGCTGAAGAACATGCTGTCCCAGCCCAAACCCGCCACGGACGAATATGCGGTGATGATCGACACCCGCGATCCGCTTGAAGTGGGCGAGGCCGCGGGCGCGGTGGAGAACACCGCCTATGTCGACAGCTGGAAGGCCCGATGAACGCCGCCGTTCACGACGACCTCGAGGCCGCGGCCCGGGAGGAACTGGTCCAGGCCTGCGACCTCGGCTGGCGGGCGCTGGCGCCCTGCACCCCGTGGGGGGACACTTTCGAAGGCTTCAGCCCTCAGGGGCGCCCCGTGTGCTTTGAGCGAAACTACATGTGGGAGGACGCCGCCGGCGGCGACATCCGCGTGGAGGTCCATGTCTATGAACCCCGCGCCTTCGAGGCCGGCGTGCGTCTGGTTGAGACCCTGCCCAAAGATCAATCCTGAAATCCTCTAGCGGAGACCTCAAAGATGAAGCTCGCCTCCCTGAAGTCCGGCCGTGACGGTCGGCTGGTGGTGGTCTCCAACGACCTGGCCTGGTTCACCGACGCGGGAACAGTGGCGCCGACCCTGCAGGCGGCCCTGGACGACTGGGAACGATGTGAACCCATGCTGCGGGCCCTGGCCGACAGCCTGGAGCACGGCGGGGTGCCCAAGGAGCGCTTCCACGAGCATGAGGCGGCCAGCCCCCTGCCGCGGGCCTATCAGTGGGCCGACGGTTCGGCCTATGTGAACCATGTGGAGCTGGTGCGCCGTGCCCGCGGGGCGGAGATGCCGCAGAGCTTCTGGACCGACCCGCTGTTGTACCAGGGGGGCTCCGACGGCTTCCTGGCGCCCCGCGATTCCATCCCGCTGGCTGATGAGGCCTGGGGCTGCGACCTGGAGGCCGAGGTGGCGGTCATCACAGGCGATGTCCCGCAAGGGGTGAGCCCGACCCAGGCGCTGGACCATGTGCGGCTGGTGCTGCTGGTCAACGACGTCTCCCTGCGCAACCTGATCCCTGACGAACTGGCCAAGAGCTTTGGCTTCTTCCAGTCCAAGCCGGCCTCGGCCTTCTCCCCTGTGGCGGTGACGCCGGACGCGCTGGGCGAAGCGTGGCGAGGGGGCCGGCTGCATGGCGCTGTGGAGGTGGAGTTGAACGGGAAGGTCCTGGGCTGCGCCGACGCCGGCGTCGATATGACCTTCGACTTCGGGACCCTGATCGCCCATGCGGCCAAGACCCGGTCGCTCGCCGCCGGCACGATCATCGGCTCGGGCACGGTGTCGAATCGCGGCCCCGACGGCGGTCCAGGGAAATCTGTGGCGGACGGTGGGGTCGGCTATTCCTGCCTCGCCGAAGTGCGAACCATTGAGACCCTGGCCCATGGGGCGCCCAGAACGCCATTCCTGAAGGCTGGCGATACGGTGCGGATTGAAATGCGCGACCCCCGGCGGCACTCGATATTCGGCGCCATCGAGCAGGAGGTCCAGGCCCCATGACCGCTCCGTCCCGGCCTGAGCCGGCCAACACAGCCGGCCTCCAGCTGGACGCCTATCTGCCCTACCGCCTGTCGGTGGCGTCCAACGCCGTCAGCCGGCTGATCGCCCGGGCTTATGAGGACCGCTTCGGCCTCAGCATCCCCCAGTGGCGGCTGATCTGCGTCCTGGCCGAGGACGGGCCGATGAACCAGAGCGCCCTGGTCAGCCGAAC
>DJWR01000020.1:5887-6961 GCA_002441055.1 Caulobacteraceae bacterium UBA6225 | reverse complement strand
CTGGCCGAGATGGAGCACATGATCGACGAGTACCTCGCCTTCGCCCGCGGCGAGGGGGGTGAGAGCGTCGAGGATACGCTTCTGCGTCCCCTGCTGGACGAGGTGGGCGAAGGCGCGGTGCGGGCCGGCGCGCAGGTCTCGGTGGAGGCGCCCGAGGGACTGACGGCCCGGGTCCGGCCAACCGCCCTGCGCCGGGCGGTGTCCAACCTGGTGATGAACGCCGCCGTGCATGGCGAGACGATCGAGGTGGTCGCGCGGCGCCTGCCCTCAGGCGGTGTGGAGATCGCCGTGGATGACGATGGGCCAGGCATTCCCGCAGCCCAGTACGAGGACGCCTTCAAGGCCTTCAACCGGCTGGACGAAGCCCGCAATCAGAACATCAAGGGCGTAGGCCTGGGGCTGGCCATCGCCCGGGACGTGGCCCGGGGGCACGGGGGCGAGGTTCTGCTGGACCGCTCGCCCCTCGGCGGCTTGCGGGCGGTTATCCGGCTGCCGGCCTGAGCCTCGAGGCGATCGCCCCGAGGCTCGAGCAGGTTCAGATCAGGCCGCCCGGCGCGCGGCGATGTGATTGTCGATCACCGCCTCCAGCACGGTCAGCGGGACGGCGCCCGAAAGCAATCCCGCATCATGGAAGGCGCGCAGATCGAAGCGGTCGCCAAGCTGCGTCCGGGCCTTTTCCCGCAGGCGCAGCCAGACGAGCTTGCCCACCATGTAGCTGCAGGCCTGGCCCGGCCACACTGCGTAGCGCTCGATCTCCGTGGTCGAGGACGAGATGGGCGATCCGTCGATCGAGGACATGGTCTCGATGGCCTGTTCCCGGCTCCAGCGCTTGGCATGGATGCCCGTGTCCACCACCAGGCGGGCGGCCCGGAACAGGGCGGCCTGCAGGTAGCCGACTTCGGCCAGGGGATTGTCCTCATAGACCCCCATCTCCTTGGCCAGCTCCTCGGCATAGAGGGCCCAGCCCTCGCCATAGGCCGAGAGGAAGGTCGCCCGCCGGATCATCGGCAGGTCGGCCTCCTGCTGCAGGGCCAGCTGCATGTGATGGCCCGGCGCGGCCTCGTGATAGGTCAG
>DJWR01000020.1:2644-5827 GCA_002441055.1 Caulobacteraceae bacterium UBA6225 | reverse complement strand
GTCCCGAAATACTCGGGCAGCCGCTTGTACATGGCCTCGGTCATGGCGTTGAGGGACTCGATCAGCTCCTCCTTGCCGGCGTCGGTGTTGGGGAAGTGATACTTGGGCTCCTTGAACAGAGCCGCGATCCGCTCGCCCACGGAGCCTTGGGTATAGCCCTCGGCCTTGAGGATCACGTCCGCCCGAGCCGACAGCTGCCGCGCCTGCTCCAGGCCCATCTGATGGACCTCCTCGGCGGTGAGGGAGGTGGTGGTGGAGGCGCGCAGGGCGTGCTGGTAATAGGCCTCCCCATCGGGCAGGCGCCAGACGCCGGCGTCGTGCACGGCGCGGGGAGCCAGCTCTCCCATCAGGGCGATCTGTCGTTCCAGGGCCGGCCGCACCTTGTCCACATAGATGGCTGAGGCCTGGCTCGCATAGTCGCCGGCGATCCCCTTGGCCGCGGCGCGCTCGGCCACTGACGTCACCAGGGGCGAGGCGGCCGGATCGGTCAGCAGGCCGCTCATCTGCGTCAGGGTGCGTTCAATGACGAAGTCCGGCGGGATGACGCCCAGATGCACGTCGCGGCGCACCCGCTCGATCTCCTGGTCCATCACCGTAGCGAAGGCTTCGAGGCGCGAGAGATAGGCGTCTGCGTCGCCCTTGTTCTCGATGACGTGCTGGGACCCCAGGAAGTCCGGCACCGCCTGATAGGCGCCCGACAGTTGGGAGATCACATAGGGCTGGCCAGCGCCCTCCTCGCCATAGACGAACTGGCGGTTGGCGGCGTGATCGGTCTCCAGGGAGAATTTCACCGCGTCATAGTTGACGGCGTCCATGCCCGACAGCTCGGCCCGGGGCAGGGCCAGCAGGCGGGCCAGCTGGTCGGCGGTCTTGGCCCGCTCAGCGTCCAGGGCGGCGATGGAGGCCGAACTCAGCTGGCTCTTGGCGCCGGCCCGCGGGCCGGAGTCCAGGCCCAGCCGGGTGACCAGCTCAGGAACATCGTCCAGGGCCGACTGGTAGAAGGTCTCCAACAGGACGTCGAGGCGGTCGCTGGCCGAGGCGGCGCCCTGGGCCAGGGCGGTGGGAACGCGGGCGCCGCCGGCGAGGGCCAGGGCGCCAGCGGCGGTGAAGAGCATCTGACGGCGGGTCTGCAAGAGCGGACTCCTCTCTCGGAACTGTTACCTGTGTTACCGGCCACGCTAGAGCGCGTTCAGCAAAAGTGGAATCCGGTTTTGCGGCGGAACGCGCGCAGACCCTGGAATCCAGCGCCCCACCCCACGATCAGGCGTTCTCGCCGGATCGTGGGGTGGGGCTTGCGCGTGGCCGGTCAGGAAAACCCGAAAAGGCGCGATCGTCCCCGCAAAATCGCCGTCAGTCGTGATCCTTGCCAGCCTTCTTGTCGCCACGGGCCAGCTTGAAGACCACGCCGGACAACAGGGCCAGGGCGATCAGGTTCGGCAAGGCCATGCTGGCGTTAGCGATATCGCCCATCCGCCAGACAAAGGTGATTTCCTGGAAGGAGCCCACGAAGATCATCACCACCCACAAGAGGCGGAACGGGATGGCCATCTTCTGCCCGAACAGATGGGTCGTGGCGCGCTCACCGTAGTAGCTCCAGGTGATCAGGGTGGTGAAGACGAACAAGATCAGCGCGAGAGAGGCGACGAGAGCGCCGATGGAGAAGCCCATGACCTCCAGCGGGAAGGCCGCCGCATAGGCCGCCTCGGTCATGGCGAAGCCATTGAGGTCCGAGGACCATACGTGCTCCTGCATGGTCGTGACCCCGTCCGCCCCGGTAGCGGGGAAGGCGCCCTGCACGGTCAGCAGGACGAGGCCCGTGGCGGTGCAGATGATGATGGTGTCGATGAAGGTGCCCATCATGGCGAACCGACCCTGGCGGGCGGGATCGTCGGTCTGGGCCACAGCGTGGGCGATGGCGGTGGAGCCCTGGCCAGCCTCGTTGGAGAACAGGCCGCGGGCGACCCCGGCGCGAATGGCGACGATCATGCCGGCGCCGACGAAGCCACCCATAGCCGCGTGACCGGTGAAGGCGCTCTCGAAGATGGTGGCGAAGGCGCCCGGCAGATCCTCAAAATTCAGCGCCAGGGCGATGATGGCCATGGTGATGTAAGCCAGCGCCATGNNAGGGCGCCGATCGACTTGATGCCGCCGATGATCACCGCAAACACGGCTGCCGCCACGATCAGTCCGGCCACCCACTCGGGCATGCCAGTCAGGCCATGGATGGAGTCGGCCACCGAATTGGCCTGGATCATGTTGCCCGTGGTCACCGACGAGAACAGGGTGCCGATGCAGAACAGGACCGCCAGCCAGCCCCACTTTTTGCCGAGGCCCCGGCGGATATAGGTCATGGGACCGCCGCGATAGGCGCCGTCAGGTCCCTGTTCTCGGAAGCGGATGGCCAGCGAGCCCTCGGCGAAGGCCAGGGCCATGCCGATAAGCGCCGTGATCCACATCCAGAACAGCGCCCCAGGCCCCCCCAGGGTGATGGCGGTGGCCACGCNNAGGGCGGTTGAGAGGGCGGCGAAGGGCGAGATCTCCCCCTTCTTGCCGTCGCCCTCGGCGTCGGCGGTCTTCTCGCTCTTGAACAGTCCGACAAAGGCCGGGCCGAGATTGAGGATCGGGTAGAACCTCAGGCCGATCATCATCCACAGGCCGACCCCCAGAAGGGCGATGACCATGGGCGGGAAGGGAATGACNNGAGACCCCGTTCCAGGTCCCCCCCCAGATGAAATCGCTGACGTTCGTCACCTGGTCATAGAAGGCCTGAATGGCGCTGGTCTCTTCCGGCATGAATGTCCCCCCTAGACAGGCGCCCGACGCGCGAAGCCGCGAACCTAGACCCGGCGGCGCAGATTTGACCAGAGGCGACGAAACGGCGAGCCTTGCCTACCCCCATGACGAAACGCCCGTGCGCGCCTTGGACGTTCAGCGCATCATCGCGTCAGAATCGCAGCCGCAAGCCTGCAAAGAAAGCTTCCGCATGACCCTTCGCACTGCGCTCCGCCCCGCCCTCGCCGGTCTCTCGGCGGCCTGTCTTCTGATCACAGGCGGCGGGGCGATGGCGCAGGAGACTCCTGTGGAGACCATTGCGGCCTCCCAGGCCTTCACCCAAGCCAAGGCCCAGATGGCCAGGGACTTTGACCGAACCGTCGCCGACATCATCACCCTGACGGAGATTCC
>DJWR01000020.1:1135-2622 GCA_002441055.1 Caulobacteraceae bacterium UBA6225 | reverse complement strand
ACAGTCTTTCCGGCCGACACCGACGTGACGGTCCGGCGGGAAGGCACGCGGCTGATGGCGCCAGGGGTGGGCGACGACACCCGCTCGCTCGCCGTACTGCTGGCCTATATCCGGGCCATGGACGCAGCCCAGATGGTCACGGAACGGGACATCCTGTTCGTCGGCACAGTGGGCGAGGAAGGTCAGGGCGACCTGCGGGGCGTACGCCACCTGTTCACCAAGGGCGCCTACAAGGATCGGGTCGCGGCCTTCTTTTCCTTCGACGGCTCAGANNGGCATCGTCAATCCCATGGCCGCCATGGCCCAGGCGACAGCAGCCCTCTATCAGATCGAGGTCCCGCAGACCCCGCGCACCACCTATTCGGCCAGCGTCACCGGCGGCGGCGTCTCGGTGAACTCCATCCCGGCCGAGGTCTTCACCGAATATGACATGCGCTCGGAAAGTCCCAAGGAACTGGCCAGGCTGGAGGCCCAGCTGCTGGCGATCCTTGATGGGGCGGTGGCGGCCGAGAACGCCGCGCGCTCGACCATCGAGGGCGAGATCACTNNGTGATCGGCGACCGTCCGGCCGGCGCGACCAACCCTGAGAGCCTGCTGGTGCGCAGTGTGGTGGCCGCCAACCGGCTCCAGGGCTTTGAGCCCACGCTCTCAGCCTCATCCACCGACTCTAACATCCCCATGAGCCTCGGCGTCCCCGCCATCACCATGGGGGCTGGCGGATCAGGCGGGCGGGCGCACGCCCTGGATGAATGGATCGATGTCGAACCGCAGGAGAGCCTGCGCGGCATGGCCGTCGGCCTGCTGTCCATCCTGGCTGTGGCTGGCCTCCAGTGAGGCGCCAGGGACGCATTGACGACAATCCGAACGCGAGCAGCCCCCTGGGTCTAGGCGCCCTGCGTTGAGGAGGGGTAGAAGCTTTGTCCAGAGATGAACACCGCCCCTGCCCTGACTGAGAAGCCACCCCGCCACTATCCGACGCCCTCGGCCAAGTGCGCGGACCTGTGCGTTCATATCATTGGCCTGACAGCGGCCTTGATCGGCGGGGGCATCCTGATCGGGTTGTCCGTCTGGCGCGGCTCGCCGCTGCTGACCACGGCGGTGGGGATCTATTCAGCAGGCCTGCTGCTCATGCTGGCCTGCTCTACCGCCTATAATTTCGCCCCCGCCCGCCATCGGCCCCTGCTTCGGCGTCTGGACCATGCGGGCATCTTCATCATGATCGCCGGGTCCTACACCCCGTTCACGGTGGCGGGGCTGAGCGGCGCCTGGGCCGTGGCCATGACGGCCGCCATCTGGGGCGTCGCAGCCCTCGGGGTGGCCGGAAAGCTGTTCCTGAGCGGCCTGGACCGCAAGCTCTGGGTGGTCATCTATCTGGCCCTGGGCTGGGCGGTGGTGGTGGCCCTGCAGCCCTTGATGGCGGCCCTGCCCCCGTCGGCCATGCTGCTGCTGGCCATTGGCGGGGCGGTCTACAGCATTGGGGTGATCTT
>DJWR01000020.1:357-1103 GCA_002441055.1 Caulobacteraceae bacterium UBA6225 | reverse complement strand
CGTCGTGGACCCCAGGCCACAAGGCCAGTTATTTCGACCAGAACCCACCGTTCAGGGGGTGCAATTCGCGCCGGGCGCGTCCATCTGAACGCCGCAGCCTAAACCTCCAGCCTCCAGGACCGACAGTGGTCGACGACGTCCACCGATTCTCCGATATTCTCGCCGGTCTCGCCGCCCGCCCTCACCCCAAGGTGACGGTGGCCGACGTGCTCGACGCCTTTGGAGACCGGGCGTTCGGCGCCCTGCTGGCGGTGTTCGCAGCCCCCCTGGCCCTGCCCATGCCCCCAGGGGTCTCGGCCATCCTCGGCGCGCCGCTGATCTTCATCGCCTTTCAGCTGATGATCGGTCGGCCGACGCTGTGGCTGCCCAACGCCCTGATGAAGCGCTCTATGCAGCGGGCGGAGTTCCAGACCATGGCCGTTCGGCTGGCCCCGCACCTGCAGCGGCTGGAGCGCCACNNTGCGGCCCCGCTGGGGCTTTCTGTACGGCCGGGTGGCCGACCGACTGATCGGCGCCCTCTGCCTGATGCTCTCGGTGATCGTCTTCCTGCCCATCCCGTTCGGCAACATGCTGCCGTCCTTCGCCATCGCCGCCTTTGGCTTTGGCCTGCTGGAGCGTGATGGGGTGGCGGGCCTGGTCGGCGCGGTGGCGGCCGCCTTGAGCGTGATCATCCTGGCCCTGATCTGGAACGCCCTGATCCTGGCCGCAGTGACGTTTGTCGGCGCCCTGGGCGATTCCTTCGAGCG
>DJWR01000020.1:0-340 GCA_002441055.1 Caulobacteraceae bacterium UBA6225 | reverse complement strand
AGGCCATCAGGGCCCATCAGCACCTCCAACGCGGCCTGGGTAGTGCCCCCAGGGGAGGTGACCTGCCGCCGAAGCTCGGAGGGTTCGGCGCCGCTCTGGGCCATGAGCGCGGCCGCCCCTGAAATGGTCGCCCGGGCCAGAACGCCGGCGGCCTCGCGCGAGAGGCCCGCCGCAACGCCAGCGGCCTCCAGGGCCTCGACGAAGGCATAGAGNNTAGGCCGGCGCCGAGCCGGACGCGGCGGTGGCCGCGTGCATCAGCGACTCGTCCGCAAGCTCGACCACCGCGCCCACGGCGCCGAACAGCTGACGGGCCACCTTCGCCGCCTCGGGATCGGGGGCG
>DJWR01000197.1:5665-25551 GCA_002441055.1 Caulobacteraceae bacterium UBA6225 | reverse complement strand
AGGGTGAAACGGAACACCGTCCCGCCGCCGGGATTGGGCTCAGCCCAGATCCGTCCCCCGTGGGCCTCAACGATGGTTCGGGAGATCGACAGTCCCACACCCATACCTTGCGGCTTGGTGGTGACGAAAGGCTGGAAGAGCTGATCGATCATTTGCGGGGCGATGCCCGGCCCCGTATCGGCGACCACCACCTCCACCATGTCCTCGGCGGCGGGACGTGTGGTGACGGTCAACTCGCGCCGGTCGGACGTTTCCATGGCGTCGATGGCGTTGCGCATCAGGTTCAGCAGGACCTGCTGGATCTGGACCTTGTCGGCGAGAACCAGGCGAAGTTGGTGGTCGAGCCGGAATTCCAGCCGCACCCCCCGTTCCTTGGCCCCGATCATGGCCAGGGCCCCGGCCTCCTCCAGAAGTTGAGGCAGGTTTTCAATGCGGCGGTCGGACTCGCCCTTGGAGACGAAGTCACGAAGGCGACGGATGATATGACCCGCGCGCAGGGCCTGTTCGGTGGCGCTGGACAGGGCGCCCTTGATCTTGTCCCGGTCGAGTTCAGGGGCGTCGAGCAGTCGTTCTGAACCCTTCATGTAGTTGGCGATGGCTGACAGGGGTTGGTTCAGCTCATGGGCCAGGGCCGAGGCCATCTCTCCTAGAGCCGTCAGTCGCGAAACATGGACAAGTTCGGATTGCAGGTCCTGAACCCGCCGCTCCGTGCTCTGGCGCTCGGTCAGGTCGCGGACAAAGCCTGTGAAGAAGCGCTTGCCGGCCGTCTCCATCTCGCCGACGGCCAGTTCCATCGGGAAGGTCGAGCCATCCTTGCGCGCGCCCACGACCACCCGCCCGATGCCGATGATCCGCCGCTCGCCGGTCTGCATGTAGCGTTGGAGGTAGGAGTCATGCTGTTCGCGGTAGGGGCTGGGCATCAACGCCGAGACGTTGCGGCCAATGGCCTCCTCGGCGGTCAGGCCGAACAGCCGCTCGGCGGCGACGCTGAAGGACATCATCACCCCATGCTCGTCGATGACGATCATGGCGTCCGGCACGGTCTCCAGGATCGAGCGCAGCCGCGCCTCGCTCTCGGCCAGGTGCAGGATGGCCTCGGTCCCCTCGAAGGTGCGACGCTGCAGGTGATGGCCCGCCGCGGCGATGGCCAGTCCGCTGACGACGAAGAGCAGGCTGTCGACCTGGTTGGCGGCCCCATCAAAGGCGGTCTGTCCGCCAAGCCCCCAGACACAGGCCATGCCGGCGAAGGTGGCCAACAGGGCCGGGCCTGCGCCGCCCATCAGACCGCCGATGACGGCCGCCGGCAGAAAGATCAGATAGACTGTCCGCTCCCCCACCAGGGGCAGAATGGCGACATAGATGGCCGCCAGCAGAGCCGTGGCGCCGGCCGCCCACAGATAGCCTGTCCAGACCGGTCTCCGGGTGGCGATGTTTTGCCAGGTCAGCCAATGCATGACGACATGCGGTAGAAGGCGGCGCGACGCATTGCAAGCCTGTGAGTCCGCGGCAACGTCCGTGGCCGCCCACACCACGTCCGCATCCAAGGGGAGACGTAAAACTTGGACGATTTCCGATGGGCGTCCTTCCTGGTCGCCGCCGTCCTGATCGAGCTCACCCCTGGTCCGAACATGGGCTATCTGGCCCTCGTCAGCGCGCGTCGCGGGTGGAGGGCGGGTTTGCTGACCGTCCTGGGCGTGACCCTGGGGTTGGGCGCTCACATGCTGGCGGCGGCTGCGGGCCTGTCCCAGTTGGCGATGGCGCAGCCGGTCCTTTACCAGGGTCTGCGTTGGGGTGGGGTGCTGTACCTGCTGTGGCTCGCCTGGGATGGGTGGCGCAGTCGGGGGGCGACGGCCGAGGTCGAGGACCTGTCCGCCGGCGGCTGGCGTGATGTCCGCCGCGGGCTGGTCACCAATGTGCTGAATCCAAAGGCGTTGATCTTCTATGTGGCGGTTCTGCCCAGCTTCGCCCCGCCGCAGACCGAGCATCCCCTGGGGGCGTTCCTGGCCCTGGGGTCGCTCCATCTGGCGGTGGCGGTGATTATTCATCTCGCCATCGTCGCCCTGGGCGCGCGCGCCTATGGCTGGCTCTCTCAGTCCGATCACGCCCCCCGGGTGCAGGGCGGCTTCGCCCTCGGCCTTGTGGCGGTGGCCATCTGGGTGGGGTGGAGCACCCGAGGCGGGTAGGTAGGATTACGGAGGCGGCGGCCCTGCCAGGCTGGGCTAGAGTGCGTTCCGATAAGTGGGAACCGGTTATCGGAACGTGCTCAAGTCGTTGAGTTTAGAGCCTGATTCAACGATCAGACGGTTCCGTCTGATCGCATCAGGCTCTAGGGTCAGGCTTCACGACAGAGGAATGCGGCCATGCGTGACGTCCTGATGATCCTGTGCCTCACCGGCGCGCTCACCGCCTGCGCCACCCCGCAGCATGGCCCGCCGCAGCCGCTCAGTCCCGCCGCCGAGCGGGGATTGCAGTTCGTGTCCAGGTCATGCGCCGGCTGTCATGCCGTGGGCGGGGCCGGCCATAGCGCCAATGCTGTGGCGCCGCCCTTCGCCAGCGTGCGGATGCGCCACACCTCCATCGGTCTCGAGAGGTCCCTGGCTCAGATTTCTCGCGAGGGGCATGGGGAGATGCCGCCGATCTACATGACCGTCGCGGAAATGCAGGACATTGTCGCCTACATCGAGTCCCTGGAGCCGGTGGCCGCTGGGCCAGATCTTGGGTCTGACGTTCAGACCGCGGGTCTGTAGCGACCTTGACCTCGCCGGTAGCCACGGGGCCCGGCGGGCTAGAAGGTCATCCAGGCGGCTAGTCCCAGAGCCGCCAGCNNGCGCGGGGCGCGCCAGCTTGGGCCTTGGCGGCACGGGCGCCGCCGGCTTCAGCATCAGCCGAGGCGGGCGCCGCGCCAGGATCGAAGACGGGTTCGGCGCTGTTCGGGCGATCGCGCCACTGCTGGTCCTTGGATTGAAGCGGGTGTGTCATGGGAAGCGAACCCCTGTGGGGGCAGCCGAGTTCCGCGGTTCAGCGCCCGCCTTCCTCGCCAGCATGGTGCTCTGCGCCATCTCTGGCCTCGGCGGCGGCGAACACCTCTTCCTGACCATCATCGACCAGGCCCCCCTGCGACCGGGCCAGATCGCGTGTCGCCTGATCTTGCACCTGGCCCAGGGCTTCGACCTCGTCTGCGGCCTCGACCACAGCTCGGCGGATTGGCTTGGCGTCCGGGCGGGTCCCAAGTCGAACTTCAATCACCCATTGGGTCGGCACGGTGTTCTCCTGCGTCGCGCAGGATTTGACGCTCAGGGGCAAAGATCGTTCCCGTCCATCTCAGCAAAAAAGGGCCGGCGCGAACGCCGACCCTTCTTTTACTCAGGCGATCTGAGGCGGTTTAGGCCGCTTGCAGATTGGCTGCTGACATCTTGCCGTTACGGGCGTCGCGCTGCATTTCGAAGCCGATCTTCTGGCCCTCGTGCAGCGAGGCCATGCCGGCGCGCTCCACGGCTGAAATGTGAACGAAGACGTCGACGCCGCCATCATCCGGCTGGATGAAGCCGAAGCCCTTTTGGCCGTTAAACCACTTCACGGTTCCGGTGCTCATGTTGATCCCTTTCCGGGTCTGAATATTCACGCGCCCAAGAGGGGTCACGCGATCAAATTTTCGGAGAGGGTCGGGGAGTCCAGTCGTCGTACAAAGTGCGCAGCGGTGGATTTTAGGCGAGCCAAAACGATATTCGATTTCTCTGTATCGCACGAAAAGCCTTGGAATGGCTATAATATTTTCCGAGGTGATCCAGATTTTAAGGGAAAGTTCTGATATACTAGCTCGACAAACCACCCTCTGGCCGCCGGTTCTCATCGCGTATCTCGCCCTGTGAGGGCTAGGCCGGATCTTACGGGAGCACGGCATGCGCGAAATTCGGGATCGAATCGTCTTCACGGTGGCTCGTCATGACGGCTATTGGGCCGTCGAGCAGAATGGCGACTTCTCTGATCACAGCCTCGACAAAGAAGAGGCCAAGGCCGCCGCCAACAAGCGCGCCCGCGCGGCCCAGGACAAGGGTCAGCCCTGCCTGGTGCGCGTGAGCGGCGAACACGGGTTTTTCGCCGCCGCCTAGAGCATTTCCCGATAAGGGCGACGCGGTTATCGGATCAGAAGTGCTCTGACCTTCTGCTTTAGAGCCCTTGTCATCCAATCTGACTGAAGCGGTCAGATCGGAAGGGCCTCTAGGGTCGGCTGGAGCCTGTTTCGCCCGCAGGGGAGACAGGCCCGCTTCTGACCTCCGAGGGCACGCCGCCTGGCTCGCCATAGACTGGCGTCTGATTCTGCCCACCGCTGACCGTCTGCTCTGGCGCCTCGTCGATGGGCGCTTTCTCGATGTCCACAAGACCGCTGGCGCCTTCGCCGGGATAGGTGGGCGCGGCGGCGTTGTCCTGTTGGTCGCCGGGCTCAGGCGTAGCCGGTCCGCAGGCGCTGAGGGTCAGGGCTATGCCCGCCAGGATGGCGACAGAGCCAGGGGCGCTCGGGTTCGAGGGTCTCATCTTTGCTTCTCCTCCTGCATGGCGTGGCAATGCTTCCCGAGCGGGTGAGGTTCCAGGCGTTGCGCCGGGGGGCGCCCGAAGGAGGCGTCGGTCATGAACCTGTGCCATAGTCCTTGCGAGACTCAGTTGGCGCACAGCGCGTCTGGATCGAGGAACCCGCCCATGAACACCACTCTTCCCGCCATCACCTGGGCCAGCGCCCGCACGACTCTGATGACTGGGGTCTTGGCCTTGATGGTCGCCGGATGTGGCCAACAGGCGGGTGAAGAGGCCGCCAACGACGCGCCGGTCCCCTCGGCGGTGGCCGAGCGTCAGGAGGGGTTCAAGGCCTTGGGGGCCTCGTTCAAGCTCATCAATGACCAGCTGAAGACCGAGGCGCCGGACATGGCCGCCATCGTCCCGGCGGCGGAGCGGATGAATGTCCTGGCCAGTCAGATTCCAGGTTGGTTCCCAGCCGGCACTGGCCCTGAGGACGGCGTGAAGACCGACGCCCTGGCGACGGTCTGGTCCGATCCAGACGGCTTTTCCGCCGCCCAGGCGCGCTTGAGCGAGGCCACGACCCGGCTGCAGGAGCTGGCGATCGCAGGGGATGCCGACGCCATGCGTGAGCATGTGAAGGTGGTCGGCGCCAGCTGCGGCGGCTGCCACGACAACTTCCGGGTCGAGCAGTAGCCATGTCTGGTCTGCCGGCCCGCGTTCGGGTCTGGGATCTGCCCACCCGTCTAGTCCACTGGGCCCTGGCGGTCCTTGTCCTGGTCGCGTGGCTGAGCGGCGGCGAACGGATGGATATCCATCGCTATGCCGGCTACGCGATTCTCGGTCTGGTGATTTTCCGACTCTATTGGGGCGTCGCCGGGGGATCGACGGCCAGGTTCTCAGAGTTCGTGAAAGGTCCGGGCACAGTCCTGGCCTATGTGCGAGGCTGGCGCGGTGCGCCGGCCAGCTTCGGGCACAATCCCCTCGGCGCGCTCAGCGTCCTGCTGCTGGTGGCTCTGCTGATAATCCAATTGGGGCTTGGTCTGTTCGCGGTCGATGTCGACGGCATGGAGTCTGGCCCCTTCGCCCGCTTCGTCAGCTTTGAGACCGGGCGGAGCGCTGCGGACCTGCATGAGCTGAACTTCCGACTTCTGCAGGGCGCCGTGGCGCTGCACCTGGCGGCCATCGCCGCCTATGCGGTGTTCAAGCGCCGCAACCTGGTGACCCCGATGGTGACCGGCCAGGATGCGACGCCTGGTCTGGAGGGAGAACTGCGGCCTGCGCCCCTGTGGCGCCTGGCGATTGGCGTGGTGATCGCCGTCTTGGTGGTGGTGCTGATCGCCCGCGCAGGCTAGTCAGCCGCGCATGATCCTGACCCTTTCCTGCGCCGACCGGCCTGGCATCGTGGCCTGCGTGGCGAGCTTCCTGTTCGAACGCGGCGGCAACATCATTGACGCCCAGCAGTTTGGCGACGTCGAAACCGGCCGTTTCTTCATGCGCGTGGTGTTCGAGGCCGGAGGCGCCTCGGCTGAGCCCCTGCGCGAGGCCTTCGCCCCCATCGGCGAAGAGTTCGGCATGCGCTGGACCCTGCGAGACCCCAAGGTGCGCCGCAAGGTGATGATCCTGGCCTCCCAGGCCGACCACTGCCTGTCGGATCTCGTCTGGCGCTGGCGTCGGGGCGAGCTGCCCATGGAGATCTGCGCGGTGGTGTCGAACCATCCGGCTGACACCTATTCCAGCATCGACCTCAGCGGTCTGCCCTTCCACCACCTGCCGGTGAACCGCGAGACCAAGCTGGAGCAGGAGGCTGCGGTGTGGTCGCTGGTGCAATCCACCGGCGCCGAACTGGTGGTGCTCGCCCGCTACATGCAGATCCTGTCCGACGGTCTGGCCGCCAAGCTGGAGGGGCGCTGCATCAACATCCACCACTCCTTCCTGCCGGGCTTCAAGGGCGCGCGGCCCTATCACCAGGCCCATGCCCGCGGGGTGAAGGTGATTGGGGCCACCGCCCACTACGTCACCGCCGACCTCGATGAAGGCCCGATCATTGAGCAGGACGTGGAGCGGATCAGCCACCGGGACACGCCCGCCGCCCTGATCCGCAAGGGCCGCGACATTGAGCGCCGGGTGCTGGCCCGGGCGGTGCGCTGGCACCTGGAGGACCGGGTGCTGCTGAACGGCGCCAAGACCGTGGTCTTTACGGACTAGGTCGGCGCCTCAATAGGAGCGCGGCAGGCCCAGCACGTGCTCGGCCAGATAGGCCAGGATCAGGTTCGTGGAGATCGGCGCCACCTGATAGAGGCGGGTCTCGCGGAACTTGCGCTCCACATCGTATTCGCAGGCAAAACCAAAGCCGCCATGGGTTTGCAGGCACATATTGGCCGCCTCCCACGAGGCCTTGGCGGCCAGGTACTTGGCCATGTTGGCCTCGGCGCCGCAGGGCTGGTGCGCGTNNATCGCCGGCCTCATAGCGGGCCGCGGCCTCATAGGTCATCAACTTGGCGGCGCGCACCTGGGCGTAGGCCCGGGCGATGGGGAACTGCACCCCCTGGTTCTGGCCGATGGGGCGACCAAAGACGACGCGGGACGTGGCGTAAGCCCGAGCCTTGTCCACGAACCAGCGCCCGTCGCCGATGCACTCGGCGGCGATCAGGATGCGCTCGGCGTTCATGCCGTCGAGGATGTAGCGGAAGCCCTTGCCCTCTTCACCGATCAGGCAGGAGGCGGGGATTTCCAGGTCATCGAAGAAGAGCTCGGTGGTGGCGTGATTGAACATGGTGCGGATCGGCTTGATGGTCAGGCCGCGCCCGACCGCCTCGCGCATGTCCAGCAGGAAGACCGACAGGCCTTCGGTCTTCTTGGTCGTCTCTTCCCGCGGGGTGGTCCGAGCCAGCAGGACCATCAGGTCGGAGTGCTCGGCCCGGCTGATCCACACCTTCTGGCCATTGATGATGTAGCTGTCGCCCTTGCGCACCGCCTGGGTGGTGAGGGCGGTGGTGTCGGTGCCGGCGCTCGGTTCGGTGACGCCAAAGGCCTGCAGACGCACCTCGCCTGAGGCGATCTTGGGTAGCCATTGGGACTTCTGGGCCTCGCTGCCGTGCCGCAGGACGGTGCCCATGGTGTACATCTGNNCCGCTGCCGCCATAGGTCTCCGGAATCAGCACGCCGAGAAGACCAGCATCAGTCAGCGCCTGGACGAATTCAGTAGGATAGGTGCGTTCGCGATCCCGCTCTCGCCAGTACTCGCCCGGGAAGCCGGCGCACAGCCTGCGCACCGTCTCGAGAACGGCCTCATGTTCCTGCGCCGGGTTCATATCGATCTCCCACTGGCTGACCCTCCCAAGCCCTTAGATCAGGCGGACGCGCCGGGAAACCGCGCCCCTACGTCAAGCTTCGTCGCCGGAGGCTCTGGCAGCCCTGGCGCTTGGCCCCGGATTGCGGCAGATGGCGAAACAGAACCCCATCCCGATGGCGCCACCCCCTTGGACCAGCTCAAGGCGCTGATCACCTCGCCGCGCACAGAGAAGATCATCACCGCTCTGATCGTCATTAACGCGATCACGCTCGGGCTGGAGACCAGCCCCTGGGCCATGGCCAATTTCGGCGACGTCCTGCTGATTCTGGACCGGGCGATCCTGGCGGTGTTCGTCGCCGAGATCGTGGCCCGCATCGCCGTCCACCGTCTGGCCTTCTTCAAGGACCCCTGGAGCCTGTTCGACTTCGCCATTGTCGGCATCGCGCTGGTGCCGGCGGCCGGGGCCTTCTCGGTGCTGCGGGCCCTGCGGATCCTGCGGGTGTTGCGGATGATCACCCTGGTGCCGTCCCTGCGCCGGGTGGTGGGCGCCCTGATCAGCGCCCTGCCGGGGATGGGCTCCATCATCCTCTTGATGACGCTGATCTTCTATGTGGCCTCGGTGATGGCCACCAAGCTGTTCGCCGCCAGCTTCCCCCAGTGGTTCGGCTCAATCCCGGCCTCGGCCTACTCCCTGTTCCAGGTGATGACCCTGGAAAGCTGGTCCATGGGCATCGTGCGGCCGGTGATGGAGGTCTATCCCTATGCCTGGGCCTTCTTCGTGCCGTTCATCCTCTGCACCACCTTCACCATGCTGAACCTGTTCATCGGCATCGTGGTCAACGCCATGCAGAGCGAGCATGAGGAGGAGGCGAAGGCCGAGCGTCAGCAGATCGAGGAAGACCTGCGCCTGGCCAGCGCCGAACGACAGCGGGCGCATGCGGAGGACGCCGCCGACCTCGCCGCCCTGCGAAGCGAACTGGCCGCCCTGCGACAGGAGATCGGGGCCCTTAGCAAAGGTCTGGCCGAGCGTTAGGGTTCGTCAAGCTTAAGCTTTGGTTGAGGGGCCGGGACCTAATCTACCCCCCGGTATCGGCCCATCGCCCATGTTCCGGAGTTCCCCCATTACCCGTCAAAGCCGACAGCTTCTGCTCGCCGTCATGCTTTACGGCGGTTACGTCGCCAATCTCTGGCTGACCAACATGCTCCGGGAGACGACCGGGGTCGGGGCCATCTGGACGGCCAACGCCTTTGTCATAGGCGCCCTGCTGCTGCTACCGGCCCGCTGGGCCCCGGTGCTGCTAGCCGTGGGCTTCGTGCTCCAGGGGGCGGTCATTCTGGCCTTTGGCCATCCCCTCTATGGCGCCGTCGGCTATAGCCTCGTGAATGTGATCGAGGCGATCGCCGTGGTCTATCTGGCCCGCCGGTTCAATGCGGTACGCCTCACCACGCCGGGACGGTTTGCGGCCTTGATCTTCCTGGCGCTGGCGCCGGTCCTGGTGCTCGCAGCCCTCTTGCTGGGCCTGGGCGCCCTGGTGATCGAGGGCCACTTTCCGGCGGAGATGTTGCTCAATCGGCTCGGGGCGAAGTTCCTGGGCATGTCGATGGTGCTGCCGGCCATTCTGCTGCTCAGCCAAGGGCGGCGAACCCGGCTCGTGCCCGAGCGGTCCTGGGAGATCACTCTGGGCTATATGGCGGTCGCCGTGCTGGTCGGCCTGATCATCACCCCGGCGGCCCCGATCGCCCAGTTGGCCATGTTCCCCGTCATCACAATCCTTGGCCTGCGTACCGGCCCACAGGCGGTGACCGTAGCCATGGCGGTGGCCTGCGTGGTGCTGCTGTCGGTGGGCTTCCTGTGGGGACGCTCGCCGGTGTTGGCGGAGACCAGAACCCTCGCCCAACAGGTTGCGATCTTTCAGGTCTATCTCGGCCTGGTGTTTGGCACCGGCATCGTCACCGCGCTCATGGCGATACACCAACAGCGCCTGCGCGACCTGATCCTGCGCCGCTCCGTCAGCCACCAGCGGGCGCGGGAGCGGGCTGAGGCGGCCTCGGTGGCCAAGACCGACTTCCTGGCCACCATGAGCCATGAGATCCGCACGCCTCTGAACTCGATCATAGGTTTCGCCCAGGTTCTGGACATGGACAAGGACATGCGTCCTGACAGCCGTCGCCAGATCGACCTGATCCGGCGTTCGGGCATCGCCCTGCTGACGGTGGTCAACGACATCCTCGATTTCTCGAAGGTTGAGGCTGGCCGGATCGAGTTGGATCCCAAGCCCGTCGATCTGGCCGTGGTCTGCCGCGACTCCCTGGCGATTGTCGCTGAGGCGGCGGAGGGCAAGGGCCTCAGTCTCGACATGGAAATCCCGGGCGAACTCTCTGGCGGCCATGTCTGTGACGATCACCGGCTTTGCCAGGTGCTCCTCAACTACCTCAATAACGCCGTGAAATTTACGGACGCCGGACGGATCACCCTGACCCTGGCTGTGTCAGAACAAGGGGATCGTGATCGGGTCCGGATCTCGGTCACCGACACCGGCGTCGGCATCGCCAAGGAGGCGGCCGACGCCCTGTTCCAGCGGTTCAGCCAGGTGGACTCCTCGGTCAGCCGGACCCATGGGGGCACAGGCCTTGGTCTGGCGATCTGCAAGGGCCTGATCGAGGCCATGGGCGGTCAGGTCGGTGTTCAGTCGACCCCGGGCGCTGGATCGACCTTCTGGCTCGAACTCGACCTGGAACGCGCCCGGGTGTCAGCCTCCTCCGATGAGGAGGAGGGGCATGGCGAGGCGTTGTCAGCGCACATCCTGCTGGTGGACGATCATCCGATGAACCGCGAGCTCGGGGTGCTGATGCTGCAGATCCTGGGGTGCACCGCCGACGTGGCCTGTGACGGCCGAGAAGCGATCGAGGCGGCCAAGTCTGGCCGGTATGACGCCATCCTCATGGATCTGCACATGCCGGTCGTCGACGGCCTGGCCGCCACCCGGGCGATCCGGGCCCTGGACGGCCCCATGAGCAAGGTTCCGATCATCGCCATGAGCGCCGATGTGCTGCCGGAACAGATTTCGCGCATGCGTGACGTTGGCATGGTCGACAGTGTCGACAAGCCGGTGAAGATCGAAAACCTCTATGCCTGTCTCAGCCGCTGGACGGGGCCGGCCGCCTCCGGCGAGGCGGCGGCGGCCTAAAGCCCTCTTTCCAGGTCAGGGGAGGGGCTCGCCCTCGGCCGTGCGGCGCTTGTCCCAGGATCCGAACTCATAGGCGATGCACCGGTCGATCAGGGTGCGCCAGACCGGCTCGGCGATCGCCTCAGAGAGGCCAGCCTCACGGGCCGCAGCCTTGACCTTGGTCACCACATCTTCGATCCGCGCCTCGTCCCGGACCACGCCGCGGTGAGGCTTGATCCGCGCCGCGGCGTCCATGAAGCCCTGGCGTTCAGCCAGCAGCTTGACCAGAGCGCGGTCAAGGGCGTCCACCCCCTGACGGACCTCGGTCATGGTGGCGCAGTCGGCAGGCGACTTGTGGTCGTCGATCTCAATCAGCATTCAGCACTCTGGTCGCGTTGCGCCGGCGCCTCTTGCTAGATGCCGGCTCCATTGTCGATCGCCCGCAGGGCGGCCTCGTGGGCCTGGGCCTCGGCTGTGATCCAGGCGGTGAACGCCTTGACCTGCGGCAGCCGGCCCTTGGCCTTGGGATGGACGAGGTAATAGGCGAAGTCCACCGCCGTGGCGATCTGTAAGGGCGCCACCAGCCGTCCGGCTTCGAGATCGGCCTGGGCCAGGGTGCGCTTGGCCAGCGCCACGCCGCGACCGTTGGCGGCGGCCTCGATCACCAGGCTGGACTGATTGAACCGCGGCCCCCGCGAGCCGTCCACGGTCTTCAGCCCCCGCGCCGCCAGCCACATGGCCCAGTCGGGGCAGGAGGCGTCGAGTTCGGCCGAGCCGTCGTGCAACAGGATGTGGTTGACCAGGTCGGCAGGTTCGTTGAGCGGAACCCTGGCCATCAGCTCAGGACTGGCCACCGCGAGCACCGTCTCGCTCATCAGGGGCGTGACCTCGAGGCCAGGATAGCGCCCCGAACCGTAGCGGATAGCCAGGTCCACCTCGCCGGCGCTCAGGTCCACCACCTCCATGCCGGCCGACAACCAGACGTCCACCTGCGGATGGGCCTCCTCGAACTTGCCCAGCCGGGGCACCAGCCATTTGGCCGCGAAGGAGGGGGCGGCCGTGATGCTGAGCCGGCGGCCGTCCACCGCCGCGGTCAAGAGAGAGGCGGCCTCGGCCAGGCGGTCAAAGGCTTCCCGCAGGGCGGGCAGGGCGGTCTGGGCGGCGTCGGTCAGCAGCAGGCCCTTGGGCGTGCGCTTGAAGAGGGCGGCCCCCACATAGTCCTCGAGGTTCTGAATCTGCTGGCTGACGGCGCCTGGGGTCACCGACAGCTCTTCCGCCGCCCGGCTGAAATTGAGGTGGCGGGCGGCCGCCTCAAAGGCGCGCAGGGCGTTGAGGGGCGGCAGCCTGCGGCGATCCCCACTGCGTTCGGCCTGTCGTTCCATAAGTTTTCCTGAACCCCCGGGCAGAACTCCTTGGGTTGCGAAGTGGGGGGCATTTCCCCAGTTTGCAAGCATCCGGCGACGTCATGGCCCTTTCGTCGGCGGATATTCGACGGGGCGGGCCCAGGGTTCGCCCCGTCGGCCTTCGGGCGCAAGCGTGATAGAGAAGCTAAAACCATGAAGTCCAGCGATCGACCCCAAAGGCGACCGGGCGGCCTCGTCCTTTTGGACGGCGCGCGTGCGCGGCCTGCTGGAACGGTCTGGCTGGTGGGGGCAGGCCCGGGGGATCCGGAGCTGTTGACTCTGAAGGCGCTTAAGGCCCTGCAGAGCGCGCAGGTTGTCGTCCACGACGGTCTGGTGTCCGACGAGATCCTTGATCTTGCGCCGGCCGAGGCTCAGAAGATCAGCGTCGCCAAGCGCAAGTCCCGCCATGCCTATCCCCAGGACGAGATCAACCGGATGCTGGTGGCCTTCGCCCTCCAGGGGCTGAGGGTGGTGCGGCTCAAGGGGGGAGACCCGTTCATTTTCGGGCGTGGCGGAGAAGAGCTGGAGGCCTGCCGGGACGCGGGCGTCGAATGCGTTGTCGTGCCTGGGGTCACCGCGGCCCTGGCGGCCGCCGCCGGCGCTGGCGCGCCCCTGACCCACCGCGGTTCGGCCCAGGCGGTGACCTTCGTCACCGGCCATGCAGCCCGGGGCGAGACGCCGGATCTGGACTGGGAGCGCTTGGCCAGACCCAACCAGACGGTGGTGATCTATATGGGCGTCTCCACCGCCGAGGGGATCGCCCAGAGACTGACACAGGCTGGCCGCAACCCGGCCACCCCGGCGCTTATTGTCGAGAACGCCAGTCGGGCCGACGAGCGGCGCATGGTCACCACCCTGTCAGGCTTGGCGCAGGCCGCCGCCGCCCTGAAGGGACCAGCCCTGCTGATCGTCGGCGAGTCCATGGCTCTGGCCCAGGCGGGAGCCGCCGAGCTGGCCACGCAGATTGAGGCTCGCGCCGTCGAGCTGGGAGGCAAGTAAGATGAAGGCCCTGACCGCCAACCGCCTGATCGATGGCGATGTCGTGTTCTGGAAGGCTGGGACGTGGGTGGAGCGTTTCGCCGACGCTGACCTGTTTGACGACGCCGAGGCCGCCGAGGCGGCCGAGGGAAAGGCCAAGTCTCAACCGACTGTCGTGATCGACCCCTATCTGATCGACCTGATGGAGTCGGACGGTCTGTGGGCGCCGCTCAGCTACCGTGAGCGCATCCGGGCGCTGGGCCCCACCAACCATCCCGCCCACGGCAAGCAGGCCGAGGGCGGCGAAGTCATTGAAGCCCTGCTGAGCGCCGACGGCGCCGCCCGTTCCAGCGGCCGCGTCAACCTGATCAAGCGTAAGTAAGGAGCGCCGAATGTACCAGTACGACGCCGTCGACCAGGACTTCGTCGCCGACCGCGCCCGGGAGTTTCGCGAGCAGGTGGCGCGGCGCCTTTCCGGGGAACTGAGCGAAGACCAGTTCAAGACCCTGCGGCTGATGAATGGCCTCTATCTGCAGCTGCACGCCTACATGCTGCGGATCGCCATTCCCTATGGGTCGCTGAACAGCCGCCAGATGCGCCGTCTGGCCCATATCGGCCGCACCTATGATCGCGGCTATGGCCACTTCACCACCCGCCAGAACCTGCAGTTCCATTGGATCAAGCTGCGGGATGCTCCCGACATCCTCGACCAGCTGGCCGAGGTGAACATGCACGCCATCCAGACCAGCGGGAACTGCATCCGCAATGTGACGTCCGACCCCTATGCGGGCGCCACGGCCGAGGAGCTGGACGATCCGCGGGTCTGGTCAGAGGCCATCCGCCAGTGGTCCAGCCTGCACCCGGAGTTCTCGTTCCTGCCGCGCAAGTTCAAGATCGCCATCACCGCGGCGCCCAAGGACCGCACGGCGGCAAAGGTGCACGACATCGGCCTGATGATCCGCCGGGGCCGCGACGGCCAGCTGGGCTTTGAGGTGATTGTGGGCGGCGGTCTTGGCCGCACCCCCTATGTGGGCCCGACCATCAGCGAGTTCCTGCCGGCCAACCGGCTGTTCTCGTATCTGGAAGCGATCCTGCGGGTCTATAACCGCCATGGGCGCCGGGACAACATCTACAAGGCGCGGATCAAGATCCTGGTCGCCGCCCTGGGGGCCGAAGAGTTCGCCCGTCAGGTGGCCGAGGAGTGGGCCAAGATCGGGCCGGAGGGCGACCTGCCCGACACCGAGCTCGCCCGCATCCGTGGGGCGTTCGCCGCCGCCGCCTTCGACCCGCTGCCGGCGCGTTCAGAGGTGTTCGAGGCCGCCAAGGCCGCTGATCCGGCCCTGGCCCGGTTTGCGCGCAACAATCTGCGGCCGCACAAGAAGCCAGGCTACGCCATCGTCGAGGTCTCCCTGAAGACCATCGGTGAGACGCCCGGCGACGCCACCTCTGATCAGATGGACGTGATCGCTGACCTGGCCGAGCGCTATGGCCAGGACGACATCCGGGTGACCCATGAACAGAACCTGGTTCTGCCTCATGTGCGGCTGGACGACGTGCCCGAGGTCTTCGCGCAACTGCAGGCCGCAGGCCTGGCCAGCGCCAATGTGAACCTGATCTCCGACATCATCGCCTGTCCGGGGCTGGACTACTGCGCCCTGGCCAACGCCCGGGCGATCCCTGTGGCCCAGCAGATCGCCCAGACCTTCGCCGATCCTGACCGCGCTGAGGCCATCGGTGAGCTGAAGATCAAGATCAGCGGCTGCATCAACGCCTGTGGTCACCACCATGTGGGCCACATCGGCATTCTGGGCGTCGATAAGAAGGGCGAGGAGTTCTACCAGCTCACCCTGGGCGGCTCGGGCGCTGAGGACGCCGCGGTTGGCAAGATGCTGGGTCCGGCCCTGCCGTACGACAAGGTGGCCGGCGCCATCGACACCCTGGTCGAGGTCTATCTTCGCGAGCGCCGTGAGGGCGAGCGCTTCCTCGACACTTACCGCCGCACCGGCGTCGAACCCTTCAAGGAGGCCGTCTATGCCGACGCTCATTAGGCGACAGGATAACGACCAGTTCGTCCTCGCCGACGACCCCTTCACCGCTGTGAGCGATGATGAGGGCCTGCCCCCGGGCGACGTGATCATTTCCTTCACCCGGTTCCAGGCCGAGGGTGACAACCTGCTGGCCGAGGGGCGCGCCGTTGGCGTGCGTCTTGAGCCCGCCGAGGAGGTTGAGGCGCTGGCCTACGACCTGCCGAGGATCGCGGTGGTGGCGTTGGCCTTTCCGAAGTACCGGGACGGCCGCGGCTATACCGCCGCCCGTCTGCTGCGCCAGCGGTTCGGGTTTGGCGGCGAAGTCCGCGCGGTGGGCGAGGTGCTGCGCGAACAGGCTGGCTTCATGGTCCGCTGCGGCTTTGACGCCTTTGTCCCGGCCGACGGATCGACCCCACAGGACTGGGCCCACGCCGTTCATCGCCACCGTCACGTCTATCAGCGCGCAGCCGATATGCGGACGCCGGCCTATGTGGAGCGTGAGGGAAGGTGACGATGGCCTATGATCACACCGACGACCTTTCGGTCGCCGATCGGTTGGACAAGACGCTGCGTCAGGCCGAGCCGACGGAGATCATCGCCGCGGCTCACCGGGAGTTTGGCGACAAGCTGGCGATGGTGTCGTCCTTCGGCGCGGAGTCGGCGGTCCTGCTGCACCTCGCCGCTCAGGTCAGTCGCGACATCCCTGTCCTGTTCCTCGACACCGGCATGTTGTTTGGCCAGACGCTGGACTACCGGCGGAGCCTGGCCAACCGGCTGGGCCTGACCGATGTGCGCGACCTGCGTCCGCACTATCAGGATCTGGCGGTCGCCGATCCCCAGGCCAAGCTTTGGCAGACCGACGTGGACGGCTGCTGCCATATCCGCAAGGTCCTGCCCCTGGACCGGGCGCTGGGCGAGTTCGACGCCTGGATCACCGGGCGCAAACGCTTCCATGGGGGGGATCGGCTGGCCCTGCGCGTGGTCGAAGAGGCCGAGCCGCATGTGAAGTTCAACCCCCTGGCCAACTGGGGCAAGGAAGACCTGGACGCCTATGTGGTGGCCCACGACCTGCCGCCCCATCCCCTGGTGGCGCAGGGCTTTCCGTCCATCGGCTGCTGGCCCTGCACCTCGCCGGTGGAGGATGGCCAGGACGTTCGGGCTGGCCGTTGGCAGGGTTCGCAAAAGAGCGAATGCGGCATACATGTCGCCCGCGCGCCCGGCGTTTCAGTGAGCGGCGGCTCGGGCAATGTCGGCGGCGACATCTGAGCCTCGCCGAGCAGAAAAGACGAAGTGATGACTGATGTGACCGTGGCCGCCCCGGCCCCCAAGAAGGCCGGCGCCTTCCACCTTGAGACTGTGACCTGGGTCCAGCACTGGACAGACAGCCTGTTCTCGTTCCGCACCACCCGGGACCCGTCCCTGAGGTTTTCCAGCGGCCAGTTCGTCATGGTCGGCCTGGAGGTGGACGGCAAGCCGCTGCTGCGCGCCTATTCCATCGCCAGCCCCGCCTGGCACGAGGAGCTGGAATTCTATTCCATCAAGGTGCCCGACGGCCCCCTGACCTCGCGCCTGCAGAAGATCAAGGTTGGCGATCAGGTGCTGATCGGCCGCAAGCCCACAGGCACCCTGGTGCTGGACGGCCTGAAGCCTGGAAAGCGACTCTATATGCTCGGCACCGGCACGGGCCTTGCGCCTTGGCTTTCGCTGGCCCGCGACCCTGAAGTCTATGAGCGGTTCGATGAGGCCATCGTCACCCACACGGTGCGCAATGTGGCCGACCTGAACTATCGCGAGTTGTTCGAGGAAGACCTGGCCAAGGATGAAATCCTCTCCGAGGTCATTGGCGGCAAGCTGCGCTACTACCCCACCGTGACGCGGGAGCCGTTCAAGACCCAGGGCCGGATCACCGACCTGATCGCCTCGGGCAAGCTGTTTGAGGATCTGGGCGTGCCGCCCCTGGATCCAGCTGTGGACCGGCTGATGCTGTGCGGCGGTCCCTCCGTGCTGGCCGATCTGAAGGCCATGCTGGTCGAACGGGGCTTCGAGGAAGGCTCCATCGCCAAGCCCGGCGATTTCGTCCTGGAAAAGGCCTTCGTCGAGACCTGAGGCCGCGGTCCCCTGGCCTATTTGACCGGGGGGCAGCCCTTGAACTCGCCGACCTTGGTGACCGTCAGCTCCGACAGGTTGAGCGGCATCATCGGCTTCATGGAGGCGCGTCCATGGCCGGTATAGAGGTCGATCTTCTCGCCTTTGATCGCGCCGCCCACGTCGGAGGCGTACCAGTAGCCGTCGTGCACGCCGCCGTCGGGCATGGGCAGGCCGACGGTTTCCCGGATGAACAGGACGGTGCGGCGGGGGATCAGGGTCTTGTCGATGGCCGCCGTCCGCATGGCCACCACCTTGCAGCCCAGGGAGTCCAGGGCGCCCACGCCGGCCGCACCGGCGTGATAGAGGGTCGCGCGCAGCTTGAAGGCCGGCGTGCCAGGCATCCCACCGGTCATGGCGCCGACAATCAGGTCGCCGATCGGATCGTCCGTCGCGGCCTGTGAACTGGAAGCCAGGGCCAGAAAGGGTAGAGCCGCCAGGGCGGCGAGGCGGCGTCGCATGGCGGCGTCATCCTACGTCGTTAAGCTGGTAGGAGCGTGGGTAGCCGCCCTGGCGCGGGCTCGCAAGTCGTTCAATTGAGGTCTTCTTGCGGCGCTGTGAGTCGATCTGGCTTGGCGCCGGGTGGGGCTCGGCTATCAACGACGGCGCGTCGACGGGGGAATCCACATGCGTCTGAAGATTTACGGGGACTCGATCTCTGGCAACTGCCTGAAGGTGAAATGGACGGCCGACCGTCTGGGGCTCGACTATGATTGGGTCGAGATCGATCTCATGAAAGGGGAAACCCAGACCCCGGAGTTTCGCGCGCTGAACCCGGCCGGGCAGGTCCCGGTGGTGGTCCTGGCCGATGGCCGGCCGCTGGCCCAGTCCAATGGCATCATCATGTATCTGGCGGAGGGGTCTGACCTGATTCCGACCGACGCCTATGACCGGGCCCGCATGCTAGAATGGCTGTTCTGGGAACAGTATTCGCATGAGCCCTATGTGGCCGTGGCCAGGTTCCAGGTGGTGTATCAGGGGCGGTCTGTCGCTGACTTGGACCCCAAGCTGGTGGCCAGGGGCGAGGCGGCCCTGCAGCGGCTCGAGGACGGTCTTGAGGCTGGACAATTCCTTGTGGGCGACCAGCTCAGTCTCGCCGATGTCGCCCTGGTGGCCTATACCCGCCTGGCTGGTGAGGGCGGTTTCGACCTGGCGCGCTATCCCAAGGTTCAGGCCTGGATCGCGCGGGTTGAAGCGGCCCTGCCGATAAAAGACTAGGAGCCTTTCTCAATGCGGATCGCTGCGCTTCCCCTGGTCCTGGCGGCCCTGTCGCTTGGGGCGCCCAGTCATGCCCTGGCCTGGGGCGGTCACGGCCACCGGGTCATCGGGGTGGCGGCTATGGAGGCTCTGCCGGATGAGGTCCCCGCCTTCCTGTGCGACCCCACTGCCATCAGCCAGATCGGCGAACTGAGCCGCGAGCCCGACAGGTCGAAGGGGGCAGGGCGGATTCACGGCAGCAACCGGGATTCGGCTCACTTCGTAGACATCGACGATGCTGGCCTCGTGATGGGCGGGCCGAGGTTTGAGAGCCCGATTGCGCCTACCCGGGCAGCCTATGAGGCGCAGCTTCAGGCGGCGGGCGCCGATAGCTGGAAGGCCGGCTACCTGCAGTATTCCATTGTCGATCAGTATCAGCAGCTGACCCTGGACTTCGCCTATTGGCGGGTGCTTGTCGCCGCCGAGGCGCGGGAAACCGATCCTGGCCGTCGCGCCTGGTACGCCGCCGACCGGGCCCTGCGTGAGAGCCTGCTGAAGACGACGATCGGCGCGTTGTCGCACTATGTCGCCGACGGCGCCCAGCCCTTGCACACGACCGTTCACTACAATGGCTGGAACGCGGATTATCCGAACCCCAAGGGCTATACGACCGCCAAGGTCCACGGCCTGTTTGAGGGTGATTTCACCCGCGCCAATCTGGGTTTGCCGGAGCTGAAGGGGGCCATGGCGCCGCTCAGGCTCTGCGACTGTCCCATCGAAGAGCGGACGGTGGACTATATCCTGGCGGGCTTTGCCGAGGTGGAGCCCTTCTATGCTCTGGAAAAGGCCGGCGCCTTTGCGCCCGCTGATCCCCGCGGCGTCGCCTTCGTGCTGACCCGAACCAGCGCCGGGGCTTCGGAGCTGCGCGATCTGATCGTTGAGGCCTGGCGTGACAGCGCAGACTCCCAGGTGGGCTGGCGACCTGTGAAGGTGGCTGATGTCGAGGCCGGCCGGGTCGATCCCTTCGACGCCCTGTTCTCAGTCGATTGATGGCGAGCGTTCCGCAGTTTGGCGCCCCGGAACCCGGCCGGCCCTATCCAGACCGGCCAGTGGCGTTCGGCGTCGGTCTGCGGGACGGGCAGGTGGCCCTGGTGCGGGTGGAGCC
>DJWR01000197.1:0-5575 GCA_002441055.1 Caulobacteraceae bacterium UBA6225 | reverse complement strand
TTCTGGCGGCCTCCAGAGGTCGCCCTGCGCCTGCTCAGCCGTGACAGCCACGCCTGGGCGCTGGCCTGCTGGTTGCGACGGGGTTGAAGCCGCCCGTACAGCCGCCCGGCGCGTTGCGCGAATGACGTTCACGCTTTAGTGGCAGGCGCACACAGAGCGCGCAGGAGTCGTCATGTCCCAGGCCCAGATCATCGACGGCAAGGTCTATGCCGAGCGCGTCCGCGCCGGTGTCGCCGAGGAGGTCGCCCGTCTGCGTAAGGACCACGGCCTGCAGCCGGGTCTGGCGGTGATCGTGGTCGGGGATGATCCGGCTAGTCAGGTCTATGTGAAGTCGAAGGGGGAGCAGTCCCTGGCCGTGGGCATGCACTCGGTCACCCATCGCCTACCCGGCGACGCCCAACTGGACGAACTGCTTCTGCTGATCGCCGGCCTGAACGAGGACCCCCGGGTCCACGGCATCCTGCTACAACTGCCCCTGCCGGCCCACCTGGATACGCGCGCAGCCCTGGCGGCCATCCATCCGGACAAGGACGTAGACGGCCTGCATGTGGTCAACGCCGGCCGCCTGGCCAGCGGCGAGCCCGCCCTGACCCCCTGCACCCCGCTGGGTTGCATGATCATGTTGCGGGAGACCCTGGGCGATCTCTCAGGCAAGACCGCCGTGGTGGTCGGGCGTTCCGTCCTGGTGGGGCGGCCCGTAGCCCAGCTGCTGCTGCAGGCCGATTGCACCGTCACGATCGCCCATTCCCGCACCCGGGATCTGGCCGCTGTCTGTCGCCAGGCTGATATTCTGGTGGCCGCGGTGGGTCGGCCGCAGATGATCCGGGGCGACTGGATCAAGCCTGGGGCCACGGTCATCGATGTGGGCATCAACCGGGTGCCCTTCGACAATCCGGAAAAGGCCGCGGCCGGCAAGACCAAGCTGGTGGGCGATGTGGCCTTCAAGGAGGCCCGCGAGGTGGCCGGCGCCATCACCCCGGTGCCGGGGGGCGTGGGCCTGATGACGGTGGCCTGCCTGTTGCAGAACACCGTCACCGCCGCCAAGCGGCAGCACGGTCTGGAGGACTAAACCGCGGGGCGGGCGCCGCGGGTCCGTCAGGCCTCCGGCGCGCCGACCTGGTTCGACCACGTGACCAGCTCGGTCAGCACCTGGCTTGTCGCGGCTTCGAAGGCTGAGACGATGGCGCTGACCCGGTTGTCGCCGGCGCGGATCTGAGCCTCGAACACCTGCTCATCGACAAGGGTGCGGTCCGCGCGACTGACCAGGGTGGCGCGCAGACGGACCACGACCACAGGGGCAGACCTCTGGCCCTGGTCGTAGACGACCTCGAAGCGGCGCATATCCAGGCGCAGCACGCGCTCGGCGCTCCGCAGCTCGCCACGGGTCACCAGCCGGGCTGGGCCTGGATTGGCGTCAAAGGCGCGCTCTACGGCCTCCTGAACCAGGTCCTCGGCCGGCGCCACCCAGCGAGCCTCGGCGATATAGGCCACCTCATTCCCCGTGATGGTCAGGATCCGATCGCCGCTGGCCGCCCGGGTGAAGCCCGTGTTGGGTAAGATCAGGCCAAAGGTCGAGGCGGACCCGGCGGGCGTCTCCCTGGGGTCAATCTGGGCCTCAAGTCGGTAGAGCTGCGACGGCTCGGCCTCGGGCAGGAGTGAAACACAGGCCGACAAGACCAGGGCGGCGGCCGACAGGGTGAAGAGACGTAGAGCGGCGATCATGGCTTCACCTCGATTTCCTTGGCCGGACCCTTGCCGATAACGCCGCGGGGATTGGCGCTCACCTCATCGGTCAGGCGCGACAGGGATTCGGCGGTTTCCTGCAGGCTTTCGGCCGCCTGGGTGATCTGGGGCAGGCCATAGGTGGCGAAGTCTGATGTGGGACCTTCCAGGGAGGCCAGCATACGGCGGAGATCGGCCGCGGCGGCCTCGGTCTCGGTGGCCGCATCGCTCAGACTGGCCATGGCCGCCTTGCCGTCAGTGTCGACGATGTCCCGGGTCGAGGCGGCCAGGGCGCGGGCTTCCGCCGCCGCCTCGCCGATATTCTGCAGGGCGACCTGGGCGTCGGCGATGATCGCCCGCCGTTCTCGCAGCTCGGCGGTCACAGCCTGGGCGTCGGAAATCGCCGCCCCGAGGGTGAGGATATTCTCGTCGGAAAGGACGCGATTGACCCGGTCCAGGGCCTCGACGGTTCGCGACAGCACGGTGCCGCCGCCTTCCAGCAGGTCGGCGAGCGTGCTGCGCTGGCTCTGAATGACCGGGATCTTTCCCTCTGGCGCGGCCTCCTTCAACAGGGGCCGTGTGGAGGTCCCGGCGGTGATCTGGACATAGTTGAGGCCGGTGATCCCCTGAGGTTCCAGGGTGGCGTAGGAATCCACCCGGATCGGCACGTCGGAATTGACCCGCACCCGGGAGATCACGCGACTGGGGTTAGTTCGGTCCAGCGAGATGTCGGTAACCTCGCCGACCTTGATGCCGTTGAAGTGCACTTCGCCGCCCTGGGTCAGGCCACGCACGGGCCCCTGGAACAAAATGTCATAGACATCGTAGTCCCGGGCGAAGGCGACCCGCGCCAGCCAGATGCTGAAAATCACAAGACCCACGAAGAGGATCAGGGTCGAAAGCCCCACCAGGGCGTAGTTGGCGTTCTTTTCCATGGTCAGGCCCGGCTCCCCTGGGCGGTGGCTCTGGCGGCGGCGCGGCCCCGCGGGCCCAGGAAGTACTCCTGGATCCAGGGATGGTCGGAGGATTCCAGCTCTGTGACCGGGGCCTCGGCCACCACCTTGCGGTCGGCGATCACCGCCACGCGGTCAGTGATCGTGTAGAGGCTGTCGAGGTCGTGGGTGATCATGAACACCGTCAGGCGGAGGCTATCGGACAGATCGCGGATCAGTTCGTCAAAGGCGCCCGCCCCGATGGGGTCAAGGCCGGCGGTCGGTTCGTCCAGGAACAGCAGGTCGGGATCCAGCGCCAGGGCCCGGGCCAGGGCCGCGCGCTTGCGCATGCCACCCGAGAGCTCCGAAGGCTTCAGGGCGCCGGCGTCAGGGCGCAGGCCCACCAGGGCGATCTTCAGGTCGGCCAGCTCTTCCATCTCCTTGACCGATAGTTTCGTGTGCTCGCGCATGGGCGCTTCGATGTTCTCGCGCACCGTAAGGTTCGAGAACAGGGCGCCATGCTGGAACAGGACCCCCCAGCGGCGCTCCAGCCCGGCGGCTGCGCGGCTGCGGCTGACGTCCTGCCCGAAAACCTTCACCGTGCCGCCCTCGGGGACCTTCAGGCCGATGATCGAGTTCAGGAGGACCGACTTGCCCGAGCCAGAGCCGCCGACCACGGCGACCACTTCGCCGCGACGCACATTCAGGTCCAGATCTTCATGCACCACATGGTCGCCGAACTGGGAGCGCAGGCCCGCCACCTCGATCACGAAGTCGTCCGCCGGGTCAGCCGCCAGGGCCGTGGTAAGGGGGACAAGGTCGGTCAAATGTCCAGCTCCATATAGAGCAGGGCGAAGGCCGCATCGATCATGATGATGGCGAAGATGGCGTGCACCACCGCCGCGGTCACCCGCCGGCCCAGGGACTCCACGTCGCCGCCCACCTCCATGCCCTGCCGGCAGCCGATACCGGCGATGACGATGGCCATGATCGGGGCCTTGGACAGGCCCACCCAGAAGTGGGTGGGGCCGACATATTCCAGGATCCGCTGGAAGAAGAAGCTCGGCCCGATGTCGAGCACGCTCCAGGTCACCGCAAGGCCGCCGCACAGCCCGGCCAGCGTCGCCACAAAGGTCAGCAGTGGAATGGTCACCAACAGGGCCATGAAGCGGGGGAAGACCAGGGCCTCGAAGGGATCGACGCCCATCACCTTCATGGCGTCCACCTCCTGGTTCATCTTCATCGAACCGATTTCGGCGGCGAAGGAGGAGGCGGAGCGGCCAGCCAGCAGGATGGCGGTGATCAGGATGTTGAATTCCCGCAGCACCGCCACGCCGATCAGCTCGACGGCGAACACCTGGGCGCCGAACTCCCGCAGCATGTTGGCGCCGAGCAGGCCCACGACCGCGCCGATGAAGAAGGAGGTGACCGCCACAATGGGGATCGCGTCCAGACCGGCCCGCTCGGCCAACGAAAAGACCGAGGCCCAGCGGATGCGAAGGGGGTTGATCGCGCTCTTGCCCAGCACGATCAGCAGGTGACCGGCGAAGACCAGGGTGTCAAAGGCGTCATAGCCCGTGCCGACGACGCCCTTGCCGATCCGCACAGTCATTTCGTGCCAGCCGCGGGGCTCACGCCTGGGGGTTTCGCGCTTGGCGGCGGCCTCGGCCACCAGTTCGATCAGTCGCTGGTTTTCGGGCCTGGCGTCAACTTTATCCAGATCGAGTTTGCCGCCGGCCGCGCGGATCAGGGCGAAGGCGCCCGCCGTGTCGAGCCGGCCCACCGCGGTGAGGTCATAGCGGCTCACCGGCGCGTCCCGCAGCGCCGCGCCCAGGCGTCGGCCCTCCCGGTTGAGCGCGGTGAGCGTCCAGTCCCCGGTCAGCCGGACCGTCCGGGCGTCCCCGTCGCCGAGGACCTCAAAGGCCGCGGGCACGTCGCCACTGGGGGGAAGCTGGGAAATGGGGCGGCTCCAAACTCACGGCGGACTCAAAGCACTCCGCCCAAACGAAATCCTAGCAGAGCCGGGGATCTGGTCGGAACGCCTTATGGCGCAGGTTGTTCCCGGAAGCCAAAACTGTGGAATTTCCCGAGCTTGGCTGCGAATGGCGTCTCGCTTTCGCCCAATTTGACCGTGTAGAGAGGGGATGTCGACGGGTCGCCCGCCGACCTATGGAAAGCGTATTCAAGGCTGGGAGCGTTGTGTTGGCCCGCCAACTCGATTTCGTCGGTAAATCCGGCGCCAATTACCGGTACACCGCCCTGGAGGATGATCGCATCCCGCCAACCGCAGGGGCGAACTATATCATCGCCGAGACGGGCCAGGGCGCAGAGGTCCGACTGCTCTATGCAGGCGAGACCGAGAACGTCATGGCTGATGATCTGAGCGGTCGCCTGGAGGAGGTGCGCCAGCGTTGGCCGGCGGCTGAACTCCTGCTGCGGCTCAATGTGCGTCGCGCGGTGCGCGTCGCCGAGCGGGAGGATCTGGTGGCGGGCCATCTGCCGCCGCTCAACGATCCGCCGGAAAACCCGACCGTCCCGGATCAAGGCGCATCTCCGGCCCCCTGACAGCGTCAGACGCAAATCAGGCCTGGGCTTGGCTCAGGCCTGATCTGATCCGATCTGAGATTTAGGACCGGGCCGCGTCGAACAGACGGTTGGCCTCGTTCCAGTTCAGAACCCCCCACCAGGCGTTCAGATAGCCGCCGCGGTTGTTCTGGTGCTTCAGATAGTAGGCGTGCTCCCACACGTCGTTGGCGATGATGGGCGCGCCCTTGAGCGTTGCGTCATCCATCAGCGGATTATCCTGGTTGGGTGTCGAGCCGACGGCCAGCTTCTCACCATCCCAGACCAGCCACGCCCAGCCGGAGCCGAACCGCTGGGCGCCGGCGGCCTCAAAGGCCTTCTTGAAGGCCTCCATGGAG
>DJWR01000099.1 GCA_002441055.1 Caulobacteraceae bacterium UBA6225 | reverse complement strand
GATGGAGCGGTCGAGATCTTCGACCGAGACGTGGACATGCAGACGCTTCATGGACAGGCTCCTTAGTTTCTATATTTCTATGATTATAGAAATATAGATCCCTGTCAACGGCCTCAGACGACGGGCTGACGCGGTCCAAACAGTATGATGGCCGCGCCGATCAGGCAGACCAGCAGGCCGACCATGTCCCAGCGGTCTGGCCGCACCCCCTCCACCGCCCAAAGCCAAGCAAGCGCCGAGGCGATATAGACCCCGCCATAGGCCGCGTAGGTGCGGCCGGCATGCTCGACATCGGCGAGGGTAAGCAGCCAGGCGAACAGGGCCAGCGCCGCCATCCCGGGTATAAGCCACAGGATACTCTGTCCCTGACGCAGCCAGGCCCAGAAGGCGAAACAGCCCGCGATCTCGGCGAGCGCGGCGCCCACATAGGTCAGCAACCAGAACTTCATGCGGCCCCCTTCGTGGAGGCTCGAGCCTACATGCGTTCGGGGATCGCGATACCCAGGAGATCCAGGGCCAGCTCAAGCTGGCGCAAGGTCGCCGAGGCGAGGGCCAGACGCGAGGCCTTGACCGGCGGCTCGGCGATCAGAATCGGGCAGGCCGCATAGAAGCGAGAGAAGGCCTGGGCGAGCTTATAGGCATGGTCGGCGATGAAGTTCGGCGCCTTGCGCTCATAGGCCTCGGCCAGGGCATGGTCGAAGGCGTCCAGCAGCAGGGCCAGCTCCCGTTCGGCCGGCTCGGCGACGACGATCTCGCCGGCTTCAGCCCCCTCGTCGGCGGCCTTGCGCAGCACCGATTTCACCCGGACGGCCTGATAGAGCAGGTAGGGGCCGGTCTTGCCCTCGAAGCTGGTGAAGCGGTCCAGGTCGAAGACGTAAGATGTGCCGCGGAAGTTCTGCAGATCGGCGAACTTCAGCGCCGCCACGGCGACCTTGTGGGCTGTGTCTTCGAAGGTCTCCGCATCGAGCCCGCCGCCGAGATCGGCCTCCTTCAGCCGCTCGCGGGCCTTGTCGCGGGTCATCTCGATCAGGTCGTGCAGCTTGAGCACGCCCCCTTCGCGGGTCTTGAACGGTTTGCCATCGGTCCCGTTCATGGTGCCGAAGCCGATATGCTCCAGGCCGCCCTCTGGGGCGTAGCCGGCGAGATAGGCCGCGCGGAAGACGATCTCGAAGTGATCGGCCTGCCGCTGGTCCACCACATAGAGAACGTGGTGGGGATCAAAGCTCTGTTTGCGGTCCAGGATGGTGGCCAGGTCCGTGGTGCCGTACATGGCCGAGCCCTCGGACGACACCACCAGCAGGGGCGGCAGCTCGCGCTTGTCCCCTTGGCGGTTCACCCGGATGATGCGCGCGCCCTGGTCATCGACCAGCAGGGCCTTGGCCTCCAGGTCCTTGACCATGTCCGGGATCAGGGGGTCGGCGTCGCTCTCCCCCTTCCAGAGGTCGAAATCCACGCCGATGGCGTGGAAGTCCCGGGCGAGAGCCACCTGGGTCACCCGGGCGAAGTGCCGCCACAGCAGGTGATAGCCCCGATTGTGCGCCTGCAGCTCGGCCGTCAGCTTCCGGGCCCGGTCGCGATAGTCGGGGTCTTCCTTGCCCTTGGCCGCCGCGGCCGGATAGAGCCGGTCGAGATCAGCCAGGCTGATCCGTTCGTCCAGGGCGGCGAAGGCCTGGGCCTCATCATCGGGCGTGAGCGGCGTGGACCGCGCGTTGACCTGTTCGACCAGCTTGGCGACGAAGGGATCCTCGTCGCAGACCGCGCCGATCAGCAGGCCCATCTGGTAGCCCCAGTCGCCGAAATGGGCGTCGCCGACCACTTCATCGCCCCGGAACCGGTAGAGCCGCTTGATCGCCTCGCCGATGATGGACGAGCGCAGATGGCCCACATGCATCGGCTTGGCCACATTGGGACCGCCATAGTCCACCAGGATCCGCCGCGGCTCGGCCACCACGCCGGCGCCCAGACGTGGATCTGCAGCGATTTCATTGGCCCGGGCCGACAGGGCGTCTGGCGCCACGCGCATATTGATGAAGCCGAGGCCGGCGATCTCCACCGAGGCCAGGCGCGGATCCTTGGTCAGTTCAGCCACGACGCCGGCGGCGATCTCACGCGGGTCGCGGCGCGCCTGCTTGGCGGCGGCGAGCGCGCCATTGCACTGAAAATCGGCCAGGTCGGGCCGGTCGGACGGGGTGACGCGGCCAAGCTCGGCCGACAGCCCCGCAGAGGCGAAGGCGGCCGAAACCGCCTCCGTAAGACCCCGCTTCAGATCGGTCATGGATTGGCTTGGGCGGTCCCAGTGGCGACGTCGGTCACGACATCGATACGGAAGCGCTTACCGGCGCGGTTGAACTCGGCCATCTGCGGGGTGACGTCGAAGCCCACCAGGATCTCGAAATTGGCCCCGCTGGTGGTCAGCTGCGCCCGCGGGATGACGATGCCCTCAAGCATCTGGCGCACATAGGTGCGGTCCTCACCCGGGGAGAAGGACACCGGCAGGTCGAAATACTCTTTGGCGATGACTGCGTCGTTCCGCTTGGTCACCGCCACCCAGTAGCGATAGGTCTTCTGCGAACCCTGCGCGGTCGGGCCGCGGCCGAGTTCAAACAGAACCTCCATGGCCACCTGGATCGGCTCATCGTCCTCATAGGAGCAACCGGCGGAAATCCCCTGGATTTCGCCGGAGAATCCAACAGCGGCCGAGGCCTCGCGACCACCCTCGAATTCCACATAGCGGCCGGCGTCATAGAGCACCTTGGCGAAGGGGCACGGGCCGGCGTTTCGCAGCTGCGGCAGGGGCGCCTGGCGGTCGCCCCATTCGGACTCGCGGCGGCGGCGGTCGGCGGCCTCCTCCTGACCATCGGCCTCCTGGCCGCGTCGATTCTGAGCCGCGCTCTCCAAGGGGAACGAGGTGACGGCGAGCGCCAGGGCGAGGACCGATAGCAGGGAACGGCGCATAAAACGTCCAACTCTGTCGGCGCGGGGGGACCGCGCATGAGATGCCTCTACTAATGGTTCTCGATTGAGGCCGCAACGCGGCTGGCGGCGTGGGCGCAGAACCCTTAGATTTCCACCCATGATCGCCTCCCCCGCGCACCCACCCCTCACCGTCCTGCTGGCCGCCCCCCGGGGCTTCTGCGCCGGGGTCGATCGAGCCATCCAGATCGTCGAGCGAGCCATCGAGAAATTCGGGGCGCCGGTCTATGTGCGCCATGAGATCGTCCACAACCGTCATGTGGTCGAGCGGCTTCGCAACCTGGGCGCCATCTTCGTCGAGGAGCTGGACGAATGCCCCGACGACCGGCCGGTGGTCTTTTCCGCCCACGGCGTGCCCAAGTCGGTGCCGGCCGAGGCCGGCCGCCGGCAGATGCTCTATCTCGACGCCACCTGCCCCCTGGTCTCCAAGGTCCATGTGGAGGCCCAGCGGCACTATGAGGCTGGCAAGGAGATTGTACTGATCGGCCACGCCGGCCACCCCGAAGTGATCGGCACCATGGGCCAGCTGCCCGACGGCGCCGTCACCCTGATCGAGACGGTTGAGGACGCCCAGGCCTTCACGCCCAAGGATCCCGCCAATCTCGCCTTCGCCACCCAGACGACCCTGTCGGTGGACGACACGGCCGGCATCGTCGGCGCCCTGCGCGCCCGCTTCCCCCTGATGGCCGCCCCCCACAAGGAGGACATCTGCTACGCCACCACCAATCGCCAGGAGGCGGTGAAGTCGGTCTCGACCCGGGCTGACCTGCTGCTGGTGATCGGCTCGGCCAATTCGTCCAATTCGGTGCGCCTGGCCGAGGTCGGGGCCCGGGCCGGCCGCCCCGCCCACCTGATCGATGACGCCCAGGCCCTGGACTTCGCCTGGCTCGACGGCGTCCGCACCGTCGGCGTCACCGCTGGTGCTTCAGCGCCGGAAGACCTGGTTCAGGGCGTGATCAACCGCTTGGCCGAACGCTTCGACCTGACCATTGAGATGGAGGAAGCCGCCCGCGAGGCCGTGACCTTCAAGCTGCCCCGGTTGCTCAGTGAAGCTGAGGCGTGATCGTCAATACTGGAGCCATCTGGGCACGCTAGGCGATCTGAACGACGTGTCTGAGCCAAGCCACGAGCGTTTCCAGATCCATCGTTCCGCTCGCCACAGCGAACATCGTGCCTGTCGCATCACCCTCTTCGGCCACAAGGCGCAGGCCGTTATCCTCGAGGAATTGCCCCATCGCGACAAAGGCGATCCGCTTGTTGCCATCGACGAATGGATGGTTGCCGGAGATCGCTGTCGCATAGGTGGCCGCCAGCTCAATCAAATCCCGACACCCGTCATAGTGAAATCGGTCCAGGGGTCGGTTTAGAGCTGAAACAAGAAGACCTTCGTCGCGCAGGCCTCTCACGCCGCCGGACGCCTCCACGACATCGTCATAGAGAGCCAGGATCAAATCCAGATCCAGCCAGAAAGGCTCCACCAAGGCCGCCTATTTGGCCAAAGCCTCGAGGGTCCTTTTGTATCTCGAGATGAAGAGGCGTCCCCGTGTGCGACGACCTTCGAATGACATATCACGACCCACCAGCGTGAACTCACCAGCCTCGCCGGCCTCAGCATAGAGGGTCCCGCCGTCAACGACGCCAAGGGCGTCTCGCAGTTCTTCGGTGAGGACAACAGCGAGGTCGTCGCCAACCTTCGTGACCCTAAGTGCGACCATGTTCAATCTCCTGCGTCGCGAAACTACCACAGGGTTCACAGGACGTCTTGACCGCGCCAGCGGCCTCGCCCATGCCCGGCCCATGGCCGTCTATACCGACATCTCAGACGAAGAACTCGCGCAACTGCTCGCCCGCTATGACTTGGGCCAAGCGCAGACCTTCAAGGGCATCGCCGAAGGGGTGGAGAACTCCAACTTCCTGCTGGAGACCGATCGGGCCCGGTTCATCCTGACCATCTATGAGCGGCGGGTGAACCCTGAGGACCTGCCCTTCTTCCTGGGTCTGATGCGCTGGCTGGCCGATCATGACTACCCCTGCGCCACCCCCATGCCTGGCCGGGATGGCGAGCTGATCCAGATGGTGCGCGGCAAGCCCGCGGCCATCGTCAGCTTCATGTCGGGTCTATCGGTCCGCCGCCCCAGCGCGACCCAGTGTCGGGAAGCCGGCGCAGGCCTGGCGCGGCTGCATCTGGCGGCCGAGGGCTTTCCCATGAGCCGGGCCAATGATCTGGGTCAGACGGCCTGGGCGCCGCTGTTTGCGGGGCTGACAAAGGCCGCAGAGGACCTGAAGCCCGGGCTGGCCGCCACGATCGCAGCAGACCTCGACCATCTCGCGGCGAGCTGGCCCGCGGACCTGCCGAAGGGCGTCATCCATGCCGACTATTTTCCGGACAACGTCTTTTTCCAGGGCGACCGGTTCGCCGCGGCCATCGACTTCTATTTCGCCTGCGTCGATGCGCTCGCCTATGACATCGCCGTCGCGCTGAACGCCTGGTGCTTCGAGGCCGACGGCAGCTTCAACATCACCAGCGCCCGGGCTCTTCTGGCCGGCTATGAGGCCCACCGCCCCTTGAGCGACGCAGAGCGGGCCGCCCTGCCGATCCTGGCCCATGGGGCGGCCATGCGCTTTTTCCTGACCCGGCTGAATGACTGGGGGGCGACGCCGGCCGGCGCCCTGGTGCGCCCCAAGGATCCGCTGGAGTACGAGCGCAAGCTGGCCGTCCACCGCAGCGCCGCCGACCTCGTGCTGTTCGGAGAAGGATCGTGACGCCCAAGGTCACGGTGTTCACCGACGGCGCCTGCAGCGGCAATCCCGGCCCCGGCGGCTGGGGGGCGATCCTGATCTATGGGGACAAGGAAAAGGAAATCTGCGGTGGGGAGCCGGACACCACCAACAACCGTATGGAGATGATGGCCGCCATCCAGGCCCTGGAGACGCTGAACCGTCCCTGCCATGTGGAGCTGCACACCGACAGCCAGTACGTGATGAAGGGCATCACCGAGTGGCTGCCCGGCTGGAAGGCCCGGGGCTGGAAGACCGCCGCCAAGGCGCCGGTGAAGAACGCCGACCTCTGGATGCGCCTGGATGAGGCGCGCCTGCGCCATCAGGTGGACTGGCGATGGGTCAAGGGCCATGCCGGTCATGTCCTGAACGAGCGGGCCGACGCCCTGGCGGGCCAAGGCCTGCGCGAGGCCCAGGCCGCCAGGGTCTGATCAACTCAGCGCCAGGTAGCCAGCATAGGCGCCATACGCGATCAGGAAGGCCGCGCCCTCCAGCCGCTGCAGGCCGCCGCCCGTGCGCAAGAACACCGCCAGCAGGCCCGTGGCGCCCAGCAGAACCCAGATGTCCAGGCTGGCGATCTCCGGCGGGATCCGGATGGGATGCACCATGGCCGTGACGCCGAGAACGCCGAACACGTTGTAGATGTTCGAGCCGATCACATTGCCCACCGCCACGTCAGAGTGGCGGCGCAGGGCGGCGACCACACAGGCAACCAGTTCCGGCAGGGAGGTCCCCACGGCCACGATGGTCAGCCCAATGACCGTCTGGGAGACGCCGAAGCCCTCGGCCAGATCAATGGCCCCGCTGACCAGAAGCCGGGCGCCCAGAACCGTAAGCGCGATGCCGGCCACCGCCATCAGTAGAAACTTGCCAATCACCAGCAGTTCGGCCCGCGGTCGCTCGACGTCCGAGGCGGCGTCTTCGGCCGCCATCCGACCCCGCTCACGGACATAGGCGTAGCCCACATAGGCGATCAGGGCGGCCACCAGCAGGCCGCCAAACCACCGGTCGATAAAGCCTGCCAGCACGGCCAGGAGGGCCGCGGCTGAGGACAGGCCGAGCACAACCATGTCCCGGCGGATCGCCGATGGCCGGATCAGGATGGGCGAGATGACCGCCGTCACCCCCAGAATCAGCAGGATGTTGGCGATGTTGGAGCCCATCACATTGCCCACCGCGATGCCGGGGGACTGCTGAAGCGCCGCCATCAGACTGGTGACCAGTTCCGGGGTCGAGGTGCCAAAGCCCACGATCACCAGGCCGGTCAGCAGGGGGGAGACCCCCAGGGTGCGGGCCACGCCCACAGCGCCCCGGACCAGGGACTCACCGCCCACGGCGAGCAGGATCAATCCGCCAAGAATGAGCAGGGCGATAATCATCGGGATCGGATGTCTCCATGCGGGCCCAAAGGCCCGATTGCACGTCTGGCGCTCACACGGACAGGGGGGCGGACAACGCGATCAAGCGCACAATGCGATGAAGTCGGTCCGAGCCCAGTCATCGAGCACCCTCGATGCGGTCCGACATCACAGTCACCATGACTGTCAGAGGGGCCCGGCCCGCAGCCGCCAAATTGGGAGCCCAACAGGTTCTGTCAAGGTGGGTCGCGCCAGAGGCGAGACAGGACCTCACGGTCGGAGGGACAGGTCCTGCTCCATCGCCTCCATCTCCAGGGCCTTGCGGCGGGCCTCGGCCTCCCGGGGGTCGACCCGGTGGCGGACGGCGGCCAGGGAGGCGGCCAGCGCCTGACCCCGGCGGGCGGCTGCGGCTTCGGCGATACGGCTGGCGCGGCTGCATTCGGGAAATTCAGCCCGGCGGCTGGCGAAGCCGGAATTGAACGACTCCTTCAGACGACGATCCAGGGTCGCGTCAGGCGCCTCGGTGTCGGTCACCCGCATCATGCGATCGCGCCAGTACTGGTCATAGGCGCCTTCGCAGGCCTGCCGCAGGGCGTGGCTCTCGCCCAACACATAGGCGATGTCGGCCAGGGTCTGGCGCTGGGCCGGCGTGCGCTCCTGCGCCTGGGCCGGCAGGGCCAGGGCCGAAAGCGACAGGGCGAGGATCAGGGCGGCGAGACGCATGGAGGCAGTCTATGGGGCCAGGGCCCGCCTTGTCACGGGCGCGCGCCTCAGGGGCGAATGCTCGCGCAGGACTTCCAGTTCTGCTAGCGGATCAGCAGAGGATTTTGGGGGACGAGATCATGGTTCGACGTCGCTTTGCAACGACCCTGGCCATCAGCCTGGCCCTGACCCTGGCCGCCGGCGCCGCCCAGGCGCAAAGCCAAGCCCGCGACCCCAGCACCCTGATCGCTGTGCTGGACGCCATGGGCGCCCGCGGCGAGATGGACGGCCGCGAGGGCGGTCAGGTCCGCCTCAATGTGGTGACCCCAGGGGGTATCTTCGGGGCCGAGTTCATCGGTTGCGACGAGGCGGGTCAGGCCTGCCGCGCGCTCGGCTTCACCGCCAGCGTCGACAAGCGCGCCATGACCCTGGAGCACCTGAACGCCTTTAACAGCCGCGACATGCTTTGCCGCGCGGTGATGCGCGGCGAGCAGGCCGATATCCGCTACGGCCTGCTGCTCGCCGACACCCAGACCGAGGGGGACCTGCGCGAGCATGTCGCCGTCTGGCAGCGTTGCCTGGGCGCCTTTGCGGGCCTCGCCAACGACCCCGAGGGCTTCCTCGGGGCGCTCTGAAGCCAGGCCGCGTCAGGCCGGGACCAGACCCCGCAAGCGCGCCACGCGGTCGATGGCGGCCTCAGCCTCGGCGACCATTTCGGCGACGATCTGGGCGGCCGGCTTGATGTCGTGGACGCCACCCGCCGACTGGCCCATGGCGAAGCAGGAGCGGTCGGGGTCCAGGCCCTCGATCTGCCCGCCGATGCCCCCCATCACCCCGGTCTGGGTCGAGTGCATGGCCTGCAGGGGGAAGGGTTGGATCTCCTGGGGCCGGGTCTCCCAATCAGCCACATAGGGGTTGTTCATCACCCGCATGGGCTTGCCCGAATAGCAGCGAGTGCGGACCGTATCGACGTCCTGGGCGGACACGACGGCCTCGCGGTAGGCCTGGCCCGCATGGGCCTCGGTCGAGGCGATGAACCGGGTGCCGATCCACACCCCTTGGGCGCCCAGCGCCAGGGCCGCGGCCAGGCCCCGGCCATCGGAAATGCCGCCGGCGGCGACCACCGGGATCTTCACCGCCTCTACGGCCTGGGCGACCAGCGGCAGGGTGCCGACCAGGCCCGTATGGCCCCCGCCCTCCCCGCCCTGGCAGATGACGGCGTCGCAGCCGGCCTGCTCGGCCTTGACCGCATGCTTCACCGCCCCGCAGACCACCATGACCTTGAGGCCGGCGGCCTTCAGCTTCTCCATGATCGGCATGGGTACGCCCAGGCCTGCGATGAAGGACGAGGCCCCCTCGGCGATGATGATCTCCACCGAGGCCGTCAGGCTCTCGGGCGAGGCGGCCAGCAGGTCGACGCCGAAGGGCCTGTCAGTCAGCTTGCGGACCTTGCGCATCTCCTCGCGGATGAAGTCCGGCGAGCGGCCGGCCATGCCCAGCACCCCATAGCCCCCGGCCTCACAGACGGCGGCCACCAGCTCGGCATAGGCCACACCGCCCATGCCCGCCTGCATGATCGGATGCTGCACCTTCAACAGATCGCAAAGCGGCGTGTGCAGGGTCATGGCGTCGTCTCCCGTGGTGTTCTGATTGCCCCCACCATGGCGCCGCGCGCCCCCGCCGCAAACACTGACCCTGCGTCAGTCAGAAAACCCCGTAGCCGCCGTCGATCAGGAAGGAGTCGCCGGTGTGGAAGCGCGAGGCGTCCGAGGCCAGATAGACCGCCATGCCGCCGAAGTCCGAAGGCTCCCCCCAGCGGCGCATGGGCACCCGTTTGATGACGTTCTCATTGAACTTGTCATTGTCCTGGGCGGCAGCCGTCATGTCGGTGGCGACCCAGCCCGGCAGGATCACATTGGCCCGCACCCCATAGCGCGCATGCTCCACGGCGATGGCCCGGACCATGGGGATCAGGGCCCCCTTGGTGGCCGCATAGGCCTGGTTGCGCGCCGCCCCGTCCAGGACCGACAGGGACGAGATGGCCACCAGCGAGCCCCCCTGCCCGT
>DJWR01000097.1:3796-5345 GCA_002441055.1 Caulobacteraceae bacterium UBA6225 | reverse complement strand
CCCTGAATGTCAACGCTTCCTAGCGGGCGACGCTGGCCCGGGCCCGTTGCAGGCGGGCGTTCTTGCGGATGCGGGCGGCGTCGCCCTCGTTGAGGGCGGCCAGCAGGGCGGTCTTCAAGGGGTTCAGCGCCTTGGTCTGGGTCACCTTCCAGCCGGCGGCGTCGGTGACATAGAAGGCGTCCACCGCCCGCTCCCCATAGGAATCTATATGGGCCGAGGTGATGGAGAGGCCCGCATCTGCGAGCGTATTGGCGAGCGCCGTCAGCAGGCCCGGACGGTCGCGGCCCGAGGCCTCGACAATGGTGGCGTTCTCTGAGGCCTCGTTGTCGATCAGCACCGTGGACTTGATGGCGAAGGCCGCGGTGCGCGCCTCGGCCCCGGCTCGGGGGGGCTCGCCCGTCGGAAGCTCGCCCCGGGCGGCGGCTTCCAGGGCCTCGGCCAGGCGGGGCAGGGCGGACGGGTTGTCGTGGCCGAAGGGCTGGCCGGTGATGTCCTGCAGATAGAAGACGTCCAGCGCCTGGCCCTGGCGGGAGGTGAAGACCCGGGCGCCCAGCACGCTGGCGCCAGACGCGGTGATGGCCCGGGTCAGGTCGGCGAACAGGCGGGTCCGGTCCTTGGCGGCGACCACCAGCTCGGCGGCGTTCAGGTCCTCGCGCACATAGCCCATGGCCGCGGCGCCCTCGGCATGGGCCCGCTGGGACACCGCCGCATGGATGGCGATCTCGTCCTGGCCAAAGCCCGTGAAATAGGCGTCCTCCATGGCCTCGCCCCAGGCCACGGCGGCGGGATCGGCCTCGGCCAGGCGGGCGCGGATCTCGGCGGCGGCGAAGGCCTGGCGCTGGCGCACCACGGCCACGGCGTCATTGGCCCGCCCACCGCGGAACACCGCTGAGGCGGACGCATAGAGGTCGCGCAGCAGCTGGCCCTTCCAGCCGTTCCAGACGCCCGGCCCCACGGCGCGGATATCGGCCACAGTCAGCACCAGCAAGAGACGCAGGCGCTCGGGCGTCTGCACCATGCGCACGAAGTCGGCCACGGTGCGGGGATCGGAGATGTCGCGCTTCTGGGCGTAGTCGCTCATCTCCAGGTGATGCTCCACCAGCCAGGCGACGAGGTCGATGCGGGCGCGCGGCAGGCCCAGGCGCTCGCAGGCGGCGCGGGCTGAGCGCGCGCCGGCCTTCTCCTGGCCACCGGCCAGGCCGCCCTTGCCGGTGTCGTGCAGCAGCATGGCCAGGAACAGGACGTCCTTCTCCTGGATCTGCGGCATCAGGGAGGTGGATAGGGGATGCTCGTCGGCCATCCGGCCAGCGGCGATGTCGGCGATCACGCCCACCGCCCGCAGGGTGTGCTCGTCCACCGTATAGGAGTGGTACATGTTGAACTGCATCTGGGCGACGATGCGGCCAAACTCCGGGATGTAGCGGCCCAGGACGCCGGCCTCGGTCATGAGCGTCAGGGTCCGCTGCGGATCGCGGCCCCCAGCCAGGATGTCGAGGAAGATCTTCGCCGCCTTGGGGTCGCGCCGCATCTTCGAGCTGATCAGGCCGAT
>DJWR01000097.1:0-3748 GCA_002441055.1 Caulobacteraceae bacterium UBA6225 | reverse complement strand
GAAATCCCCTTGGGCGCGGACTTGACCCGCTCGGCCTCCAGCTTGGCGGCGAAGACGCGGGTGAGCGCGCCCACCTCCTTGGCGATCAGGAAGTAGCGCCGCATGAAGCGCTCGACGGCCGGATTGTCGGCCCGGTCGCCATAGCCCATGCGCTGGGCGATCTCCGGCTGCAGGTCGAAGGTCAGGCGCTCTTCGGGGCGGCCGGTGGCGAAATGCAGGTGGGCCCGCACGGCCCACAGGAAATCAAAGGCCCGGATGAAGGCCCGGACCTCCCGGCCCTCGAACATCTCCAGCTGCGGCACTCCGTCCACCGGCTGGGACGGGTTCAGATATTCGGCGATCCAGAAGAGCGTGTTGAGGTCGCGCAGGCCCCCCTTGCCCTCCTTCACATTGGGCTCGACCATGTAGCGGCTGGCGCCGGCGCGAGCCTGGCGCTCATCGCGCTCCTTGAGCTTGGCGGCGACGAACTCCGCCCCGGTGCCCTTGACCACCTCGTTGCGGAACCGGGTCTTCAGCTCCTGGGCCAGGGCCTCGTCGCCGGTCAGGCGCCGGGACTCCAGGATCGAGGTGCGGATGGTGAAGTCTTCCCGGGCAAGCTTGACGCACTCGTCCACCGTGCGCGAGGCGTGCCCCACCTTGAAGCCCAGATCCCACAGGGCATAGAGCATGAACTCGATCACGCTCTCCACATGGGCGGTCTGCTTGTAGGGGCGCAGGAACAGCAGATCGAGGTCGGAGAAGGGCGCGAGCGTGCCCCGCCCATAGCCCCCCACCGCCATCACGCACAGGCGCTCGCCCTCGGTGGGATTGCGCGCCCGGATCATGTGGACGGTGGTGAAGTCATAGAGCGCGGTGACCACCTCGTCGGTGACGCCGGACAGGAGCCGCGCCGTCTCGATGCCGCCGGCCCCGTTCTCCAGCCGCTCCTTGGCGATCATCCGGCCGCGAAACAGGGCCTGTTTCAGGATCTCCAGCGCGCGCCTGCGCTGCTCGGCCTCATCGCCGGCCGCATCCAGCGCCGCCGCCGACAGCTGCGCCCGCAGCCGCACCCCATCGACGACATATTCCAGGCGGGTCGGCTTCAGGCGAGGGGGCATGGGCTCTGGGGGCTGTGGCGACGCAGGTACAGCATATAGGGGATCAGCCCTGGCGCGTCAGGTCGAGTGGGTTGGGGGTCGACGCGCCCGCCTACGCTTCGCTTCACCCATGAGCCTGCCCCTGTCAGCTGAAAGAAGCGACGATGGTTTCGATTGGCAGGAACAGGGTTCGGCTGTCCGCCGGATAGGCTTCGAACTCCGCACGGGAGAGATAGAACCGCTTCGCGTCGTCGTCCTTGGCCTGGACCAGGACCGCGCCTATGCCGATAGTCTGGGACGCCAAGGCAATACGGCGAAGGGCGTCGCCCAGGAGGTCGCTGCCCAGGCCCTTGCCGGCATACTCCTGGCTGACAGCCAGTCGGCCGATGATCGAGATCGGGATCGAGTCCGGGGCGTTGCGGCGCAACTTGCCCGGTGCGGCCGCGCGTTCAACTGCGCCTGCGGAAATGCAGTAGTAGGCCGCCACGCCATTCCCGTCGCAGACGACATAGGTTCGCGAGAAGCGGCTCTCATTCTTCAAAGCCCGGTGTTTCAGCCAGTCATTCAGGACCGGTACGCCACAGTCGAACGCCGAAAGGTCGTGATCTGCCGAGAGTGGGGCGGGGGCCGAAAGCTTGGCAGGAACCCTGGCGGCGTCCTCACCTACCTTGCCCATGACGGAGTTCGCCGCAGCAGCGCCCGCAACTTCGGACCAGGCGCAGGCGGGTTATCCAGGGCTTGGACAAAGGCGTCGTACCTCGCCGGCTCTAGCACGAACAGGCGCTGGTCGAGCAAGGTGTCGATGGCCAGAGCGCGGGCGCTATCGACCATGAACTCGGTGCGGGTTTTGCCTAGCAGCGAGGCAGCCTCATCGATGATCTGGCGGGTCTGCGCGTCGATGCGCAGATTTATAGCGCCCCTACTTTCAACCACCGCCGTCTGCTGACTGGGCGATCGGGAAATGTCTTGGGCCTTGACCATTTCTTAGCATGCCCCCGCGTATCCACATTGTCAATACAAAAGCGGCAATCTATCCCAGGTGGCGGGCTGCGTAGAACAGACCTTGCGAGAGTCGCCTGGGAGCCTCCTCAGCCATCTACCATCTGAGCTATCAGGACATGCCGAGCAGTCTCAGGAATGCCCCTCACCACACACCGCACACCCCGGATCCGCTCCAATCCGCACCGTCCGCGTCTCCGCCGCCAGGCCGTCATAGATCAGCAGCCGCCCCTCCAGCGGCTCCCCCGCCCCGGTGATGACCTTGATCGCCTCCAGCGCCATCATGGAGCCGATGACGCCGGCCAGGGCGCCGATGACGCCGACGGCGGCGCAGGTCTCGGCGTCCGGGGGGATGTCGGGCACCAGGCAGCGATAGCAGGGCTGGCCTTTGAACACGCCGACCTGGCCGGTCCAGCGGCCGATGGCGCCGGAGACCAGCGACTTGCCGTGCGCCACGCAGGCGGCGTTGACCGCAAAGCGGGTGGCGAAGTCGTCGGTGCCGTCCAGCACCAGGTCGGCGCTGGCCACCAGGTCGCCGGCGTTGGCGCTGTCCAGCGCCAGGCGCACCGGGTTGATCTGCACGTGGGGGTTCAGGGCGGAAAGCTGGGCTGCGGCGGCCTCGACCTTGGGCGCGCCTAAGTCTGAGGGGCGATAGATCACCTGGCGTTGCAGGTTGGAGAGGTCGGCCGCGTCGGGATCGACCAGGGTGATCTGGCCCACGCCGGCGGCGGCCAGATAGAGGCTGGCCGGCGCGCCCAGGCCGCCGGCGCCCACGATCAGCACATGGGCGGCCTTCAGCCTCTGCTGGCCCGGCCCGCCCACCTCGCGCAGCACCAGATGGCGGGCGTAGCGTTCGACCTCGGCGTCGGAAAATTCCATGGCGCTTGACCTCTCCTGCCCTGGTCGCCACATCCCGGCGGATGTCGCAGACTTCTTCCAACTTCCCCGACTGGCACGGCACGACCATCCTGGCGGTTCGCAAGGACGGCCAGACGGTGATCGCCGGCGATGGTCAGGTGTCCATGGGCCAGACCGTGGTCAAGGGCAACGCCCGCAAGGTCCGGACGCTCGCCGGCGGCCGGGTCCTGGCCGGGTTCGCCGGCGCCACGGCCGACGCCTTCACCCTGATCGAGCGGCTCGAGACCAAGCTCGAACAGTATCCTGAGCACCTGGCGCGGGCCTGCGTGGACCTGGCCAAGGACTGGCGCACCGACCGCTACCTGCGCAAACTGGAGGCCATGCTGCTGGTGGCCGACAGGTCCGCCATCTACACGGTCACCGGGGTCGGCGACGTGCTGGAGCCGGAAAGCGGCGTGGCGGCCATCGGGTCTGGCGGCAACTATGCGCTCGCCGCCGGCATGGCCCTGATGGACTCTCAGCTTTCGGCCGAAGAGGTGGCCCGCAAGGCCATGGGCATCGCCGCGCGCATCTGCGTCTACACCAATGGCGAGCTGACGGTGGAGCGCCTGTAGGGCGCTGACCCTGCTCAAACCTAGTGAACCCATGACAGACTTCTCCCCCCGCGAGATCGTTTCCGAACTCGACCGCTTCATCGTCGGCCAGAAGGGCGCCAAGAAGGCCGTCGCCGTCGCCCTGCGCAACCGCTGGCGCCGGCGGCGTGTGCCCGACGCCCTGCGCGACGAGGTGACGCCCAAGAACATCCTGATGATCGG
>DJWR01000072.1:25949-33670 GCA_002441055.1 Caulobacteraceae bacterium UBA6225 | reverse complement strand
CGATGGCGTCGGCCAGGGAGGCGCCGATCTGGGAGTCCAGCGCGTTGGACACCAGGTTGACCGGCCGGACATAGTAGGTGGCGGTCACGACGTTGTAGACCGCGAAGATGATCACCACCGTGGCCGTGAACAGGCCCGCCAGGGGCCAGCGCACGGTCATGGAGACCGCCAGGCCCGCCAGCACGATCAGGGTCGGCATCAGCATCAACAGCAGGGCGTCAGAGGCGCTGTCATAGCCCCACATGGCGCGCGAGACCTTGCGCACCGTGGCGCCGGCATAGTTGGAGCCATGCCAGTCGGCCGAAAACGACTGCACGCGCTCGAACCCCTGGGTCACGATCCGCTCCATGATGCGGGCGTAGAAGCCGTTCAGGATGCGGAAGCCCGTGGTGCGGACGCCGTAATAGACGACGTAAAGCCCGGTCAGCACCGCCCAGGCGGTCCAGGCCGCCTGCGTCAGACGCTCAGGCGAGGACACCGCATCCACCAGGGCGCCGGCGGCCCAGGGGATGGACAGGTCACAGGCCGTCCCCACCAGGAACAGGGAGGCGGCGGTGAAGAACCGCGGCTTGTCCACCATCCAGTGGCGCCACATGAAGCCGATCACCTGCATGTTCCCCAGGAGGCGGGGGCGGGTGACGCCTTCGTCTTCGTCGAAGAATTCGCTGGTCATCGGAAAGGCCAAACATCTGGCCCGCGGGTCCAGGGACCGGCGGACATGACGCAACGCCGCGGGCGCGCCGACAGGGCGCGGCAAGGGGCGGAATGCTGAGAGAGCCGGAAGCAGACGTCCCGGCGGGTGCGGACGAACACGGGGAAATTCCTGAAGGTCGGGAGCCTGAAGAGGCGCCGGCCCGGGAAAATCCGCTCGAGCGGAGCTCTGAGCTAGGTTCGGGTCGCGGCGACGCAGCGGTGGGAGGTCGTTGCAAGCAGCATTGTCATGCGAACCCTCCTGTCTGGTCGCGGGTCTTGGATGGCCGGAAGCTAGGCGGCGGGTGAATCCCCGTCAACCGCGCGTTGAACATCGTTTTGCCAACCGCTTTCACTGAGGCGCCGAAGACACGATCTGGTAGGAGGAGGGGCATGATCGCCCCCTTGCCCGATGCCGCCCCCGCCAACTGGGTGGACCGCCACGCGCCACCCGCCCTGCAACCCTGGTTGAAGCTCGGTCGCTTCGACCGGCCCACCGGAATCTGGCTGCTGATGCTGCCCGGCTGGCAGGGGATTGCGCTGGCCGGCGCCATGGAAGGCAAGCTGCCGGATTGGCGCTGGCTGATCGCCTTCTTCGTCGGCGCGGCCCTGATGCGGGCGGCGGGCTGCGCCTATAACGACATTGTCGATCGAGATTTCGACGCCAAGGTCTCCCGGACCGCCGGACGTCCCATCCCGTCGGGCCAGATCACCGTGCGGCAGGCCTGGGCCTTTGTCATCGGCTGCTGCCTGATCTCCCTGGCCATCCTGCTCGCCATGCCGCCATTCGCTATCGCGCTCGGCGTGGGCTCCCTGGCCCTGGTGGCGGCCTATCCGTTCATGAAACGGATCACCTGGTGGCCCCAGGCCTGGTTGGGCCTCACCTTCAACTGGGGCGCCCTGCTGGGCTTCGCCGCAGTGACCGGAGGCCTGCAGTGGCCAGCCCTGTTGTTGTACGCCGCGGGCTTCTTCTGGACGCTGGGCTACGACACCATCTACGCCATCCAGGATCTGGAGGACGACGCGCTCGCCGGGGTGAAGTCCTCGGTCCGCCGGCTGGGGGACGCCACGCCCAAGGCGGTGCTGGTCTTCTATATCCTGGCCTTTGTGGCGGCCCTGGCGGCGGCCTGGACAGGCGGACTTGGCCCCCTCTTCCTGCCCCCCGCCGCCCTGTTTGGCCTGCACCTGTCGCGGCAGGCGGCCCAGGTGCGGCTGGAGGACCCCGCAGGCGCCCTGCGGCTGTTCAAGTCAAACGCCCTGGCCGGACTGGCCCTTGTCCTGGCCCTGGTGGCCGGCGCCTGGGGCGGCCCTCAGGGTCTGTTCTAAGCGCCTATGACCTGACAGGTCATTGAGGGGGGTGGTCGGCTCAGACAGGATGAGGGCCCGACACCTCCTGGAGATCGCATGGCCCTCGTCGCCGTCCAGTCCTTGGCCGATTTTCCCGCCATGATCGCGCGCCTGCGGCGTCAGCGGGGCCTCTCGCAACTGGGGCTCGCCCTGGCCGCCCAGGTCTCCCAGCGCCATATCTCCTTCCTCGAGACCGGCCGCACGCGACCTTCGCGCGAGATGGTCGGACGGCTGGCTCTGGCGCTCGATCTGGCCCTGCAGGATGTGAACGCCCTGCTGCTGGCCGCAGGCTTCGCCCCGGCCCATGGGGAGAGCGCCTATACCGATGAGGCCGCAGCCATGGTCCGTCGCGTGACCCAGCTGGCCCTGTCGGCCCATGAGCCCTTTCCGGCCTTCGCCGTGGATCGCGCCTGGCGACCGCTGGAGGCCAACGCATCTGCAGCCCTGCTGTTTGGCTCCATGCTCAGCGAGGACGGCCTCGACCCCAAGGTCAGCCTGATCCGGGCCGCCTGCGAGAGCCCGACCTTCCGCGGGGCGGTGGCCAATTGGGGGCAGCTGGTCGCCCACTTCCTGACCCTGGCCGAGGCTGAGGCCTGGCGGGCCCCGCCCGGTCCCATGCGCGCGGAGCTGGACGCTACGGTTTCGGCCCTGAAGGCGCAGGGGGCCGAGGGCGCCCATGTTCACGCGGCCCCCAACGCCGCCCTGATCCTGCAGATCCGGGGCGAGGGCCTGAGGCTGGATCTGGTCTCGACGGTGGCGAGGTTCGGCGCCCCCGCCGACACCGCGGCCGACGACCTGCGGATCGAGTTCTTCTATCCCGCCGACGCCGCCAGCGAGCAGGTCCTGCGCCAGCTGGCTGCTGGAGCGGTCCTGGCCTGACGCTGGGTCATTCTACCGGCGCGTCAAAAACCATGGCAGACTGCGCCCATGGCCGTGGCCCCGCGCATAGATCCCAAGACCCTGTTCAGCGCCCAGGAATGGGCGAGCCTGTCCAACCGGTCGAACTGGAAGGGCTTGGCGCTCATCGCCCACGCCTGGGGGGTGATCCTCGCCGCCGCCGCCATGGCGGTGATCTGGCCGCTGACCCTGCCGCTGGCCATCATGATCATCGGCGGACGTCAGCTGGGCCTCGCTGTCCTGATGCACGACGCCGCCCATGGCGCTCTGCATCGCAACCTCAAGATCAATGACTGGGCCGGCGAGCACCTGACCACCGGGGGCCTGCACCGCTATCGCCCCTATCACCTGACCCATCACAAGTTCGTCCAGCAAGCTGAGGATCCCGACCTCGTCCTCTCGGCGCCCTTCCCCATCACGCCCACCTCTCTGCGCCGCAAGATCGTCCGCGACCTGACCGGCCAGACCTGGTTCAAGCAGCGCTTCGGCCTCGTGCGCAGCCAGCTGGCGGCTCGCAAGGCCGGCGAGCCCCTGTGGCCAATCCTAAAGGGCGAGATCGTCCGCAAGCGCCGCATGCTGATCGGCGCCGCCATGACCATCGCCCTCACCCTGCCGTTTGGCCTCTGGTGGGCCTGGTTTGTCCTGTGGCTGCTGCCCCAGGCCACCTGGATGCAGATGATCACCCGGCTGCGGAACATCGCTGAGCACGCCTGCGTGGCCCGGGACGAACGCGACCCCTTCCGATGCGCCCGCACCACCTATGCCGGCCCGCTGGAGCGCGCCCTGATCGCCCCCTACTGGGTGAACTATCACTGCGAGCACCACATCTTCATGCACCTGCCCTGCTACAACCTGCCCCGGGCCCACCGCCTGCTGCTGGCCAAGGGGCTGGGGCCGCAAATGGAGATCCGCGGCAGCTATCTGGAGGTCCTGCGGATGGCCGCCTCCAAGCCGCCGCCGGCCACGCTGGCGCCAGCCTGATCATTCCCCTTGCGTTGAGCCCGGTTCTTCGCCACTCGCCATCGGCGCAAGGTGCAGGAGAGCGGCGTGATCGAGCAGACCCCGGAGGGCCGCCGCGCCTTCATCCTGGCCAATACTCGCCAACAGGCGCCGCCCCACACCCCTGAGCTCGTCCTGTATCTGGCCGATGCGGTCATGCCGATCTGGCAATTGACCGAAGAGGCCCTGGAGGAGATCGGCCTGCCGCCGCCCTTCTGGGCCTTCGCCTGGGCCGGCGGTCAGGCTCTGGCCCGCTATATTCTCGACAATCCCGAAATCGTCGCCGGCAAACGGGTGATCGACTTCGCCACAGGCTCAGGGATAGTCGCCATCGCCGCGGCCAGAGCCGGCGCAGCCCATGTGCTGGCCGCCGACATCGACGCCTATTGTGGCGCGGCGCTCGCCCTGAACGCCCCCGCCAATGGCGTGGCCTGCGACTTTACCAGCGCCGACCTGCTGGAGGCCCCGTCTCCGCCGGCGGACGTCATCCTCGCGGGCGACATCTGCTACGAAAAGCCCCTCGCCGCCCGGGTCATGGCCTGGCTGGGAGCGGCCAAGGCGGCCGGCGCCACGGTGCTGATCGGCGACCCCGGCCGCAGCTACTTCCCCCGCGAAGGCCTGGTCAAACTCGCCGAATACCAGGTCGCCACGACGCGAGAGCTGGAGGACCAGGAGGTCAAGAAGACGGCGGTGTGGAGCTTGCCGAGCTGAGCCGGCGCCGACTGGTCGCCAGCGCCGCAGACCTCTGCCTATAGTGACGGCGCTGTTACATCTGATCTGGAGCCCGCCCATGCGTCGCCGCACCTTCCTGGCCGCCCTGCCCGCCGCTCTTCCCGGCGCGCTGATGGCCGGCGCCGCCCAGGGGCAGACAAGGGGCGAGACCCCCAACCGCGACCGGCCCGACGTGGGTCCCGGCGACCGTATTGACGGGGCGACCTTCGCCAGCCGTAGCGCCGCCTGGGGGCTCCATGGGGCGGCGGCCACCGCCCACCCGCTGGCGACGCTGGCGGCCATCGACATCCTGCGGACCGGCGGATCGGCGGTAGACGCCGCCATCGCGGCCAATGCGGTGCTGGGCTATGCTGAACCCATCGCCTGCGGCATCGGCGGCGACTGCTTCGTCATGTTGTGGGACCCGAAAACCAAGCAGGTCGTGGGGCTGAACGGCTCAGGCCGCAGCCCGAGGGGCCTGTCCCTGGAGACGGTGCGCGCCCGAGCCAGGAACGGCCTCATCCCCTCACACGGCGCCATCGCCGTCAGCGTGCCTGGGACGGTGGACGCCTGGTGGACCCTGCATGGGCGCTACGGCAAGCTGCCCTGGAAGGACCTGTTCGCCCCGGCCATCGCCCACGCCAGCGAAGGTGCGCCGGTGAGCCAGAACGTCGCCTACTATCTGCAGCGCAGCTACGCCAACTTCACCGGCGGCAAGCTGGGCATCGAGGAGGTCGATAACTTCAAGGCCGTCTGGGCGCCGGACGGCAAGACGCCGCGCGAGGGCGAAATCTTCAAGAACCCGGCGCTCGCCCGCACCTACGGCCTGATCGCCGAGGGGGGCCGCGACGCCTTCTATGAGGGCGAGATCGCCGAGATCATCGAGCGCTATTTCGAGCGGATCGGCGGCTGGATGACGAGGGCAGACCTGGCGGCCCATCGCACAGAGTGGACCAAGGCCTATTCCAGCCCCTATCGCGGGGTGGACGTTTACAGCCTGGGCCCCAACAGCCAGGGCCTGGCCACCTTGCAGACCCTCAACATCATGGAGCGGTTTGACATCCGCGGCATGGGCTTCCAGTCCGCCGCCGCCATCCACCATGGGGTCGAGGCCAAGCGGCTCGCCTTCGAGGACCGCGCCCGCTACTACGCCGACCCGTCCTTCTATGACGTGCCAGCCGAATGGCTGATTTCCAAGGACTACGCCGCCGAACGGGCCCGGCAGATCCGCCCGAACGCCATCCTGCAGCCCGTCTATACCGGCCAGGCGCCGACCCGGGGCGACACCACCTATTTCACCGTCGCCGACAAGGACGGCATGATGGTCTCCATCATCCAGTCCAACTATCGCGGGATGGGGTCGGGCCTGTCGCCGGACGACCTGGGCTTCATGCTGCAGAACCGCGGCGAGATGTTCGCCCTGACCGACGGCCATCCGAACGTCTATGCGCCGGCCAAGCGGCCCTTCCAGACCATCATCCCGGGCTTTGCGGTGAAGGACGGCGCGCCGTCGCTCTCCTTCGGCGTCATGGGCGGCGACATGCAGCCCCAGGGGCAGGCTCAGATCATCTCCAACATGGTCGACTTCGACCTGTCCCTGCAGGAGGCCGGCGACAGCCCCCGCTGGCGCCATGGGGGCGGAACCGAGCCCACCGGCGAGGTCATCCCGGGGACCGGCCTGTTACATCTGGAAAGCGGCGTGCCGGCGGCCACCCGCAAGGCCCTGGTCGATCTGGGCTGGAAGATCGGCGAGAGCGACGGCAGCTTTGGCGGCTATCAGGCCATCGAGCGCTGGCCCGGGCGCTATGCCGCGGCCACCGAGATGCGCAAGGACGGGGTGGCGCTGGCCTACTGAGCCTTGAGGTCGCAGCCCTTGGTCTAGAACTCGTCTTCGATGGCCGAGCGGAACTGTTCGAAAATCTCCGCCGCCCGCTGGTTGTTATAGGGCTCGGGCTCTTCCTCAACGGCGGGCGCCGGCGGGGCGCCGCCATGCAGACGGCCGGCCACCGCGCCGCCCTGAACGAGGACCAGCGCCTCCCCCTCCTCAAGGCTGGTGAGCAGCTGGGCGATCTTGGGCGGCAGGTCGTCGAGGTCGAGGCGCTTCATGGGGGCGAAATTTAGCGGCAAGACCGCCCGGCGCAAAGGGTGACAGCGGGCCACCGCAGCCCTAAGTCCTGGGATCAGATCACGCTTGGGAGGGCTCATGGCCTATCGGTCGCTGCGGGAATTCATCGCCAAGCTGGAAGCCGCCGGCGAACTGGTGCGGGTGTCGGAGCCCGTCTCCACCGTTCTGGAGATGACCGAAATCCACCGCCGCCTGCTGAAACAGGGCGGGCCGGCGGTCCTGTTTGAGAACGTCATCCGCGCCGATGGCGAGCGCTCGCCCATGCCCTGCCTGGTCAACCTGTTTGGCACGGTCAAGCGGGTGGCCATGGGGGTCACGCTGGAAGGGCGCGAGCGGACCACAGCCGCGGACCTGCGCGAAGTCGGCGAACTGCTGGCCTTCCTGCGCAGCCCCGAACCGCCCCGGGGCCTGAAGGACGCTCTGGACATGCTGCCGCTGGCCAAGACCGTCATGGCCATGCGCCCGGCCACGGTGAAGAAGGCGCCGGTGCAGGAGATCGTCTGGACCGGCGACCAGATCGACCTGACCAAGCTGCCCATCCAGACCTGCTGGCCCGGCGAGCCTGCGCCGCTGATCACCTGGCCCCTGGTGGTGACCAAGGGGCCCTCCACCGAGCGGGAGGACGACTACAATCTCGGCATCTATCGCATGCAGGTGCTGGGCAAGGACCGCACCATCATGCGCTGGCTGGCCCACCGGGGGGGCGCCCAGCATCACCGGCGCTGGAAGGCGGCCGGCAAGCCCGACGCCCTGCCCGCCTGCGCGATTCTAGGCGCTGACCCCGGCACCATCCTGGCGGCGGTGACGCCGGTGCCCGAGACCCTGTCGGAATACCAGTTCGCCGGCCTGATGCGCGGCGCCAAGGCCGAGCTGGTGGCGGCCAAGACCGTGCCCCTGATGGTCCCGGCCGAGGCCGAGATCGTCATTGAGGGCCATGTCCTGCTGGACGAAT
>DJWR01000072.1:0-25795 GCA_002441055.1 Caulobacteraceae bacterium UBA6225 | reverse complement strand
TATCCCGGCCACGCCAAGCGCGTGATGATGGGCGTCTGGAGCTATCTGCGGCAGTTCATGTACACCAAGTGGGTGATCGTCGTGGACGACGATATCGACGCCCGCGACTGGAAGGACGTCATGTGGGCCCTGTCGACCCGCATGGACCCGGCCCGGGACATCACCCTCGTGGAGGGCACCCCCATCGACTATCTCGACTTCGCCTCGCCTGAGAGCGGCCTGGGGTCGAAGATCGGCCTGGACGCCACCAACAAGCTGCCGCCCGAGACCCACCGCGAATGGGGCGAAAAGCTCGACATGGACGCGGCCACCGTCGCCCGCGTCACCGACCGCTGGGCGAGCCTTGGCCTGCCTCCGCTGAAGGGGTGATGGGCGCGCTGCGGGCGCAGAAAGTTCAACCACGAAGATCACAAAGAGCACGAAGGTCAGCGCCGACCCTTGGTGTCCTTCGTGCTCTTCGTGGTGAAATATCCCCGCGCTGAGCGCAACGATCAGGCCGCCGGCGGCGGGAGCCTTCGGGCCGCGACGATGGGCCAGAGGATGTTGAGGGCGAGGCCGGCCATGACCAGGGTCGCAGCGCCGATCTTCCAGAAGGGCATGGTCTCCCCCAGCAGCAGGGCCGAGGCGCCCATGCCGAACACCGGAACCAGCAGGGCCATGGGCGTGATGGTCGCAGCGGGATGGCGGGCCAGGAGCCAGCCCCAGGCGGCGTAGCCGAACAGGGTGTTTCCCACCGACTGCCAGGCCACCGCCGCCCAGACCGCCGGGCTCGCCGTGACCAGCGCCTCGCGCACGGTCGGCCAGCCCTCCATGATCAGGGACATGACCACCAGGGGCGGGACCGAGAACAGGCTCGCCCAGACCACATAGGCCAACATGTTCACCCGGCCGCTCAGCTTGGCCACGTGATTGCCGCCGGCCCAGCCCATGGCCGCGAGGATCACCAGCGCCAGACCCAGCGGCGTGGTCGTGCGGTCCGAATGGCTCAGGATCACGCCGATCCCGGCGGTGGCCAGGACGAGAGCGGCGATCTGGAAGAGCCGCACCCGCTCCCCCGTCGCAGCCATGGCCAGGCCGATGGTGAAGAAGACCTGCACCTGCACCACCAGAGAGGCGAGGCCCGGCGAAATCTGGCCGTTCATGGCGATGTAGAGCAGGCCGAACTGGCCTGCCCCGATCAACACCCCATAGGCCGCCAGGTGGCGCCACGGAACCGCTGGCCGGGGCAGGAAGAAGACGGCGGGAACCAGGGCGAAGAAGAACCGGAGCGCGGCGAAGGCCAGGGGCGGCAACTCCGCCAAGCCAAGTTTGATGACCACGAAATTGCTGCCCCACACCGCCACCACCGCCATGGCCAGCAGAAAGTGGGACAAAGGGAGGGTGGCGGCGGGCATGGACGGGAACTGCGATGGGCGGGAACGCCGCGCCATGTGACCTGCGTGGCGGCTCCTGTCCATGCACGGGGAGGCTGACAGCGCCCCAGGCTACGCCCTTGCCCCTTGCCCTGGGGCCATTTTCAAAGTCCAACTGCGGGCCTTGCGCGGGGGCGCGGGGCGTCAGGGAAGGTCATTCATGAATCTGGTCACATCAGGACACGCCGCGGCGCTCTGGACCGGCCTCCACCTCTTCCTCCTGCTGACCCTCTCCCTGCTGGTGGTCCGCCAGCGCCAGCGTCACAAGGTCGCCTTTGGCGATGATGGCATCCCCGAACTCGCCCAGGCTATCCGGGCCTTCGGCAACGCCACCGAATATATCCCCGCTGGCCTGATCGCTATCGGCGTCCTGGCCCTGGTGGAGGCGCCGCCCCTGGCGGTTCATCTGGCCGGTCTTGTCCTGTTCTCAGGCCGGGTGATGCACGCCATCGGCCTGTCGCAGAGCGGCGGGGCGTCGTTCCCCCGGGCCATCGGCGTCACCCTGACCTGGATCTCCTACGTCTTCGCCGGCGTCGCCCTGCTGTTCTTCGCCATCGCCTGAAGCCGTCCGGCGCGCTTGCCCCATAGCCTGAGGTTCGCCATATGGCAGGCATGGATCAAAACCTGCTCGCCGAGCTGATCGTCGCCGCCCGCAAGGCCGGCGCCGATGCGGCCGAGGCCGTCACCGCCGAACGCCAGTCCCTATCCATCTCAGTGCGCGCCGGCGACCTCGAAGAGGTGGAGCGCGAGGAAAGCCGCGATCTGGGCCTGCGGGTCTTTGTCGGCCAGCGCCAGGCCACGGTGTCGGGCTCAGATCTCTCCCCTGAGGCCCTGTCCAAACTCGTCGATCGCGCCGTCGCCATGGCGAGGCTGGCGCCTGAGGACCCCTATGCCGGCTTCGCGCCGGTCGAGCGCCTGGCCAAGGGGCCGCACCTGGACCTCGACCTCTACGATCCCACCGAACTGTCCCCCGAGACGCTGGAAGACCGCGCCCGCGCCGCCGAGGCCGCCGCCCGCGCGGTCAAGGGTGTGGTCAATTCCGACGGCGCTACGGCGGGATGGTCCACCGCCAAGTGGCTGATCGCCACCAGCCATGGCTTCGTCGGCGCCCATAAGGCGTCGGGCTTCTCCCTGGGGGCCTCGGCTATCGCCGGGGACGGAGAGACCATGGAGACCGGCTATGATGGCCGCTCCGTGCGTTGGCACGCCGATCTGCCGGGGCCCGAGGGCATCGGGACAGAGGCCGGCCGCCGGGCCGCCGCACGGCTGGGCTCGCGCAAGATCGGCTCGACCACCGCGCCTGTGATCTTCGAAAATCGCCTGGCCATGTCGATCATCAGCCCGATGATCAACGCCATCGCCGGGCCCTCTATCGCCCGGGGCTCCTCCTTCCTGAAGGACAAGCTCAGCCAGCCGGTGTTCGCGCCCGGCGTCACCATCACTGACGACCCCCACCGGCCCCGGGGCCTGGGCTCCAGCCCCTTTGACGACGAAGGCGTGGCGACCCAGGCCATGGACCTCATCGACAAGGGCGTGCTCACCACCTGGCTGCTTAACTCAAGTTCCGCCCGGCAGCTGGGCCTGGAGACCACGGGACACGCCTCGCGAGGCCTCGCGGGTCCCCCCGGCGTCGGGGTCTCCAACCTGACCCTTCAGCCCGGAACTGAGGACCAGGCGAGCCTGATGCGCAGCGCCGGCAAGGGCCTGCTGATCACCTCCATGTTCGGTCCGTCCCTGAACGGCAATACCGGCGACTGGTCGGTGGGCTGTTCGGGCTTCTGGTTCGAGGACGGGGAACTGGCCTATCCGGTCAGCGAGATCACCGTGGCGGGTAATCTGATCGAGATGTACGCCCGCCTCGTCCCGGGCTCGGATCTCGAGATCCGAGGGTCTTCCAATGCGCCGTCCCTGCTGATCGACGCCCTGGCGATCGCTGGAAAGTGAGCCCCACCCCCGCCCAGGATCTGGAGCTTCTGGTCGCCGCCGCGGTGGAGGCCGGGACCCTGGCCCTGGACCTGCGGGCCCGGGGGCTGAAGATCGCCTTCAAGGAAGGCAACTCTCCGGTCACCAACGCCGACTTCGCCACCGACACCCTTTTGAAGACCAAGCTCGGGCAGGCCCGCCCCGACTATGGCTGGCTGTCTGAGGAGACGGCCGACGACCTGGTGCGCCTTCATCGGCGCCGCGTCTTCGTGGTCGACCCCATCGACGGCACCCGGGCCTATATGAAGGACAAGCCCTGGTGGGTGATCTCGGTGGCGGTGGTCGAGGACGGCCAGCCGATCGCCGGAGTCGTCTATGCCCCGCAGGTGGGCGAGGTTTACACCGCCCTGGCTGGCGGCGGCGCCAAGCTTAACGGCTCCCTCATCGTACCGGCCCTGACAGGGCGGCTGGACGGTTGCGGCATGGTGGGGGATCAGCGGATGTTCGATCATCCGTCCTGGCCCCAGGCCTGGCCGCCCATGCGGGTGGAGTCCCGCAACTCCACGGCCTATCGCATGTGCCTGGTGGCTTCAGGCCAGTTCGACGCGGCGCTGGCCCTGGTGGCGAAGGCCGACTGGGACCTGGCCGCGGCCGACCTGGTGGCCCGGGAGGCTGGCGCCTATTGCGGCGACCATCTGGGGCGCGGTTTCGCCTATAATGGACAGATTCCGGCGCAGCTGAGCCTGCTTTGCGCGGCGCCGCGATTGGCCCCATTGATCCTGGAGCGCGTCTCGCATATCGCCCTTCCAAACAACGCCCTCATCTGAGGATTCCATGCCCGATAAACAGCTGTTGCACATCGTCATTGGCGGCGAACTGGAGGAAGTGGAGCACGTTCGTTTCCGCGACCCCTCCAAGATCGACCTGGTCGGCGCCTATGCCACCTATGAAGAGGCGCTCTCGGTCTGGCGCTCCAAGGCCCTGGCCACGGTGGACAACGCCCTGATGCGTTACTTCATCATCCACGCCCACAAGCTGCTGGACCCCCATCTGGATGGGGAAAAGCCCGGCGGCTGAACGACACAAGCCATCGACTTGTGGAGCCGTGGGAAAACTGTCATCCGCCAACGGCACAATGAACCGCGAAGGAAGGCCCCTGGCTGATCAGGACGAGCCCCGGCGGCCTTTGGCCCTGGCCGGCCGATCCCGCTCGCAGACAATGGCTGGCGGATGGTAATGACAAACCAATCCGCCGGGCACGCGCCTTCCCCCATGAACGAGCGAGGAGAATTGCGATGAAGAAGCTTCTGGGCCTCTGCGCCGCCCTGGGCGTGCTGGCTGGCGCTGGCCAGGCGCATGCGGCGCGGGACTATGTGTGGGCCGCCGGCTCCTCCACCGTTTTCCCCTTCGCCACGCGGGTGGCTGAAAACTACGGCCGCAAGACCGGGATGAAGGCCCCCAAGGTCGAGTCCCTGGGGACCGGCGGCGGCATCAAGCTGTTCTGCAGCGGGGTGGGCGACAACTTCCCGGATATCGCCAACGCCTCGCGAGCGATGACCCAGGCGGAGTTCGACACCTGCGCGGCCAATGGCGTCCGTGACATCGTGGAGCTGAAGGTGGGCTATGACGGCATCGTCATCGCCGCCGATCGGAATGGCCCTGACTACGCCTTCCGTCTGCCGCATCTGTACCTCGCCCTCGGGGCCAATGTGCTGCGCGGCGGCAAGTTCGTGCCCAACCCCTACACCAACTGGAACGAGATCGGTCCGGGCCTGCCCGACAACCGGATCCTGGTCTATGGCCCGCCCCCGACCTCGGGCACCCGCGACGCCTTTGTGGAACTGGGGATCGAGGCGTCAGCCCTGACCTATCCGACGGCCCGGGCCCTGCGGGAGCGGGACTCTGACGAATTCAAGCAGATGACCCATCCCCTACGCCGCGAAGGCTGGGTCGACTCCGGCGAGAATGACAACGCCATCGTCCAGACCCTGACCAAGACCCCGGGGTCGCTGGGCGTGTTCGGCTATTCCTTCCTGGACGAGAACGGCGACAAGGTGAAAGCCATGTCCATCGATGGCGTCGCCCCGACCGTGGCGACGATCGCCGAGGGGACCTATCCCCTGTCTCGCTCCATCTACATCTATGTGAAGAAGGCCCATGTAGGGGTGACCCTGGGGCTGCAGGAATTCGTGGACGAGTTTGTGTCTGACGCCGCCACCGGCCGTGGGGGCTACCTGCAGGGACGCGGCCTGATCCCGCTCCGGCCGCCGGAACATGAGGCGATGAAGTCGGCCGGCGCCCAGATGACGGTGATGGGGCGGCCCGACTAAGGGTTTCCCGGCGGGGCCTGAGCCCCGCCGGCCACCTTCCCCATGCCCAACCAAGCCGACCTGAATTGGTTGATCGCCGCGGTTCTGCTCGGCCCGTTTGTCGGCAGCTTTGTGGGGCTGATGAGTCTTCGTCTGCCTGAGGGGCGGCCTGTGGGACTCGCTCGCTCGGCCTGTCCATCCTGCGGCCGGACCTTGGGGCCGCTGGACCTGGTTCCCATCGCCGCCTTCATCTTTTTGCGCGGCCGATGCCGGACCTGCTCCGCCGCCATCCCCCGGCGCTACATCGCCCTGGAGGCGGGATGTGCGGGGCTCGCCCTCTGGTCGATGCTGGTCCATCCCGGCCCGCAGGGCTTCCTGGGCGCCTTGCTCGCCTGGCAATTGCTGCTGCTCGCCCTGCTTGACGCCGAGCACCTCTGGCTGCCCCGCATGTTGACCTTGCCGCTGATTGTCTCGGGGCTCGCCGTGGCGGCCGCCCAGGGGACCTTGGCCGAACACGCCCTGGGCGCTGGCCTAGGCTTTGTCAGCCTCAGCCTGCTGGCCCTCGCCTATCGCAGACTTCGGGGCCGCGAAGGGCTTGGGGGCGGCGACGCCTATCTGCTGGCTGGGGGCGGCGCCTGGTGTGGGGCGTTGGCCCTGCCAAGCGTCCTGTTGATCGGCGCCGCCTCGGGGCTGGTCTATGTGGGGATTCAGCGCTGGCGCGGCCGGACTATCGAGACTGACCAGCCCCTGCCGTTCGGCGTCTTCCTGGCGATCGGCGTCTGGATCACCTGGCTCTATGGCCCGGTCGGGCTCAGCTGAGACCGAGCCGTCCAGCCAGGGTGGTTTCAAAACCCGCCAGGGTCCGGCGATAGCCGGCTGCGGTCAGGGCTGCCTCGACCTCTGGCCTTGTCGTGCGCAAAATAAGATGAACCTGATAGACGCCGGCTGGCGTGGCGCGGAGATCGGCCTGCACGTCCACCCCCTCAGCCTGACCTTGCATGGGGATGACAAGGTCGTCCTCCGCACAGGCGGCGGTTCCCGCAAGTCTGAGGCCCGGGAGTTCCAGACCCGCCAGGCTGATCTGCTCCAGAACCACCTCGCCGCCTGCCCGGCGGCAAGCGCCGCTGTGGAGCTCGAGGTCGAAGTCGGTCAGGCCGACCTGCGCGGCGAGGCCTGCGTCCGGCGCCAGGGCCGATAGGGGCAGATCAGCCTGCAGATCCGAAAGCTGGAGACGACGGGGTCCCAGGCTTACGGCCCCACGCGCCGCGTCGCCCTCAAAGCCAAGCCGGACCTGGGCGGCCAGGAGCGACAGGGGCGAAACCCCGACCTTCACATCCCCCAGGCGCACGCCGCTAAAGGCCGCATCGGTCAGCCGTCCCCGCCAGACCGTCCCTGACACCGAGGCCGCGCTCAGCCCCGCGGCCGGCCCATGGCCAGACAGGGCCAGACTGAGGGGGGCGGCGGCGAGGATCAGGATCATACCCAGGGCGGCGAACAGGGCGACCAGCGTCGCCGAAGACAGGGGCAGGTTCAGTCGACTCATGGCGCGGCGCCCACGAAGGTGGCGTCCACATCGAGCATCCCTACATCACCCTTGAGCAAGGTCAGATGACGGGCGGCGATCGCGTGTTCGGCCTGCAGCAAGGCGATCCAGGGTAGAACTGTGGTGCTGGATCCCGACACCACCGCCTGAACTCCCTGGCCGTCTGGCGCCGGCTCAATGCGGATCACCTCCAGGCCCGCCGCCGCAGCGGTTTCGGCGACCAGACTGTCCACGGATGCGGTTCGGGACCGGGTCGGGGCGGTTTCCCCCAGGCGGGCGATCTCCGCGACGGCCGAATCGACCACCGCCTCATCGGCCAACGCCCGTGTCAGATGCGCCGAGGCGTCCTGAGCGGCGCCCCGCAAGGGTGCCGCGACGCCGAACCAGAACAGGAAGCCCGCCACGAGGGCGCCCATCACACCCAGCAGAACCTGTTCGCGCCGGCTGCGGCCGCTCCACCAGTCGATCATCACCGTGCTCCCAGAATAACGTCGCTGATCACCCGCCCAGCCTCTTCCCGCGACCCCTCGACCCGCACGGCGAGTCCGGCCGCCTGAAGGGCCTGGGCCAGCCCCTCGCCGTCCGAATAGGCCGCATGGCTCAGGGCCGCCCGGGCCGTGCCGTCAGGCATCACAATCAGGCTCTCGACCTGGACCTGATCCATGGGCTCGATAGCGGCGAACAGCTGGGCGGCCAGGCCGCTGGCCCCGCCCCCCGAGGCGAGGTTCACCGCGTCCAGCTGAGCCTGGGCCTGCATGGCCGGATCGGTGATCACGGTCCCTTCCGGCGCCAGGGCTGTAATCTTGGCCATGGCCCGGTCTTCGGCCTGCCGGGCTCGCACATGATCGGCCCCGGCCTGCGCGCCCCAAAGGATCAGGGGACTCACTAAAAGGGCCAGGACCAGCAGGGCCGGGCGGCGCAGGTCTCGGACGCCCAGCGGCTCGCGCCGATTGGGATCAAAGGGCCCTTGCAGCAGGTTGACGGCCGGGTTGGCCGCCATGTCGGCCAAGGCCCGCTCCAGCGCCGGCCCAGCCAGGACCTCGGCCGGACGCTCGCCGATCACGGCCGTCACCAGATCCGGCTCAGCCGTAAGGGCGAGGCGTTGACCTCTGACCGCCGTGAGGCCGCCAAAAGCCGCCATCACGAGCCCAGGCGCGCCATCGGTCGCTTCAGCAGGGGCCGGCAGAGCCAGGCAGTCGGGGATCACCAGGTCTGGCGCGATCCCATGCAGGGCGGCGTTGTCCAGCAAGGCCTGCATCCGGCTCGATGCCAGGACGGCGACAAGACGCTGGCCGTCGGCCTCCACGGGACCGAGCGCCAGATGCGCCCCGACCGGGCTGGTCAGCTGATCCTCCAGCAGGGCGAGCGCGGCGGCGCGAGCCTGGGGTTCTGAGGCCGCCTTGACCTGAAGCCAGCGGACCAGGACCTCAGCCCCGGGGATGACCAGCACATTGCGCATGGGCGTAAGCGCCGAGGCCTCCTGCACCGGCAGAATGCCACGCCCCACCACCGAGCCCAGCTCGTCCAGGATCAGATAGGTGGGCTCTGCGTCCGGCTCCTGGCCGGCCATGACGATGCGGGTTCGGTTCATTCGTCGTACGTCCATCGGCGGGCGACCAGGCGGACCTGGCGGGAGGGATCGACCTCAAACAGGCCGCTGGCGACCACCTCGGCGTCGAGATAGGTCACCTCAGTCTGAAGGGTGAAAAAGCGGGTGGTCTCCTGGATCTGGCCAGGATCGGCGGGAACGCCCTGAATGATCGCCGGCAGCTGCAGGAAGTCGCTGGCGCTCCACCCCCCGGCCGGTCGATCCGCGATCACACGCCGGGCGAGCTCCGGACTCACCTTGCCTTCGGTCAGCATGGTGATCAGCACAGCCTTGTCGGGGGTGAGCGTATTCACATTGATAGGCGATAGATCATTGGTCGGCACGGCGCAGACATAGGGTCGCAGCCGGTCATAGACCGGCCCAGTGAACCCCCGGATAGCCCTCAGTTCACTGACCTCGGCCAGCAAGGTCCCGCCAGTGCGATAGGCCTGGGATCCCGCCAGATAGGCCTCGTCCTCGGCGCCGCCGCTCTCGCGGATACCGTCGCTGTCGATCCAGTCGGTGAGGGCCGCGGCCAGCATCTCAGCCTCACGTGGGGCGAAGCCCAGGGCCGTGAGCAGGGCGTTGAACTGGGCGACGCCCGTGGCGCGCTTGCTGATCACGTCGCCGGTCCCATCAACGACGCTGTTGAGGTTGAAACAGGCCGCGCCATCAGCCAGCCGCCCCTGGATCATCCCGTTTTCCAGGGGAAGGCTGAACGTCCGCTCGGCCCAGCCCGTCTCCAGGGTGACCCGGCCGGACCCACCGACCAGGGCGGCGATCTGACTGGCGGCCAGACGCTCGGCGCCCAGCGCGTACCACCGGGCTTGGCCAACGGCCTCGGCATTGGCGGCCCGTCGAACACCAAACCGGATGTCATCCAGCACGACTGAGGCCAGGGTCGCCAGGACCGCCACCAGCAAAAGCACCGTCAATAGGGCGACCCCGCGCTCAGAGGTTTTGCGCGCCGGCCCCATCATGCGCCGCCATCCGGCAGCAGAACCAGCTGAGCGACCTCGCCAAAGGCGTCGAGCTCCATCTGCAAGCGGATCGCCTGCGGCAGGGGACGGTCGGCGGTCGGCGCCCAGACCGGCGTCCACGCGCCCCGGGCATAGTAGGCGACCTCCAGGCTCCGCACCCCGTTCAACAGCACCTGCGGCTCCCCCAGGGCCGATCCATCAAGAGCCCCGCGGGCGCGCCGCTCCAAGCGGTCATCCACCAGGCGATATTCCACATACTGCAGGGAGGCCCGCGGTGCGGCGTCGGGATTGTCCCAGCCGCGGCGGGTGAAGGCCAGGGCCGCGGCGGCCTGGGTCTCGCCGCCGGCCAGGGCGCGCAAGGCCGCCCCATCCTCGGCGCGGGTGCGACGATCAGCGATCTGTTCCAGATCGGTCTTGATCAAGGCCCGGGCGCTCTGCAGGGCGGCGATCTCATCGGTGCGTTCGCGCACCACGGCGCGGTTGTCGGCGGCGAAGCCCAGCACCGCCACGCCAGCGGCCGACAGCAGGCTGAAGACCAGCAGGGCCACCAGCATCTCCACCAGGGTGAAGCCTTTCATGCGCCCCCCCGGAAGATGGTGACTTCGGCGAGCGTGCGCGGCTCACTGCCCCCCACGACCCGGATGTCGATCCGCAGGAGGCCCTGGTCGGCAGGGGCGGTAGTCCGCCGCCAGATCCAGTCCTGGTCGCCGAGCCGGACCTGGCCCTCGACCTCGCCGAGCGTCGGCGGCTCGGGGGAGATCAGGGCTTCGACGGCGGCGTTCTCAGCCACCATGGCCGCCAGGGTGCGGGACTCCAGCAGTTGCGCCGTACGGGTGTTTTCCCCCGCCAGATTCAGCAGCGCGAGCACCACCAGGCTGAACACCGCCAGGGCGACCAGCAGTTCGATGAGGGTGAAACCCTGTTCAGCTGGCCGGCGCATTAAGGCGCACCTCTCCCGTCACATCGACGGATACGGTCATCTGCTGATCGGCGCGCGACAGGATCACCCTGGCCGGTTCGGCCGATCCAGTGGGATCGAAACGCACCGTCTCGCGACCGGGGGCGGCCTGCAGACGAACGCCCAGGCCGGCGGGCCAGGCATGAGCCTCGAAGGGCCTGGCCTCCAGCGGCTCCCACTGACCCCGGCGCAGGACGCGGAAATCATAGCCGTCCTTGTCCAGGCGAACCTCTACGGCGCGGTTGGTCAGCAGGGATTCCTCCCGCGCCCGGGCGAAGCAGCCCGCCAAAGCCTCAGCCTCGCGCCTCACCTCACCGCGGCCGTCCGGGGCGGTCATCACCACGGCCGCGCCCATCAGGCTCAGGATGACAAGCACCACCATCAGCTCCACCAGGGTGAAGCCGGCCTCAGCACGGTGGCGGGTCCCGGGGACGGCCTCAGTTCCAGTTGCCGATGTCCGCATCCTCGCCTTCGCCGCCCTTGGCCCCGTCGGCGCCGAAGGAATAGACATCAAACCGGCCCCGCTCGCCGGGATAGGCGTACTGATAGGGATTGCCCCAGGGATCATCGGGTAGACGGCGGATATAGCCCCCGTCCCGATAGCGGTCGGCCCGGGGGGCGCCGGCGGGAAGCTGGGTCAGGGCCGCCAGACCCTGCGCCGTGGTGGGATAGGCCAGCATTTCCAGCCGGTAGGTTTCCACCGCCTGCTCCAGGGTGGAGATATCGGCCTTGGCCTTCTCCCGCATGGCGCGGTCCTGGCTCGGCAGCACATTGATCATCACCACCGTGGCCAGCAGGCCCAGGATGACGACCACAACCATGAGCTCCACCAGGGTGAAGCCCGCCTCCGAGGCTGGCCGGGCGCGCAGCTTGCGTCGAGTCATGAGGGCTCCTTCGAACACGAAAGTCCCTAGCCCAGGGCCAGGGTGTTGATCTGCAGAATGGGCAACAGGATGGAGAGCACAATCACCGCCACCAGTCCGCCCATGAGGATGATGATCGCCGGCTCCAGCAGGCTGAGCGCCACGGCGGTGAAGGTGGCGAACTCGCGCTCCATATACTCCGCCGCCCGGCCCAGCATCAGCTCGACCCGGCCGCTGTTCTCCCCACTGGCGGTCATATAGACCAGCAACGGCGGGAAGACCGCCACCTTGCGCATGGCCGAGGACAGCGAACCGCCCTCGCGGATCATCTCGGCCATGTCCATCGTCGCCTGCCGCAGGACATGGTTGTGGATGGTGGGCGCAGTGATCTGCAGACCCTCCAGGATCGGCAGGCCGCTGGCGATCATGGTCGAGAGTGTGCGCGCCAGCCTTGCGGCATGCAGGTCGCGGGTCAGGCGGCCCAGAATGGGCAGGCGCAGCATGAGCCCGTCAGCCTTCAGCCGGATATCCGGCCGCCGCAGGGCGCGGGCGGCCAGGAAGCCGGCGATCACCAGGACCAGCAGGATGACGAGGCCATAGCTACGCAACGCCTCTGAGGTTCCGATGACCAGTCGCGTCAGCAGAGGCAGGGTCTGGCCCATGGATTCGAACTGATCGACCACCTTGGGCACCACGAAGGTCATCAGGGCCAGGATGACCAGCAGGGCTGTGGCCGCCAGCACGGCGGGGTAGACCAGCGCGGCGGTCACTTTGCTCTGGGTCTGCTGATCCCGCTCCAGCAGGTCGGCCAGGCGCTCGAGAATGGATGGCAGGGCGCCGGAGCCTTCGCCGGCGGCGACCATGGCCCGGTAGAGCGGCGGAAAGGCACGACCCTGGCGCGCCATGGCGTCCGAGAGGCGATACCCCTCCAGCACCCCGGCGTGCACCCCCGTCAGAGCCTGACGCACAGCTGGCTTCTCGGCCTGGGCGGCGATGGTGCGCAGGGCCTCTTCCAGTGGAGCGACCGCGACCAGGGTGGCGAGTTGCCGGGTGACCAGCGCCAGGGATCGGGCGTCCAGGCGGCCGCCGAACAGGCCAGGCGATCCAGCCCTGGCCTTGCCCGGCGACAAGCGGACGGCCGCCAGACGACGGCGCTCCAGCATCGCCCGGGCGGCGGCCTCGTCCGTCGCCGTCAGACGCCCCGCCCGGGTGCGACCGACCAGGTCCAGGGCCACATAGTCAAAGCTCGCCATGACCGCCGCCTTCCTGGCGTGTGACCCGGAGCGCTTCCTCCACCGTTGTCAGGCCTTCGAGCACGCAGGCCCGCGCCTCCGCCGAGAGGCTGCCACCGCCAGAGGCGACGCCGGCCGCGGCGATGGTCGCCTCATCGGCGTTCTCGCCGATCAGGCGGCGCACATGGTCATCGATCCAGAGGGCTTCATAGATGCCGACCCGGCCGGCATAGCCGGTCTGGCCGCACTCAGCGCAACCCTGGGCGCGGTAGAGCACCTGACCCTCGGCCACCCCGGCCTGCCGGGCGGTGACCGCATCGGCCGGCTCGGCCCGCCGGCAGCTGGGGCACAATCGGCGCAGCAGGCGCTGGGCCAGAATGAGCCGCACCGTCGAGGCCAAAAGGAAGGGTTCGACCCCCATGTCGCGCAGCCGGGTCACTGCGCCCGCCGCATCGTTGGTGTGGACGGTGGACAGCACCAGGTGGCCGGTGAGGCTGGCCTGTACGGCGATCTGTGCGGTCTCGACGTCGCGGATTTCGCCGACCATGACCACGTCCGGGTCCTGGCGCAGGATAGCCCGCAGGCCGGCGGCGAAGGTCATGCCCACCTTCGCGTTAACCTGGGTCTGGCCAACCCCGGGGACCGCGTATTCCACGGGATCTTCGATGGTCAGGATGTTGCGGCTGGAATCGTTGAGCAGGCTGAGGCCCGCATAGAGGCTGGTGGTCTTGCCCGAGCCAGTGGGGCCGGTGACCAGGATCACACCGTTGGGTTCGGCGAGGGCCCGCTGGAACGCGGCCAGCACGGCCGGGCGCATGCCCAGCTCCGGCAGGGGAATGCCCGCCTGTTCCTGGTCGAGAATTCGCATCACCACCCGCTCGCCGGCGCGGGACGGCAGGGTGGAGACGCGGACATCCAGGCTACGGCCGCCCAGGGCCAGGGAGATGCGACCATCCTGCGGCACCCGCCGCTCGGCGATATCCAGCCGCGCCATGACCTTGATGCGGCTGACAATCAGCGGGCTCAAGCGCGGCGACAGGCTGAGCACCTCTCGCAAAACCCCATCAATACGCAGGCGGATGATCAGCGCGGTTTCAAAGGACTCGATATGAACATCCGACGCCCCGCGCCGAATGGCCTCGGCGATGACCCCGTTGATCAGGCGAATGATCGGGGCGTCATCCTGACTGTCCAAAAGGTCGGCGGCGGCTGGAATATCCTCGGCCAGGCTGTCGAGGCCGCCGGGCATGTCCAGGTCATCAGCCCCCCCGGCGGGCAAGCCGTCATCGGCATAGGCTTCAGACAGTCGACGCTCGAACTCAGCCCTTGGCAGGGACTGTACGCTGAGCGCCCTGCCCAGCGCCCGACGGGCCTCGACCAGGGCCAGCGGGTCGGCGCCCTCGCGCAGGCCCACATGGGCGACCTCGTCGACAGCCAGCAGCACCACGCCATGACGCTTGGCGAAGCCGTACGGCAGCAGGGGATGAACCGCGGTCTCCATGTCAGCCTGCCGGCGGCGGCGGAGGTGGCGGCGGCGCTGTCACTGGCGCGGCTTGCATGTAGTCGCGGACCAGGGCGTCGAGATTGCTGAGACCATCGGCGCTGCGGGCGGCCTCCAGGTCACGAATATAGCCGTAACGCGGCGCGGTCAGGGCCTGGGCGTCGGCGGCGCTGCCGATGATGGTCGGGCGGATGAAGACCATCAGATTGCGCTGCACGTTCTGTCGCGACGTAGCCTTGAAGAGATTGCCGAGCCCAGGAATATCGCCGAGCAGCGGCGTACGCTCGACAGTGGTGCGCTCATTGCGGTCCAGCAGGCCGCCCAGGACGACGATGGCGCCGTCGTCCACCGCAACGGTGGTTTCGATGGCGCGCTTGTCGAGGATCAGCTCGTCTGAGGCCTCGCTCAGCGGCCCGGAGATCGAAGACACCTCCTGGCGCAGGAAGAGCGTGATGGCGCCGCCGGCGTTGATCTGCGGCTTCACATCGAGCTGGATGCCGACATTCTGCCTTTGGATGGTGCGGAACGGATTGTTGTTGGAGTCGCCCAGGACCTCCCCCGTCGTAATGGGAACTTCCTGGCCGACCAGAATGCTGGCCTCCTGATTGTCCAGGGTCATCACCGAGGGGGTCGACAGCAGGTTCGAGGCCGTGTCGTTCTTCACCGCATTGATGATGAAGCCAAAGAGGGCGTCGCCGCTCTGGCCATAGCCCCCTGTGAGGATCCCCCGAGCGCCCAGGACGGAGTCGAGAGCGCCCTGGCGCAGGGCGGCCAGGGCCGAGGAATTCTCCGGCAGGTTCTGCTCGCCTGCCGCCGCCGCGGCCAGACCCAGCAGGTTCGGGGCGGCGTTGGAGTAGTTGGTGGCCGAGAAGGGAATGCTCGATCCGTTCACCCCGGCCATGGCGAACTGAACTCCCAACTGCTGGGCGGCGTTGTCGGAAAGCTCGACCACCACGGCCTCCACCAGGACCTGCCGGCGGCGGGTGTCCAGTTGGCGGATCACCTCGCCGAGCACCCGCTGGGTGTCAGGATCGGCGGCGATGACGATGGCGTTGGCGCCGGGATAGCGGGCGATATTGGCGCGCCGTCCGGCCCCGCCCGCGGTTGTGGTCGTCTGCGCCGTCGTTGAGACGGCCGGAGCGGTCGCGCCGCCAGTCTCACCCTCGGTCGCTGTGGGGGTCTGGCCCACCAGCTGTTGCAGGACTGGGAGCAGCTGTTCGGCGCTGGCATGCTGAAGGTTGATCACCCGGACGTCGCCGCTCGTCTCGGCGCGGCTGTCGAGGTCGGCGATCAGGTCGAGCATGGGCCGAACCGCGTCCGGCTCCCCCCGCAGGATCAGGGAGTTGCTGCTCTCCACCACCACAAGCGACACGATCGCGTTGCGGGCGGCCGGTTCGGCGCCGGGGGGATTGAGCACCTGGTTCACCACCCCGGCGATCTCGCGGGCGGAGCTTGATTTCAGGGTGATCGTTTCGGTCAGAGTCCGATCCTGATCCACCTGCGCCAGCAGACTGCGGATGCGGGCGAGATTGTCCGCATAGTCCGCCACCACGATCAGATTGCCGCGCGGGCTGGGCATGATCACGCCCTGGCGACCAATCAGCGGCTTCAGGGTTTCGGCAGCCGAAGCCGCATCAATATTCCGCAGGCGGAAGACTTGCGTGGAAAACCCATAGCCGCCGGCCCCGCTGAGGCTGGACGGCTGGGCCGCCGCGCCGTCCTCCGGCGTGATCCGATAGACCCCAGAGCCCGCCGGCACCGCCACCAGCCCGTTGGCCCGCAGGGTCGACAACATCACCTCGAACAGCTCGGTCCGCGACAGGGGCTCGCGGCTGCTGATGCTCACCTTGCCCTGCACCCGGGGGTCGATGATGAAGGTCTGGCCGGTGGCCTGGGCCACGTCCTGGATGAAGACCCGGATGTCGGCGTCCTGCAGGTTCAGCACCTGCGACTGCGCATGGGCGGTCGGGGCCGGCGCCATGCCCACGCCAAGGCCAAGCACGAGGAACAGGGCGATCAGCTTTTTCACGGGGCAGACATCCGCAGTCGAGTGGTCAGGGTCTGGCCGCCGCGCTCAAAGGTGAGGTCCACATGGGTGGCGGCGGAGAGGATCTGGGGCAGTTCGCTCATGCGCTCACGGTTGAGTTCAGAGCCGTCGATGGTCAGCAAGACGTCGCCCGGCTGAAGGCCCGCCTGCGACAGAGCGGCTGCGCCCTGAGCGCCCCGCGGGGTGACGGTGTAGCCGGAGATACGGCCCTGATTTTGACGCGGCGTCAGCGCCAGGGACGCCATCAGTTGGGCGCCTGTGAGTCCAGACTGAGTTTCGCCCCCTGTAGGTGTCGCGGCTGCGGTGGGCGCGGCGGGGGCGATCGGACCACCGCTGCTGGCGACTGGGAAACCGATCCGGCGGCGCGCGGCTCCCTGACGGATCACCACATGGTCCTGACTGACCTCGATGAGGGTCACCCCGTCGGGGCCCTGTTCGCCGATCACATAGAGGGTCTGGGCCCCGCCCGGGGGGCCGATGATGGCCGAGGCCTGCGCGCCGCCGCTGCGGATTCCATAGAGTTGCAGATCGCTGGCCGCCTCTGTGGTCCCAACGCCCGCTGGATCAGCCAGACGGAAGAAGGGGTCGAAGCGGGCGAGGATTTCGGATTGTCCGCGGGGCGCGGCGCCGGCGGCTGGAGGGAGGCCGAGGGGACCAGCGGGCGGCGCCAGGATGATCCACACAAGCCTCGCAGCTTGCCAGGCCAGCAAGGCGACCAGCAAGATCTCCGCGACCCCAAGCAGGGTGCGGGGCGCCAGGGGTACGCCGTAACGAACGGCGGCTAGGTTCACGAGGAAGTCTCCGAAGTCCCAGGGTTTTCCGGGATGGGCCTGGAGGCGCCACGCCCGTCGGGGTCTTCATGTAAACTTTTGATGACAGACCCGTGACAGTGACGGGTTTAGATGACGGCCCGATGATCGGCCGCAAAGTGCGGGCGGGGACGGCCCGGAGGCCATCCCCGCCTTTAGATCAGAAGCTCGCCGAGAGGCTGACCGAGTAGCTGCGGCCGAGCTCGTAGTTGTTCAGGATGATCTTGTCGCCGCCGAGGGTCTGGAATTCGTCGAACTCCTCGCCCAGCAGGTTGCGCGCTTCGAAGCCCAGGGTGAACTCAGGGCCCCAGAGCTGGAACTTCTGGCGAACCGTCAGATCCAGTTGAACGCCCGGCTCCTGAAGGAAGTCGGAACCGCCCGCGCTGCCCCGGGCCACGGTCCGCTCGCTGGCGTAGTTGGCCAGCAGGGTGGCCTGGGTGTCGCCAGTGAGGCTCTCAAAGCCAAACTGGAGGTTGGCGATGTGCTCCGACGTGCCCTGAAGGCGGCTGCCATCGATGACGAAGTTTGTGGCCGGCGCCGGCTGACCGAGGCCGGTCAGCGGGAAGACCTGATCACCGGCGTCAGCCTGAACTTCAGCCTTGGTCCAGGTGTAGTTGGCGCCGATCAGCCAGCGCTGATTGTCAATGAAGACCACCCCAAGCTGCGGCTCGAAGGTCTTTTTGAACTCGGCTTCCAGGCCGTAGAGCACCGCCCGCGGGGCGTTCAGGAAGGTCTGCTGCAGACCGCTGCCGGTCTCGTTGACCACCGATTCAATCGGCTTGTCGATGTCCTTGTAGAAGGCGCCGAGGGTCGCGAACTGACCACGATCGAAGTAGTGCTCGTAGCGCAGGTCGACGTTCACCAGCTCGCTGTCGACCAGGTACGGGTTGCCGACGAAGGTGCGGTCGGATTCCGGATCCAGGTAGATCTGCGGGGCCTGCTCGCGGAACTGCGGACGGGCGATGGTCTTGGAGATGCCGAAGCGCAGCTGCTGGTCGTCAGCGAAGTTCCAAGTCACCGTACCGGCCGGCAGAACGTACTCGTTCTTGAGTTTAACAGCGGCGGGGTCGTTGGCAGAGAACAGGTCCAGCGACTGGACGCTCTGTTCGCCGTCCTCGTAGCGCAGACCCAGGCTCGCGCGGACCGCCGGCAGGATTTCGCCTTCGCCCTGAATGTAGAAGGCGTTGGTGGTCAGCGCGGCCTTGTAGGCGGCCGCCCCTTCCGACCCGGTCACTTCCCGCAGGAAGAGGCCGTCCGTCCGGATGTTGAAGTTCGAGTACAGATAATCAACCCGCTGCAGCTGGAACGCCAGCGACGGCGTCTGATCCATGGTGAAGCGGAAGGCGCGGCTGACGGAGTCACGCTCGTTCTCATAGAAGGCGTAGCCCGCCGAGACCGTCAGGTCGACGATCAGCGGATTGTCCCAGCGATAGCGGACGTCCACGCCAGCGCCGTAGGTGGTGTCTTCCAGGTCGCTGAAGCGGATGAAATTCGCGTCGGACTGGGGGTTATGATAGAAGCGGTTGTCCGGCAGCCTGCGATAGCGGACCTGCGTCTCGTAGGGCGCCTCACGGGTCGTGTTGGCGTAGGACCCGCGCCAGTCGATTTCCAGATCGCCGAATTCGTGCGCACCCGTCAATTGGGTGTTGAACAGCTCGCGCTCGTACCACGCCGTGGAGTCGTCGCGGACATAGTTGCTGGCGAGCGTGCTCTCGCCTTCGACCGAGCGAGCTTCTTTGGTGACGTTGCGGACGTAGAAGTTCGTCCACTGGAACTTGTGGGCGTCGAGGTCCAGCGCGACGCTGGCCAGACCATGCCACTCGACATCCATTTCGGTGGTGTTGGACCGGAAGTCTTCGGTAATCGCCAGTCCGCCCAGGCTGACCACGCCCGCCTGCTGGATCGCCCGCCGGGTCGTCCAGCTGCGGTCATAGCCGCCCACGGCGACCACACCGAGGGAGCCCCAATCCTGGTTCCAGCGGGCGCCGGCCGACAGGCCAACGCTGCCGTTGATCGGAATGTCATTGGTGGACTGCAGCAGACGCACATTGGCGTTCTGGAAGCTGCGGCCCATCTGGACGAGGGTATCGGCGTCAAAGTTCGACTGGTCGATACGATTGCCGGTGGCGATGCCCAGCTTGATCAGACCGGGCAGTTCACGGGTGTTGTCGTCAAAGCCCGTCAGATCGTAGTCGCCGCCGTAATAGGTAAGACCCTGCTTCAGCGAGGTCTCGTCATCGCCGCTGAGGCCGAAGCTCAGGGACACGAAGGGCTCATCCGGCACGCCGACCGTGCGCAGGTCGATCACGCCGCCGCCGAATTCGCCGGGATAGTTGACCGAGTAGGACTTCTGGACGTTGACGCTGGACAGAATTCCGCTGGGGAACAGGTCGAGCGGAACGACCCGCTGCAGAGGCTCGGGGCTCGGCAGGGGAGATCCATTGAGCAGGGCCGAGGAGTAGCGCTCCCCAAGACCACGCACATAGACGAAGCGCCCGCTGACGACGCTGAGGCCGGTCAGACGGGTCAGGGCCTCGGCTGCGGTGCCGTCGCCCTGGCGGACCAGATCTTCGACCGTGACGATCGAGGCGACCTCGGCGGTTTCGCGCATCACCTCGGGGATGTAGCGGCCCCGGACGACCAGTTCCTGAACTTCCGGCCCGTCAGCGGCCTGAGCGAAGACCACCGCCGGCGCCATCAGGGCCGTGGTGCAGAGAAGAAGGCCCGAGAGCGGGCGGAGCAGGATGTTCATTGAGGATCGCCTCGATTGTCGACGGACGCGGAGGAATTGGGGCGGCCCCTTTCAGGACCGCCCCGCCTTGGCTCGGATTAGCAGCTGCTTCCGCTGGCCAGACCGCAGGTCCAGCCCTGCCACCAGGTGTCGTTGGCGTCGCGAACGGCGCCGATATAGTTGGTGGTGTCGAAGAAGGCGTAGACCGCCTTCGGGTCGGCCGCCGGACGGGCCGCTTCGTTGGCGCCGTTGATGAAGCCGCCGGTCAGGGTCGAGGTATGGCTCGCGGTGTTGTTGGTGCCGGCGTTGAACAGGGCCTGGGCGGCGGCGCCGTCCACGTCGCTGTCATTGCGGAAGGCGATGGCGCAGGCGAAGGCCACCGAGTCCCAACGGGGCGCCGCAGCCACGGTCGAGGCCGTGTCGACGTCGAGGCAGGCGGTCGAGGCGTTGGTCGACACATGCAGACCGTTGACGAAGCGGCCGCCGGTGCCGGTGTTCAGCAGCTGGGTGTCGCCAGCGCCCGTGCGGGTCGAGCCGATCACGGTGTAGTTGGCGAACTTCGGCTGCGAGTTGTAGGCCGCCTGGACGCCCGCCGAGCTCTGCTCGAAGCCGCGGTCACCGCCGTTCGCACGCTGGCGAACGATCAGATACTGGATACCGCCGCGCCAGCCCTCATCGGTGTCGACGCTGTCGTCGTCGGCGCCGGTGATGACCACGCGCTTCATGTTGACGGTGCCGCCGAAGAACTCGATGCCGTCGTCCGAACCGTTGTGGACCTGGACGTATTCCAGGGTGGTGCCAGCGCCAACGCCGTTGAAGGTGATGCCGTTCAGCTCGCGGTTCGGCTGGATTTCGAAGCCGGCGTAGCGGACCTGGACGTAACGCAGACGACCGGAGTTGTCGTTCGGGCTGTTGCCGCCGTAGAGGGCGACGCCGCCTTCGAAGGTGGCGACGCAGTTGACGTTCGGCGGGGTGGTGCCGGCCGGGCAGGAGGCGATGGGCGCACGACCCGAAATCACCAGGCCACCCCACTGACCGATGGAGTCGGCGCCGGTGGTGCCTTCGATGTTCTGACGGCTGGTGAAGATGATCGGCTGGGTCGAGGTGCCCTCAGCGAAGATCTGCGAACCGCGAGTCACGTTGATGTAGTCGAGACCAGCCGAACCGAAGATGCGCACGCCCGGCTCGATGGTCAGGACGCCTTGCTGGGCGCCAGCGATCGGGTTGGCCGGATCGGCGCCACGGTCCTCGCCCACATCGGTGCGGCCGCTGATGGAATAGATGGTGCCAGCGCGAGCCGGAACGACCACGTTGCCAACGATCTTGGAGGGCAGCTGGCAGTTGCGCAGGGTGCCGTTCAGGATGACGCCGACATTGGTGAAGCCGGTGGGGCAGTCAGCCGCCGCGGTGCCGGTCCCAGGGGTGGTCGGCGTGGTCGGGGTCGTCGGCGCAGTCGGGGTGGTCGGCGGGAAGGCGCCGACGCCAGGCGAGGCGACATTGTCCGCGCCGCCGCCGCAGGCGGCCAGGGCCGTGGCACTGATCGACATGATCAGCAGGTTTCTGAGGGTGGTGCCGGTCATCTTGCTCTCCGCCGTCGCGATGAATTGCCCAGGCGCCGGCTGTCCCCAGATCCCACCGTGAGACCTGAACGCCCGCTTGCCCGACGGCCCTTCTAGGTAAGCTCCGTGACAGGTCCCCAACGGAAAGATGACAGTTCTGTGCAAGCCTCGGGGTGCGATCTATTGGCCACGCCCCGGCCTACACATATGATTTTATTGCGATTATCGGACCCGCAGAGCAGCGGTCGGCCACTTGTTGGTTGCGGCGCCGGTGACACAATTCCAGGCTAGCGGTTCATTTGTTGAACCGACTCCGGGGCCGGTTGCGCGCCCGGCGAGGAGTCTATTCCTCGTTAGGGATATTGATCAGGGCGCCACAGGCCTTGCAGTGGACAGCGTCCGGCTCATGCCGCATCAGGCCGCAGACCTGGCAGGTGAAGCGCACCTTGTAGGGCCGGAACAGGGCCTGGGCGAACCGGACAAACAGGGTGATCCCGGAGATCATGATGACGATGGACACCAGCCGTCCGGTGATGCCGGGCAGGATGATGTCGCCATAGCCGGTGGTGGTGAGCGAGGTCACCGTGAAATAGAGGGCGTCCACATAGCCGCTGACCCCGCCCTCTTCGCCAACATACATGGTGTAGACAAAGCCGGTGGCGACGAAGACGAAGGTGACCAGGGTGGCGGCCGCCCGGATCACATCTTCCCACCGGGTGTCGTCGAACCGGTGCCCCACCGTCTCCCAGAAGAAGTCGCTGTGAAACAGGGTCCAGATGCGCAGCACGCGCAGGAAGGCCAGGTTGATGAAGATGGTGGGAAACAGCAGCGTCAGCAGGACGAACAGATCGATCATCACGATCGGCCGGCGGATCCAGGACTTCAGGCTCCGCCAAGCCAGCGCCCGGGCGGCCATGTCGGCCGCCAGGATCGCCGCCACAGCCAAATCCAGCGGCAGGAAGGCGCGGGTGTCGCGCAGGAAGGGCGCGGCGATGAAGAAGGCGATCAGCGCCAGATCGACCCCAATGACCGCCAGCCGGAAGCGAACGGCCCCGGGCGATTCTCCGTGATAGAGGGCGCGCAAGTTGGCCCGCAGACGCCAGATCGCCCGTTGCCGCGGCGTGGGTTTCGGATCGACAGCGCTCAAGGCCGCGACACGTCCAGGTGGGGCTTCATCGTCCGGGCGCTCCGCCGCAGCCTTCACAGGTCTGTGAGACCAGCCCCTGCGAAGGCTGGACCATGTTAGCTCTAACCGACCCGCCGGGTTGGGGTGAACCCAAAACCCGCTGAGACCCTTCTGCAAGGGGCGGGTCGCCGCGGTCGTCGCCGACGACGCCATCGTCAGATCAACAGACAGGGAGGCTCCGGTTTGGAGGCCAGCACAGCAAGCGAACAGGTGATTCTTGGCGTTCAGGAAAGCTGGAGCGCGCTTCTGCGACTGGGTCCGGCGGTCCTGGCCCTGAATGTGGCGCTTTCACTCCTGGTGGTGGGCGCGGCGTTTGGCGTGGGACTTCTGGTTCGGCGGCTGTTGAAGCGCGGCGCCCGCGCGGTGCCTGGGCCATCTGATGCGGAGAAGACCATTCGCACCCGTCGAGTGACCCAGGTGACCTGGGCGGTCTTTGAAACGGGGCTGGTTCTGGCGGCCTTCTTCGCCCTGGCGGGCATCTGGGGTTTCGATCTGCTCGGCTGGCTGACCGCAGGTCTTGGGCAGCGTGTCGTCGAGAGCGTGATCCGCATCGCCATTCTGGCGGTAGTCACCTTCGCCGCGGCCGAACTCGCCACTCTGTTGGTCAACCGCCTGTTGGCCCGTATCGCCCAGCGCAAGGCCGGCGGCGCCCGGCGTGAAGCGCAGCTGAACACCATCGGCCCCCTCATCCACGGGGTGGCGCGCGGTGTGATCATCATCATCGGCGCCATGATGATCCTGGCCGAGATCGGGTTGGAGATCGGACCGCTTCTGGCCGGCGCGGGAGTCATCGGCCTGGCCATCGGCTTTGGCGCCCAGACCCTGGTGAAGGACTTTCTCACCGGGATCTTCCTGATTTCGGAGGACATCGTGGCGGTGGGCGATGTGGTGGAGATCGCCGGCTCCAGCGGGGTGGTCGAACAGATGACCATCCGCACCATCCGCCTGCGCGCCCTGGACGGGACCCTGCACGTCCTGCCCTATGGCGAGGCGCAGATCATTCACAACATGACCAAGATCTTCTCCTATCATGTGATCGAACTGGGCGTGTCCTACGAGTCCGACATCGACAAGGCGTTCGAGGTCATGGCCGAGGTGGTGGAGGACATGCGCGCCGATCCGGATCTTGGTCCGAAAATCCTGGAGCCTCTGGAGGTGATGGACGTCAGCGCCCTGGCCGATAGCGGCGTGGTCCTGCGGGGCCGCATCAAGACCCCGCCCGGCGACCAGTGGGGGATCGGGCGCGCCTTCAACCGCCGGATCAAGACCGCCTGGGAGGCGGCCGGGATCGAAATCCCCTATCCCCACATGCATCTGGTGGTGCCTCAGGCCCTGACCCAGCCGCCTGCCTCGGAGCCCGAAGCCTGATGGGCCGACTGATCGTGATCTCTAACCGGGTCAGTCCGCCGAGCGATGTGGGCGGCGGCACGCAAGGGGGCCTGGCCATGGCTCTGGCCGCAGCCCTGCGGGAACATTCCGGTGTCTGGTTCGGCTGGAGCGGCCAGACCACCGAGTCCTATACCGGTCAGGTGGGCGTGCAGCGGGCCGGCGGCGTGACCGTCGCCACCATGGATCTCGAGGACCAGGATGTTCAGGAGTATTACAACGGCTACGCCAATAAGACCCTGTGGCCCCTCTTCCACCACCGGGTGGATCTGACCGCCTACGAACGCTCGTTCGGCGAGGGCTACGCCCGGGTGAATGCTCGCTTCGCCGAGACCGTCCTGCCCCTGATCGAGGAGGACGACTTCGTCTGGGTCCATGACTACCACCTGATCCCGCTGGCCCAGGAGCTGCGCCGGCGCGGTGTGAAGAACCGGATCGGCTTCTTCCTGCACATCCCCTGGCCGGCCCGCCACCTGATCACCACCCTGCCGCGCCACCCCCAGTTGGTGGAGGCCTTGTTCGACTACGACCTGGTGGGCTTCCAGACTCAGGACTCCCTGGAGGCCTTCAAGGACTATGTGGCGCACGAGGCGGGCGGGGCTCTGGGCGAGGGCCGGCGGCTCAGCGCCTTCGGCCGAACCGCCGAGTTCGACGCCTTCCCCATCGGCATGGACGTCACCGAGTTCACCGCCGCCCTGGAGGGGGAGACCGCCAAGGCCGAATACGCCCGTATGCAGACCAGCATGCTGGATCGCCAAATGATCATCGGCGTCGATCGGCTGGACTATTCCAAGGGCCTGGAGGAGCGTTTCCTGGCCTATGAGCAGTTCCTGCACGACAATCCCGACCTGCACGAAAAGGTCTTCCTGCTGCAGATCGCGACCCCGAGCCGGGAGGACGTGGAGGCCTATCAGGAGATCCGCGGGCGGCTTGACGGAGTCTCAGGCCGGATCAACGGGGCCTTCTCTACGGTCGACTGGGTGCCCATCCGCTATGTGAACCGGGGCTATCGCCGCGACCAGCTGGCCGGCATCTACCGCGCCGCCAAGTTGGGGCTGGTCACCCCCCTGCGGGACGGCATGAATCTGGTGGCGAAGGAATATGTCGCCGCCCAGGATCCGGAGGATCCCGGCGTGTTGATCCTGTCGCGCTTTGCCGGCGCCGCTGAGCAGATGGGCGAGGCCCTGATCGTCAATCCGTTCAGCCGCGAGGATGTCTCTGACGCCATTCTGCGGGGCCTGGCCATGCCGCTGGCCGAGCGCAAACGGCGGTGGGAGCGATTGATGGCCGACCTGCGCAGTTCGGACGTCTCGGCCTGGCGGGACGACTTCGTCCGCGCCCTGATGTCAAACGGATCAGAGACCTGTTTCTAGAACGGGAACGTTCGGGGAATCACCCAGACGGCGACGATCGCCGAGATGATGTTGAGCGGCAGTCCGACCCTGACGAAATCCATATAGGCGTAGCCGCCGACCTGATGAACGATGGCGTTGGTCTGATAGCCGACAGGCGTGGCGAAGGAGGCGCTGGCGGCCATCATCACCGCCACAACGAAGGGTCGGGCGTCGACGCCGAGGTTCTCGGCAAGGCCGATGGCCAGGGGCGTGATCAGCACCGCCACAGCGGCGTTGGACATGATCTCGGTCAGGATCGAGGTGGCCACATAGATGATGGCCAAGGCCGCGATGGGGCCGAGCGGCTGAGTCCAGGCCGCCACCGTGTTGGTCGCCTGGAAGGCCAGGCCCGTCTTGCCCAGGGCCTCACCCAC
>DJWR01000156.1 GCA_002441055.1 Caulobacteraceae bacterium UBA6225 | reverse complement strand
TGGGACAATACCGCGCGGCGGCAGGACAACGCCTACGTCTTCCACCATGCCAGCCCCGGCGCCTTCCAAGCCTGGACCGAGGCCATGCTGGCCGAAACCCGGCGGCAGAATTTCGGCGACGAGCGGATCGTCTTCATCAACGCCTGGAACGAGTGGGCCGAGGGCGCCCATCTGGAGCCGGACGTGCGCTTCGGCCATGGCTGGCTGGAGGCCCTGCGCAACGCCGCCGAGGCCGATCTGCTGGAGCCGCGGCCATGAGCGCTGGTGACCGCGACGGCGACCTCGCCCATCTGGTGGTGGTGGGCCATCCCTTCGCCCCCATCGGCATGGGAGAGCACCTGCGCTCCACGGTCCGCGCCTTGCGAGCGGCGGGCCTGAAGCCCGGGCTCCTGGATGTCTATGGCCTGGACCGGGGGCGTGATCCGGACCTGGAACGGACCTATGGGCCTGACGTCACCCGCAAGCTGTCGCGGTCGCTGAACCTCTTTTGCATCAACGCCAATGAGGTCGACGAGGTCCTGGCCCGGCTGGACGCGGGCGATTTCGCCCAGGCCCGCAACATCATCTTCCCGGCCTGGGAGTTACCCGACTATCCGCAGCCGTGGGTGAACAAGCTGGCGGCCTTTGACGGCCTCTGGGCGCCGTCGACCTTCGTGCAGGACGCCATCGCCCGGGCCACGGGCCGGCCAGTGGCGAAGGTCCCCCTGGCGGTGGACATGAAGCTCTCGGCTTTCCTGGGCCGCCGCTGGTTCGACATCCCCGAGCACGCCTTCGTGGTGATGTTCGCCTTCGACTTCTCGTCCTATGCGGCGCGCAAGAACCCCTTCGCCGTGCTGGAAGCCTTCGAGCAGCTGGCAGCCCGGCGCCCGGAGGCGCCCCTGCACGCCCTGATCAAATACAAGGGCGGCGCGCCCGACAGTCCTGAGCGCAGGGCGCTGGAGGCGCGGATCGCCCGCCTCAACGGCCGGGTTCAGACCATCACCCGGGAGATGTCGGACAACGAGGTCAAGAACCTGTTCCGCAACGTCGATGTCTTCGTCTCCCTGCACCGGTCCGAAGGTTTTGGCCGCGGCCTAGCCGAGGCCATGGCGCTGGGAACACCCGTGGTGGCGACCGGCTGGTCGGGCAATATGGACTTCATGGACGCCGAGACGGCCCTGCTGGTCGACCACGAACTGGTCGCCGTTAAGGCTGGCGAATATCTGTTCGGCGAGGGCCAGCGCTGGGCCGAACCGGACGTCGCCCAGGCCAGTCGTCTCATCGAGCAGGTTCTGGACCATCCCGCAGAGGCCCGCGCCATGGCGCAGCGCGCGCAGCGCAGCATCCGCGTTCACCTGAACCCCAAGACTGTGGGCCTGGACGCCCTGGAGGCCTTGCGCCAGGTCTGAAACCCTGGCGGCTCAGGCGGCCGGGCGAAGGGCGGGCGCCGGGGCGCTGGCGGGCGGCTCGGTGACAGCGATCTGGTGGATCAGGAATTCCCCGCCGGCGGCGTCATCGAAATCCAGGCGGATGCTCTCGATCAGGGATGACACCCAGTCCCCGCCGCCCATGGTCGGGGTTCGCATGTCATAGACCAGGATCACCGTCTCGTTGACCTTGGGCTCGGCCCCCTGGAGCGGCTTGGCCATGAAGCCCGCAGCCTCCGGGTGGCTCGCGGTCACGTAGTGCAGGGCCCCGTCCCAGTCGCTGGCCGGCTCCAGCCGGGTGACGCGGACCAGCACATGGCTGAACTGGGCCCCGTCCAGGGCCAGGCCCGAGGGGCTGCGCAGGGCCGGATCAAAGTCCCGGGCCGCCAGGCGCAGGCCATTGGCCTCCGCAGGCAGCACCTGGCCCCCCGCCATGACAAAACCATCCGTGGAGCCCTCGAACGTCCAGAGACGTCCCGCCCGCAGGGGCCGGCCCTCGAAGGTGAAGGCGCCCGCCTCGGCGTCCCAGGCATAGGGGCCAGGGCGTTCAGAGGCCGCGGCGGTCGAACGGGCGGCTGGCGGCAGGGCTCGATCATCGGCTGGCTGGGGGCGGGGGTTGAGCTTGGGCTCCCGCGGCCGCGGCTCATCACAGGCCGCCAGCAAGGCGGCGCACAGGGCCAGAACAGGCAGGATGATCGGCTTCATGGACGCTCTCCCCTAGCTCAACGCAGCCGTCGGCGCAGGCGGCCATAGGGCGGATCGAGGGCCAGATACAACAGGCCGGCCAGGGCTGCGAGGTCGAGATAATAGAGGTAGCGGTAGTCGCAGGCGATGGAGATCAGGGCAAAGCTGGCGGCGAAGGCCAGGGCCGAGAGCAGCATGCCGGCGATGACCACATCGGCGGCCTCCCGGCGCCAGAGCAGGACGCCTGCGGTGGCCAGGGCCACGAGGGCGAAGAAAACGTGGGAGAAGAGCGGCGTGTCCAGATACCAGGTGCTGTAATTGTAGAGCGCCTGATCGGACGGCTCCATCAAGGGCGCGATCCCCAGCGCTGTGGTCAGGGTCTCCGGTCCGCTGACCCCCACATAGACCGGCAGGCAGGAGTCGATCTTGGGGGTGGCGAACACCCAACGGAAGACGTCCCAGCGGTGCTCCAGATAGGCGTCAGGATGCTGGGTCAGGATGGCGCCCCATTGGGCGAACACCACCTCGTTGGGCAGGCTCCAGAGGGCCGCACCGATCTGATCGTCCTGACCTAGATAATCCACCCGCTCAGGGGTGTAGAGCGCCGTCGCCCGATAACGGATCTGCTGTTCGGCGGCTGGGTCGTGGGCGCGAATCTCGTCCAGGGCCAGGGTTGGCTTCACCGCCACCGCGCCGATGATGTCATAGTGGGCGACGATGCGGACTCCGCGGGAGCCTGCCTGATCGGGGCCGGCCTGGGGCGGTTGAGACAGGAAGCCCATGGCCATGGAGACGGCCAGAGTGGCGAAGAATCCCCCCAGCCCCCAGGCGAGGCTGGAGCGCCAGCCGCGGCCATAGGCGATCCAGGCGAGCGCCAGGGCCCCGAAAAAGGGCGCGACCAGGCCGTTCTGGCGGACCTGGGCGGCGGCGGCGAAGGCCAGCAGCGCCCCGGCCAACGCCCACCAGGGCCGGCGTGGAGCATCCCAAACCCGAGCGGCCTGCGCCAGACAGGCGAACCCGGCCAGGGCGAGATTGGCGAACAGAACATCCTTCCAGACCACCCCCTGATAGATCAGCAGGGTCGGGGTGAGCACCATCAAGACCCCGAGGATCACGGCGGCCCAGGACACCTGGCGACGCAACTGTCGGAAGGACAACAGGCTGCCGGTGACCAGGAAGCCGCTGGCGGCCACATAGAGGCCGGTGCCCGGCGAGATCGAATCGAACGCCCCCAGGATCCAGGCGTAGAGCGCCGGGCCCCAGGTCTCGCGGACCTGCATCCGGCCTTCGTGCAACTGAGCCAGGGAGTCGTAAGACAGGTGCCCTGGCAGGTTGAGCGCCAGCATCAGCACATAGCCGGTAAGCAGTACGGCCCCGAGGGCCTGACTGGCCGTGAAGCTCGGCCTTGGCAAAGTCATCATTCTGATCGAGCCCGCCCCTTGATCGCCCTCTGGTACGACTGGCCCGCGCCGACGCAAAGGGCCAATTGCGCTTTCTTGGCGCGCCCGGCCATTCGTGGTCATTTGGCGCCGATGAACAGCGCCGCGCCTCAGATCCAACCCACCCGCACAGCCCCTGAGGCCCTGGGCGCCTATGCTGGGCTGTTGTCGGAGGTGTTCGGGGCCGGACCCAAGTTCACGCCTGGGGCCCTGGGCTGGCGTTATCGCGACAATCCTGCCGGGACCGTGGTCGGCGCCGACGCCTGGGCGGGCGAGACCCTGGCGGCCCACTATGTGGCCTGTCCCCTGGCCGCCACGGTGGAGGGCCAGGCGCTGAAGGGCCTCTTGTCCCTCAACACCGCCACCCATCCCGCCTTCCAGGGCCAGGGCCTATTCACCCGCCTGGCCCGGGAGGCCTACGACCAGGGAGCCGAGCTGGGCTATGACTTCGTCATCGGCGTGGCCAACGCCCAGAGCACGCCGGGCTTCCTGGGCAAGCTGGGCTTCCAGCATGTGGGGCGCCTGGAGGCCGGTCTCCTGGCCCGGACGCCGCGCAGGTTCGAGCCGGCCGAGCTGCAGTTCAGCGGAATCTGGGATGCGGCGACCCTGGCCTGGCGGCTGGCCAACCCGGCCGCCGCCTACCGGACCGTCCGGCGGGGGGCGCTCACCACCGTCTATGCAGACACCCACCTGCCGGGTGTGCGGTGCGCGGGCTTCGTCGAGGTTGAGGCCGAGGCCGCCCGCGCCGCTGCCCCTTTGGGCCTGACCCTGTTCCTGGGGCTCGATCCGCGCATGCCCCTGGGGCGTCTGGGGTTCATCTCCCTGCCCGACCGCTTCCGACCCTCGCCGCTCAATCTGATCTATCGACCTTTGAGTGCGCGGGCGCCGCGCAGCCTCGATCCCCGGGCCACGGCGATCAGCTTCCTCGACTTCGATCCGTACTGAGATGAGCGTCGTCTACATCCTGGCCCACTGCGACGATGAGTACGCCGCCCTGCCGCTGATTCTGGAGGCTAAGACGGCCGGGCAAGACCAGATCTTCCTCTATGTGGCCGAGAACCGCGGCGCGGACCTGCCCAGGCGACGGATGTCGGAGGTACGGACCTTCCTGGCCGAGCTCGGCCTGCCGCCCGCCAGCGCCGACTATGCCTGCGTCGGTACGGGCGCCTATGACGGCCAGATCCATCTGCATCTGCCCGCATGCCTGAGCGCCCTGCGCCGCCGGCTGGACGCCATCCCGCAGGTGGACAAGATCGTGATCGCCGCCTGGGAGGGCGGACACGCCGACCACGACGCCTGCGCAGCGATGGCCGCCGTCTTGGCCGCTGAGCGCGGCGTCAGCATCGAACAGTTCAGCCTCTATAACCGCCGGGGCCTGAGGGCCCTGCCCTTCCAGGCCTGCGCGCCGATACCGGAGAACGGCCTTGTGCGCCGGGTGCGGCTCAGCCTTGGCCAGTGGCTGCGGTGGGCGCTTCTGGTGCGCTGCTATCCCTCGCAGGCGTCCAGCTGGCTTGGCCTGTGGCCGTCGATGTTCGCAGGCTTCCTGCTACGCGGGGGCTATGGGGTGCAGGTCCTTGATCCAGCCCGCCTCTCCGACCGGCCCCATGCTGGCGACCTGCTCTATGAGCGGCGTTTTGGGGTGACTTATGAGGCGGTGGCCCAGGCTGTGGCCCAGATCGCAGGGTCAGGGCTCAGGCCTTCCCCTGGGCCTGCATGACCACCACAAAGCCCGCCAGCATCAGGGCGTAGCCCAGGGCGAAGCGCCAGGACATGGGCTCCTTGAACAGGGCCCAGGCCAGCAGAGGCACCAGGGCCGAGCCCAGGATGGAGAAGACATAGGCCTGCGAGAGCGGCACCCGGGTCAGGATGTAGAACCACAACAGCGCCGTCAGGCCGTACCAGGAAAAGGCGCCGATGAGTGGCAGGTTCTTGATCAGGCGCAGGATCAAAGGCCCGTCGAGCCGCTCGTTATAGAGGGCCGCCCACTTGAACATGATCTGGCCGATGGGCAGGGCGGCGGCGAAGACCACGCACAGCAGGGTGTCGCGCAGGGCCATCATGCCTGGGCCCCCCTCGAGGTTGGACCGGCGGCGGATTCGCCCTCGCTCAGGGCTGCGGCCTCAATCCGCGCAAGGGTGCGCAGATAGGGGTGGATGGGCCGCACCGGCACATTGATCACGTCGAAATTCATGGCCTGCAGCAAGAGCTGGACCCCGATGATGACCGGCAAGGCGGCGGTCATCACCACCCCGGCTGAGGCCGCCTGCCCCGGCTCGCGCACCGCGATCCAGTTGAGCGCATAGAGGCCGCCAAAGCCCAGGAACAGGGTCCCGAAGATCAGCTCCAGGGTGGCGACGTTGAAGTCGCGGACCAGATACTGCCCCAGCACCCGCCGGACGAAGTTGCGCAGGTGACGGCCAGCGAAGGGGCCGATGACCTGGCTGATCTTCAGATTGCTCACCTCGTCGCCATAACGGGCGGGGATGGGGACGTCGCGCACCACGGCCCGCAGGGTGCCCAGGTGGTAGAGCAGGTCGGTCTCGAAGAAGAACCGTCGGGCCACCGGCTTCTGCGCCACCAGGCCGGCCACGCTGGCCTCAATCGCGGTGAAGCCATTGGTGGGGTCAAACACGTTCCAGTAGCCGGTGGAAAGCTTGGCCAGGAAGCTCAAGCCCGCATTGCCGAAGATGCGCAGGCCCGGCATGGCCTGGAGATGGCTGACCGAGGAGAAGCGGTTGCCCTTGGCGTAGTCGGCCTCCCCCAGCAGGATCGGCGTCACCAGCTGCGGCAGATAGCCGAGATCCATCTGATCATCCCCGTCCACCTTGACGAGGATCCGCCCGCCCAGGCGCGCGGCCTCCTGGTAGCCGGCCAGGGTCGCGCCGCCGACCCCCTGGTTCTGCGCCAGACGCAGGACCCGGACGCGAGGGTCGGCGCAGCGGGCCTCGATCAGGTCGCCGGACCGGTCTGGACAGGCGTCGTCCACGCAGACGATCCCCTCCACCCAGGTCGGAACCTGGTCGATCACCCGCAGGATATGATCGGTGACCTTGAAGCAGGGAATGACCAGCCAGACGCCGGCGCCCTCCAGGGCGGGCTCCAGGTTGCGCAGGTCCTGCGACGGGGCGAAATGGGGCCGGGCGATCTGATCCATGGACGACATGCGGCGCGGCCTCCTCAGCCGTGGGCTAGCACGGGGCCTGTCCGCGGCCAAGTCGCTGGCCCGGCGCCATGCTTGCGCCGCAAAAATCCACCTGATACCAGCGGCGCTCGCTATGGGAGACCCTATGGAATCCGGCCAACACATGCTGCGGACGGGACGGCGTGGCACGCTGTTTGAGTTCAGCATGGCTCTGAGGGACCTCGTCACCTCATACCATCGCCGGGGACTGGCCTGGTCTCTGGCCTGGCACGACGTGGTGTCCCGCTATCGCGGCTCCATCCTCGGTCCGTTCTGGATCACCATTTCCATGGGCCTGATGGTCCTGGGAATCGGCCTGCTCTACGCCAAGCTGTTCGGCATCTCGGTGGCCGAGTTCATGCCCTATGTGGCCATGGGCATCGTTTTCTTCGGCCTGATGGCCGGGACGATCAACGAGGGGTGCGACACCTTCGTCCAGGCCTCGAGCATGCTCAGCCAGACCTCGCTGCCGATGTTCACCTTCATCTGGCGGACGGTGCTGCGGAACCTGATCAATCTGGCCCACCATGCGGTGATCATCGTCGGGGTGATTCTGGTCTTCGGCCTGTGGCGGGTCATGGACCCCTTCCCGGCGCTGGGCGGGCTGTTGCTGACCATCGTCAACCTGGCCTGGATCAGCATGCTGGCGGCCATCGCCTCGGCCCGTTTTCGGGACATCCCCCAGTTCGTGATGTCGGTGATGCAGTTCGCCATCTTCATGACGCCGGTGTTCTGGAAGCCTGACGCCTTCCCAGATCGTCACGCCTTCCTGACGTTGAACCCGTTTTATCATATGCTGACCACCATCCGGGCGCCGCTGATGGGTCAGCAGGCGGACGGGCTGTCCTACGTTATCCTGGCCATCATGGCCGTGCTGGGCTGGGCTCTCACCTTCTCGGTCTTCGCCATCACCCGCCGCCGGATCGTCCACTTCCTATGACCGATGTCTCTATCAAGGTCACCGACCTGACCCTGCGCTTCCCGGTCTATGGGGTCGACGCCAAGTCGCTGAAGAAGAACCTCGCCCGGGTGACCGTGGGTGGGCGGCTAGGGGCCTCCAACACCGGCGCCACCGAGGTCACCGCCCTGTCGCACCTGAACCTGAACCTGCGGGCCGGCGATCGGCTGGGCCTGATTGGTCACAACGGCTCGGGCAAGACGACGCTGCTGCGGGCCCTGTCGGGCGCCTATGAGCCGGATGAGGGCCAGATCGAGGTCCGCGGCCGTATCGCCGCCTTGCTCGACCTGTCGCTCGGCATCGACCCCTCGGCCACCGGCGTCGACAATATCCGCCTGCGCGGGCGCATCGCCGGCATGTCCTCCAAGGAGATCGAGGACAAGATGGACGAGATCGCCGAGTTCAGCGGCCTCGGCCCCTTCCTGGCCATGCCCATGAAGACCTATTCGGCCGGCATGCAGGCCAGGCTCGCCTTCGCCGTGGCCACCGCCGTGGAGGCCGACGTCCTGCTCATGGACGAATGGATCTCGGTGGGCGACGCCGATTTCCAGAAACTGGCCCACCGCCGACTGCTGAACCTGGTGGAGCGGGCCGGCATCCTGGTGCTGTCGTCCCACGACGCGGGCCTGCTACGCCTCTACTGCAACAAGGTCATGCGGCTGGAGGGTGGCGTCGCCTCTGAGGTGAAGGACATCCGCCGCCTCGACGAACTTCTCGCCGCCGCCTGACATTGCCGGGCGCCTCAGCCCGCTGTTAGACAGGCGCAGCCGTCGGGAGCGGGCCCTTGGACGTCGTCTTCACCATCGTATCGCGCAACTACGCCGCCCAGGCCGCCGTGCTCATGCGCAGCCTGGCCAAGGCGGAGCCTGACGCCGTCCGGGTGGTGATCGCCGCCGACGGGCCGATCCCAGAGCTGGAATCCCTGGCCCGGGTTATCGAAGCCGCCGACACCGGCGCCCCCATCGGAGCCATGAGTGTCTATTACGACGCCCTGGAGCTGAATACGGCCATCAAACCCCACGCCTTCCGTCGGCTTCTGGCCGAGCCTGGGGTGGCCTCGGTGACCTATCTGGATCCCGATATTTTCGTCTATGCCCCCCTGACGCCGGTGCGCGAAGGGCTGGCGCGGGCGCCGCTGGTGTTGATCCCTCACCTGACCCGTCCGCTGCCGGGCGACGCCAGCCCCAACGACCACACCATCCTGACCTCCGGGGCCTACAATCTCGGCTTCCTGGCCGCCCGTCGGGACAATGAGATCTTCGCCCTGATGGACTGGTGGGCCGAGAAGTGCCGGTTCGATTGCCGGGTAGACTTCGCGAACGGCCTGTTCACCGACCAGAAGTGGATGGACCTGGCGCCAGGTCTGGTCAGCGATGTGGCCATACTGCGCGATCCTGGCCTCGACATCGCCTATTGGAACCTGACGGGGCGCACCCTGGCGCACGGACCTGAGGGCTGGCGGGTCAATGGTCAGCCCCTGGGCTTCTTCCATTTCTCGGGATTTGACCCGAGGCGTCCTGAGGTGCTGAGCAAGCATCAGGACCGGATCATTGTTCCCCCCGCCTCACCCCTGGCGCGCCTGCTGGAGGACTATGCCCAGGCGTTGCTGGACAACGGTCACGATCAGGCCAGCCGCATCCCCTACGCCTACGGCGCCTTCCCCTCTGGCCGGCCGGTCAGCCGCCCTATGCGGCGGTGCGCCCTGCGCGCGGCCCAAGGGGGGCAGCGGTTTGATGACGGGCTGAGCTCTGCGGTCGAGGCGTGGATGGATGCGCCCGAGCCCCTGGCCGCATTGGAGGGGGCGCCTGACGTCACGCGAGAAATGGACCAGGTCTGGCGAGATGACGCCATGGCCGCCGCCCAGTTCCCGCGGGACTCCCTGGAGGGGCGGCTGGCCTTCCATGCCTGGTTCGTCGATCGAGCCGAGACCCACCCCGCCTCGGCCGCCGCCGCACAGGTCCTGCATGAAGCATGGCGGGCCGGCGCCCGCATTGCGGGGCCCTGGCCACAGTCTGAAACCCCTTGGACCGGGGCCGCCGCCGAGGTGGCCCAGTGGATCTCCGCCCCCAGCCAGGGGCCCTGGCCTCGCGCGGCCGCCGGCGTGCTCGCCGCCCGGGCGGACCTGCGCGCCCGATTTGGTGATGAGCCGCCAGACTCGCTGATGGCCTGGCTGCTCGGCCCGGAGGCCGAGGCTGGTCGTTTTGCTCCGGCCCTGTTGGATGGGCCGACCCTGCTCGACCTGAGCCAGGACCCCGCCCCCCTGCTGGAGGCCGCCCGGTTCGCCCGGGCCGCCCATGGCGAGCTCTCGCCTCTCCGTCGGCAGATCTCGGCTGGATACGGGGTCGCGGTGCGGGGGCGATGGCCAGAGGCCCTTCGTCAGGCGGTGCGGGGCGAGGATGACCGGCTGGTGAGCAGCCTGTCAGGGCCCTTTCCTTTCCCCCGCGTTCTCCTGCGGATCTGGGACAGTCGCCCCGATCTTCAGCGCCTGTTCGCCCTCCACACCCTGCCAGGGCGCCTGGCCTATCTACGCTGGCTCATCGGCGGCGGGTTTCGGGAATACGACATCGAGCCGGACGGCCTGCCCGAGGCCCTCAGCCACAGCCTGACCTACCGTCTCGCCAGGCTCACCGTTCGCGGCGCCCATACGCCCGGGCGAGCGGGAAGCCTAAGCCGCGCGGCCGCCGTCGTGGTGGTCCCGGCGCTCACCCCCGCCATGGCCGATTGGCCAAGCGGCGTCCTCATCTGCGAGGCGGTCGCCGGGCGACTGCGGCGTCCCGACGGCGCGCCGGTGGGAGAGACCGAGGTCGACACCGTGGTCTTTGGCTCCTGTCCAGGGTTCGTCGCCGCCGACGCTCAGGTGCTGATCGCCCAGGGAGTCATCTGGCGCCGGGCCGCGGCGGTCTGGAGCACAGCCACCCTTGAGGCCCTGGACGACGATCATCCCGCCTGGGGCTTTGTGGACGAGGTCTGGAGCCATGCCCCAGCCGGGCGACCGCGGCCAAGGCCTGTGAACATCCTGTCCTCGGACATGCCGCTCCAGGCCCAGCTGGCCGGACTGATGGCGCAATGAGCCTGCTGGGCGGCCTGCGGCGGTCCTGGCGGGGGATGGCGCCAGAAGGCCTGCGCAGAGCGGCCCAACCCCTGCTCTCGCCCCTGCTTGAGGCCCATGTCCGAGGTCAAGCCCAACGGCCCCACGGCGCCGACGGCGCAGCGGGCGGCCCCCTGCGCATCGTCGGCTACATGTCCGGCTCCCACGGCATCGCGGCCTCCGCGCGGCTGGCGGCCCGGGCCTTCGCCGCCCTGGGCGTGCCGGTGGAGCAGGTCGACATGGCCGGCGCCGCCCTGACCTGGGAAGCCAGTGGCCCCGCCCCCTCGCCAGCCAGCGCCTGGATCTTCCACCTCAATCCGCCAGAACTTCTCGCCGCCCTGGGCCAGATGGGTGCGGCCCGGCTGATTGGCCCTCGCTATGGCTACTGGGCCTGGGAACTGCCGCAGGCGCCGCCCCTGTGGCTGAAGGACGCCGCCCTGGTCGACGAGGTCTGGGTGCCCAGCCGCTATGTCGCCCAGGCCATGCGGGGCGCGCGTGCGCCGGTGCGGGTTGTGCCCCATCCCCTGTTCCTGGAAGACTATGAGAGCGTGCGCCCGGCGCGGCGGCAGGCCGAGTTCCAGGCCGTCAGCCTGTTCGACTTCAACTCGTCCGCCGCCCGCAAGAATCCGCGTGGGGCGCTGGCCGCCTTCGCCAAGGCCTTTGGCGATGACGCCTCTGCCCGACTGGTCATCAAGACCCAGAATGGCGCAAGCTTCCCGCAGGCGCTGGAGGCGCTGAGCGCCGCGGCGCCGGCCAATGTCGAGGTGATCGACGGGGTCTGGCCCTATGAGGCTGTGAAAAGCCTGATCGCCGGCTCCGATGTGCTGATCTCCCTGCACCGAGCCGAAGGCTTTGGCCTGACTCCGGCCGAGGCCCTGGCCCTGCGCACGCCAGTGGTCGCCACCGGCTGGTCCGGGGTCACCGACTTCCTCGACGAGACGGTGGCGGTGATGATCGGCTCAAGTCCCACGCCGGTGGAGGATCCCCAGGGCATCTATGCCGGCCAGACCTGGGCCGAGCCTGATCTTGACGAGGCCGCCGCGGCCCTGCGCGCCCTTCGCGCCGCCCCTGAACGGCGCGCCCAGATGGCGGCGGCTGGACGGGCGCGGGTGGCCGAGCGGCTGTCCCCCCAGGCCTGGTTCACCACCCTGCCCGACGCGGTCAAGGCCGCGGCCATGCGCGCCGCCCAGGGCCGCTGAGCTCCCTACAGGTCGAACCGGACCCCCTGGGCCAGGGGCAGGGTCGCCCCGAAGTTCACGGTATTGGTGGCCCGGCGCATATAGGTCTTCCACGAATCCGAGCCCGCCTCGCGACCGCCGCCGGTCTCCTTCTCGCCCCCGAAGGCCCCACCGATCTCGGCGCCGGAGGGCCCGATGTTCACATTGGCGATGCCGCAGTCCGAGCCCCAGGCCGAGGTAAACTGCTCTGCCTCCCGCAGATCATTTGTAAAAATGGCCGAGGACAGGCCCTGGGGCGCGGCGTTCTGGGCGGCGATGGCCTCGTCCAGCGCGTCATAGGCGGTCACATAGAGGATCGGCGCAAAAGTCTCGCGCAACATGACCGCGCTCTGGGTCGGCATCTCCACCAGGGCGGGACGGACATAGACGCCGGGCCCCTCCAGGCGCTGGCCCCCATGGACCTGGCCGCCCTGGGCGCGGGCCTCCTCGAGGGCGCGGCCCATGGCCTGGGCGGCAGCCTCATCGATCAGCGGACCGATGAGCACGCCCTCGGCCCGCGGGTCGCCCACCGCCACGGAGTCGTAGGCCGCCTTCAGCCGGGGCAGGAAGGCGTCCTGGAGGCTTCGGTGCACGAACAGCCGGCGCAGGGTGGTGCACCTCTGGCCCGCCGTGCCCATGGCCGCAAACGCCACACCCCGCAAAGTCAGGTCGAGATCGGCCGAGGGCGCGACAATGGCTGCATTATTGCCCCCCAGCTCCAGCAGGGCGCGGGCGAACCGCGCCGCCAGGCGGGGCGCCAAGGCGCGGCCCATGGCGGTGGAGCCGGTGGCCGAGACCAGCGGCAGGCGCGGATCCTCCACCAGGGCCTCCCCCACCTCGCGCCCGCCAATCAACACCTGGGACAGGCCCGCCGGCGCGTCGCCGAACCGAGCGGCGGCGCGGTCGAAGGCCGCCTGCACCGCCAGGGCCGTCAACGGCGTCTTTTCCGAGGGCTTCCAGATCACCGGATCGCCGCATACGAGCGCCAGGGCCGCGTTCCAGGACCAGACCGCGACGGGGAAGTTGAAGGCGGTGATGACGCCCACCACGCCGAGCGGATGCCAGGTCTCCATCATCCGATGATCGGGCCGTTCGGTGGCGATAGTCAGGCCAAACAGCTGTCGCGACAGGCCCACCGCATAATCGCAGATGTCGATCATCTCCTGGACCTCGCCCAGGCCTTCCGAGACCACCTTGCCAGCTTCCAGGGTGACGAGGCGGCCCAGATCAGCCTTGGCGATGCGAAGCTCCTCCCCCAGCAGGCGGACCAATTCCCCACGCCGCGGGGCAGGAACCTTGCGCCAGGCCAGGAAGGCGGCCTGGGCCGCAGCGATCGCCGTCTGGACCTCCGCGGTCGTCGGGTCCCGCACCTTGGCGACGGCCTCGCCGGTGATGGGGGATGTGACCGTCCGCTCGCCCTCCTGCCACAGGGCGCGGTTCACCCCCAGGCGTTCGAGGGTGGCGACGACGTCGGCGGCGGCGTCCTGGGCAGGGGCGGGTTTCAGGCTGAGCGTCATGGGATCCCCTCTCAGGCGGTGCGCAGGGCTTGGTCCTCGCCCGCGTACCAGCGGCCGAAGCGGTTGGCGAGGAACCGGTCCAGGGGGATGTCCTCCTGCCGGATGAAGCCCCGGGCCGGCAGATCGCCGCTGGCCAGCATGTCGGCGACGGCGCAGACCGAGGCCGCCGTGGTGATCTGTATGGCGCTCTTCTGGGTTCCGGCCACGGGCTGGGCATAGATCTTGTTCACATAGGTTTCCTGCATCAGAGCGCCGGCTCGCATGCCGCTGACGGTGACAAAGACGATGACCACGTCCTGCAAGGTGGCGGGCACCGCATGTTCCAGGATGTCCTTCAGCAGGTCCCGGCGATGGCGCAGGCCCAGATCATCCAGCAGGGTCCGCATAACGCCTGCATGGCCCGGATAGCGGATGGTGCGGTAATTCAGGTTGCGCACCTTGCCGGCCAGGGTCTCGCACAGACTGCCCAGGCCGCCGGAGGTGTTGAACGCCTCGTAGGTCACCCCGTCGAGGGCGAACTCCTCCAGTCCCTCCAGGGCGGCCACCTCCTGGCGGCGACCCTGGACGATCGCTTCGCACGGCTCGCAATACTCGTTGATGACGCCTTCGGTGCTCCAGGTCAGATTGTAGTTCAGCCCGTTGGTGGGATAGCGCGGCAGGGCGCCGACCCGCAGGCGCACCTCGTGCAACTCATCGAACCGGCGGGCCAGATCACTGGCCACGATAGAGATGAAGCCCGGCGCCAGGCCGCACTGGGGGATGAAGGCGCTGTCGGCGTCCTGCGCCAGGGCGCGCACCTCACGGGTGGACGCGACATCCTCGGTCAGATCCAGATAGTGGGCCCCGGCCATCTTCACCGCCCGGGCGATGGGCACGGTGAGCTGATAGGGGGCCGCGCTGATGACCGCGAAGGCGCCGTCCAGGGACTGGGCCATGGCGGCAGAGTCGCTGACATCGACGCTGATCCGCTGGACCGCCTCACCAGCCGGCAGGGCCGCCAGATGGGCTGGATCACGATCCAGCACGGCCACCTGATAGGCGCCTGAGGCCCGCAGCATGTCGGCGATCGCCGATCCGATCTTCCCTGCCCCAACCACGGCGATCTTACGCATGACCCTGTTCCCTCCCGGATGTTTCGGAACACAGTCGGCGCGAGTTGCGTCGCTCTCAATTGTCATTTCGGCGTAAGTAGACCATTGTTTCGGCGTTATGCCGTCTGATATGGGCGAACCGATGGACGATCTGGACCAGCACCTGCTCGCTCGCCTGCAGGAGAACGCCCGGGCGCCTGTGGCCGAGCTGGCCCGCAGTCTCGGCCTATCGCGCACCACCGTGCAGAGCCGGATCGCCCGGCTTGAGCGGCGGGGGATCATCGCTGGCTATGCCGTGCGCACCTCCCAGGCCCATGAGCAGGCGCAGATCCACGCCTTTGTCATGCTCACGGTCCACCCCAAGACCGCCGGCGTCGTCGCCGGCGCCATGCGCAAGATGCCCGGGGTGCGGCGGTTGCAGTCGGTCAGCGGTGCCTTCGATCTGATGGCTTCGGTCTCGGCCCCCGACGTGGCGGCCATGGACGCCCTGATCGACGAGATCGGCGGGCTCGACGGCGTGGAGCGGACCAACTCCTCCATCGTGCTGTCGACCAAGTTCGAGCGGTAGGCCGCGCCCCCCGGGCGGGACCGTCCGGAACTCTCCGCCGCGCCTGCGGATTGCAGGTCGGTCAGAGAGGGACCCGCCATGACCGACGACAAAGCCAAGACACCCGAAGCCGACACCTTCCGCGACGCCGCCGAGCGCGTGGCGCAGGACGAGCGCGACATCCAGACGGGCATCGACCGCCAGGACCAGAACGCCCAGGGCGTAGATGAGCCCAAGGCCATGCAGGCCGGCGCCCGGGCCTATCCCGTGCCCCCATTGCCGCAACAGCATCTGAAGAAGCCCGGGCGGGAGGCCGATCTCGAGCTTGAACCCATGTGCGATGCGCCCTTCTACCGGGGCTCGGGCAAGCTGGAGGGCTGCGCCGCCCTGATCACTGGCGCTGACTCCGGCATCGGACGCGCCGTCGCCATCCTCTACGCCCGCGAAGGCTGTGACGTGGCCATCGCCTATCTGAACGAGGACGAAGACGCCCAGGTCACCAAGGCCGCTGTAGAAAAGGAGGGCCGCCGCGCTGTCCTGCTGCCTGGGGACGTGGCCGATCCAGCCTATGCTCGCCACGCGGTGGACCAGACCCTGGAGGCCTTCGGGCGCCTCGACGTCCTGGTGAACAACGCCGCCTTCCAGGAACATGCGGGAGACCTGGCGCAGATCACCGACGCCCATTTCGACCGGACCCTCAAGACCAATCTCTACGGCTATTTCTACATGGCCCGGGCGGCGGTTCCGCACATGAGGCCGGGCTGCGCCATCCTGATGACCGGCTCGGTGGTCGGCCTACAGGGCGCCGGCGAATTGCTGGACTACGGCATGACCAAGGGCGGCATCCACGCCTTCGCCCGGTCCCTGTCGGCCCAGCTGATCCCGAAGGGCATCCGCGTCAATGTGGTGGCGCCGGGTCCAGTCTGGACGCCCTTGAACCCGGCCGACCGCCCAGACGTCAGCAAGTTCGGCGCAGGCGTTCCCATGGGCCGCCCCGCCCAGCCTGAGGAGCTGGCCCCAGCCTATGTCTTCCTGGCGTCGCCCCAGATGTCGAGCTACATCACAGGCGAGATCCTACCGGTCATCGGCGGTTACTGATGGCCTTCAAATTGACCTGGATGGCGCCCCTTGGCCGAACCTGATCCGACCCCCACGGCCGCCGCTCCTCGCACCGCCTCGGTGTCGCCCACCTTCGTACGTCGCGTCCTGTTCCTGGTGGGTGTGGGCCTTGTGTTGCTGGTGGCCTGGCAGCTGATCGACGTCATGCTGCTGGTGTTTGGAGCCATCCTGGTGGCCGTGCTCCTGCGCGCCCTGGGTGATCCGATCCACAAGCTGACACCGCTGAACGAGGGCCTGTCCCTGCTGGCGGCTGGCCTGCTGATCATCTCCCTGCTGTCGGCTGCGGGCTGGCTGTTTGGCGCCACCGTGGCTGAACAGGTGCAGGACCTGGTCGAAAGCCTGCCAAAGTCCTCCGAAGAATTGCAGGACCGCCTGGCCGAGCTGCCCCTGCCCGCCGACTTCATGGCCCAGGTCCAGTCCTTCGATCTCGCCTCGGCCCGGGAAGCGGCAGGGCCCATCCAGAGCATACTGGGGCGGGTGGGCGGCTACGCCATGACCGCGGCCGGCGCAGTGACCAATCTGGTGGTGGTGATCTTCGCCGGCATCTATCTGGCGATCAGCCCGCGCAATTCCCGGGATGGCCTGCTCAGCCTGGTGCCCGCAGGACCGCGAGAGCCGATGCGCTACGCCATGAACATGTCGGGCGTGGCCCTGCGCCGCTGGCTGCTCGGCCAGTTCGTCTCCATGACCATTGTCGGCGTGCTGACCTGGATCGGCGTGTCGATCATCGGCCTGCCCTCGCCGGTGGCGCTCGGCCTGTTCGCCGCCATCGCCGCCTTCGTGCCCATTGTCGGCCCGGTGGTCTCGGTGATCCCAGCGATCATGCTGGCCCTGCAGGAAGGGCCGATGATGATTGTCTGGACGATCCTGGTCTACGTCATCGTCCAGCAGTTGGAGAGCAATCTCACCTATCCCCTCATCCAGCGGAAGGCCGTGGCCCTGCCCCCGGCGCTCACCCTCTTCGCGGTGCTGGGCTTTGGCGTCCTGTTCGGCCCCCTCGGCGTGATCTTCGCCGCCCCCCTGCTGGTGGTGCTCTTCGTGATGGTCAAGATCCTCTACATCCGCAACACCCTGGGCGAACCCGCCCATGTGCCCGGCGAATAGGGCGCGCACGGAAAACCCGCCGCGACAGCGTCGCGACGGGTTCTATCTTGCCTTCGGGGGTGTAGGCCCGGCGGGTTACTCAGCCGTGGCCGCCTCCAGGGCGCGAGCGCGCTCCAGATGCGCCTGCAGCTTGGGAACCATCTCCCGGGCGAAGGCCGCCAGCTCAGGGTGATCGGTGTTGTCAGCAAAGCCCTCGTGCAGGGTCAGAGCTTCCTGGTGGGCGGCCACCTGCTGTTCGGCGAAGACCCGATCAAACTCGGCGCCCTGCGCGGCCCGCAGGTTGTCAAGCAGACCCTGGCGCCGCTCGTCCATCTCCGTGGGGATGGTTTCGCCGGCCGCCCGGGCCAGGCCCGCCATCTGCTCGGCGGCGGCGGTGTGGTCGCTCACCAGCATTTCGCCCAGCGCCTTGGCCTCGGCGCTGACGCCGCGCTCCTGCGCCATGCGGCCGGCCTCAACCTCATACATGTCGCCGATGGCTGCATTGCTCACATAACCCCCGACGGTGTTGGCCCCCAGGGTCGCGGCCGAGGTCTGGCCCACGACGGCGGAGGTGGCGTCCTGGGCGGCGTTGACCGGCTCGGTCTGACCGACGGCGGTCGCCTCATTCCCGTCCCCACAGGCCGCCAGACCCAGCAGGCCAGCAGCCCCGACGGTGGCGATCAGATAGCGCTTCATGTTCAGCTCCCTCAGTTGCTTGAGGGAAAATCCGCAGCGCCACGTAAGGGTTCCAATCCTCACCCACGCATCGCCCCTGACCTCAAGGGTCACAGGCGAAACCTAGTTTACGAGAAGAAGTGGCGCGCCCGGAACGATTCGAACGTCCGACCCTCAGATTCGTAGTCTGACGTTTCTCATTGATTTCGTTGAGGAAAGTTGCAAACCGCCCCCTTTTAGGGGGTTTGTTTTTGTTGAGAGTTTTTCGGCCGCTGCAAACCGATTGGGGCCTCAAAACGCCCCGAATCGCAGGGGTCTTTCCTCGTGAGGGCGCTCTCAGATCCTCGCCACTTCACCGCCGCCAAGCTCGCCTGGCAGGCGCGCGTCATTGTGGATCCAGACCTGGGACAGCTCGCCCGGCTGCTGGCCTGCCACCTCACCCATATGTTCGGCAAGAGCCAGTCCACGTGGCCCGCACAGGAGACTCTTGCGCGAGCCCTGTCAGTCACCGCGCGCAGCATACGGCGGGCGACCGAGGAGCTGGTCAAGGCCGGCTACCTCACGGTTCGCATCTCTCGCGGGCGCGGCAAGGCGAATGTCTACGCCCCTGTCCTCTCGTCCGCTCTCGACAGCGCTCCGTCTGAACCGCCCCACTCGTCAGGCCAGGCGGCGCCGGAGCTGGATGCAGAAAAGCGGACACCCGTGTCCTCCATTGCCGGCAAAAGGAGGACATGGTGGGCGCGAAAGGCGGACAGTGGTGTCCCCCCTACCCTTTCAGTACCCGAATCTACCCCCTTACCCCCATCGGGCCGACTGCAGGCAGGCCGACCCCGACGGACGACTACCAAGCGCTTCGCCGACGAAGCCGTCCGGCAGATCGTGGTCCAAGCCCTGGGCGAACCTGCGACCATCAGCTACCTGGATCCCGCCTTGTGGAGGCCCAATGATCAGGCGATCGTCTGCCGTCTGGGCGTCGCCGCGAAAGCGCTACACGACCGGATCGGCCGCGACCTGGACCGTCTGGGTATTCGCATCGTCCATGAGCCCGAGAGCCACCACGCCTTGGGCGGCGCGGCGCCTGGTCTCTCCGGCCGAAGGTCGGGGGTTCAAGCACAGCTTCCTGTCGCGCCAATCACGCCACGGACAGGATATGCCACGGCCACTGCTGGACCCGATCTTCGAGGTCTGGGGTGAGAGCGCGGGCCAGGTGGGCGCGATGCCGACAGAGCCGACTTCCGCAAGTTCGGCGCGAAGTCCTAGAACCGGCGCGATCAAAGACCAAAGGCGCGGGCGAGGCGCGATATGGCTTCGTCCGGCTCCAGCTTGACGTTGAAGTTGGACGGCTTGAAGGCGTCGTCCTTGGCCACAGCGTCCACGAAGGCGCTCATGTCGGCACGGATCGCTTCAGGCAAGGCCTGGACTTCACCCTGCGGCAGCAACTGCATGATGCGGAAGACGTCGTTCCGGTGCTTCCTGACGTCCTTGCTGTCGACCGTCTGGCCCTCGGCTTTTCGTGCCGTGAGGTCGAGAAAGGCGCGCGCCTTGAACGGAATGATCGCCGCCTCGCCCAGCAGCGGCAAGCCGTCGACGAAGCGCGAATTCTCGCGCAAGAAATCGTAGTAGCCGCTGTCGAGCAGGATCGCCGACAGGCTGGCGACCGCTTCGTCAATCGGCAGCGGCGTAAACTGGCTGCCCAGCGCCAGGTCGATCCCTTCGGGCGCCCGCGAGAAGAGTTCGATCGTCTGCGGATAGTCAGACGCCGTCGGCCGCTGGAACCGATAGAGCTTTCCCCCATCTGCCCTTTCGCGGCGCTGGTAGCCGCCCGCCTCGATGAATGACCAGAAGGCCTCGGCGAAGCCGGCGTCGAGAAGTTCGACCAGCAGCACCACGTCGAAGTCCTTGGTCAGGCGGAAGCTCAGACCGGCCTCCTCCATCAGCTGTTCGCAGGCCACGCCGCCCACCAGCACATAACGGTCGGCATAGTCGGCGAAGTGGGCTCGCCAACGGTCCAAGCCTACGACCACGACATGTTCTCCAAGAGCTGGTCGGCGGCCTGCGCGACCCGTTCGTCGGGATGATCCCGTGTGCTCAGGTAGAGGGAGAGCTCGTCGACGACATCGCTGGTGGCCAGCGCGGCTGGATCGTAGCTCCAGGTCTCGATCTCGTCGCCAGCAGGATCTCCGGCGTCTCGCACGATCAAGCCGTGGTCGCGGACCAGCTGGGACCAGTTGGCCGCAGCCACGGCGAGACGCTGGACGCGCGAACGGGCCAGCGGGGTGTAAAGCGCTAGGGCGCTCTCTCCTGCCACCTTGCCTGGGAAGGCCTCTGGGAAGGGTATGCCGACGGTCCTCACCTTGCGGACGGGAGACTGCAGCCGGGGCGTGGCGGCCTGCCAAAGGTCCAGGCCATGGCTTAGGAACGTCAGCACCCTCTGCTTGCCCATGCGTCGGGCTTCGGCGACACCGGCCGCCTCCAATTCGTCGAACGCGCGGCTTATGCTCATGGTCGCCACGCCGTAGCGGCTCGCCAGCGCAGTGGCGCTCGGCGCTTCGGTCTCATGCCTAAGCAGCGCGCCCAGGATGACAAGCTGGCTGGTTGGCGAGAACTTTTCCACCTCATGCACCGGCGCTCTTGGCGCTCGCTCGCGTAAGTCCAACAGCGCGTCGGGGACATAGAGCTGGGCCCCGGGCACCATAAACGCCAACCGCCGCTTGAGCAGGCCCAGCCGTCGCGAAGGCGACAGGGTTTCGAAAACCAGCACGACCGTCTGTGTGCTCGAGCGGTCCTTGACCACCTGGACATGGCGGGCCAATTCCTCAGCCGAGGCGTTTGAAGCGGCACGTAGCGCCATCAGCACGCAGGGGCGCCCGAAGATCTCGGCGCGCCAGAGGGCGTATTGATCGGCTATGAAGTAGGGCAAGCTGGCGGGCGCATCTGGGATGACCTGGGTCGCCGCGCCGAAGCTCTCCCGGAGGTAGGCCTCAGCCTTTTCCGCGAGTCGGCGTTCCCAATTGCTCTTCCAAATTCGTAACATCGACCTCGAACTTAACATCACTAGTGTTATCTTCAAGTTTACTGTTATCGAAATGGCGGCAGGCGCTTCGAGCCGACGTTCTCAATTGAAGGACATCAAGGACCGAGCTGGACCCTGCCTGGAGGGCTCAAAGCGCCTCGACAGCGGCATACAGTGGCCACACTCGCCCCGCCGCAAGTCGATACACCGTCCATTTTTGGCCAATTAACTTGGCATTTCTGACCATATCGGCCAAGTGTGGACAATGCTTCAGACTCCAACCGAACTTCTGAAATCCCTCGCGGGACGCCTCAAGGCCCGCCGTGTGGCCCTGGGCTGGACGCAAGTGGAGGCCGCTAGGCGGGCCGGTGTCGCCTATCGGACCTGGCGCCGGCTGGAGAACGAGGGTCAGGCCTCCCTGGAGGACATGGTGAAGGCTGCTGTCGCGCTGCGATGCGACGAAGGCCTGGAGGCGCTCTTTCCCCTGCCTGCCGCAGCCAGTTTGGATGAGCTTCTGGCGCAGCAGGCCACCACCGCGAAGCGCCCATCCCGCACGCGCGCGCCGCGGAGCAGGACTGGCAAATCGTGAGGCTCGCCCCAGGGACTCCGCTGGGCGCCAGCCTGCGGTTCGATGAGGCCGCCCCCGCCTCCCCGGTCGGACGGCTGGCGATGGCCGATGGCCTGGCGCAGCTTGAATGGTCGCCAGAGATGATCGCGGCGGACCTGCCTGTGTCAGCCCTTCTCTATCCGCCGCAACCAGGCCTCCATCCCGCCCGCAGTCGTGAGTTTGACGGACTGCATGGCTTCCTGTCCGACAGCCTGCCCGAGGGCTGGGGCCATCTGATTATGCGGCGGCGTTTGAGCCGGCTAGGCGTGAACATAGACACCCTGACGCCCCTCGATCGCCTGGCCTTGGTCGGCGACGGCGGCCGGGGCGCGCTGACCTACAGGCCCGCCACCGCGCCACCCCCGGAGGTGCAAAGTCTCGACCTCGACGCCCTGGCCAAAGAGTCCCAAGCCATCCTGGCCGGGGATGAGGGCGAGCTCGCCGCAACGCTTGCGACCCTGGGCGGGGGCTCAGGCGGGGCGCGGCCCAAGATCCATGTGGGGTTCGACAGACAAGGACGCATCTCGGTCTCCGAAGGGGAGACAGCGCCGGGCTACGAGGCCTGGATCGTCAAGTTCGCCACCCCAAACGACCCGGCAGACATCGGCCCCATCGAGGCGGCCTACGCCGCCATGGCCGTGGCCGCCGGCCTGGAGATGGCGCCCTATCGCCTGCTGCCCTCGCGATCAGGCCCTGGCTATTTCGCCACCCGGCGCTTTGACCGGCCAGAACCCGGTCGGCGTCTGCACATGGTGTCGCTGAGCGGCGCGGTGGAGGCGCCCTGGCGCAAGCCCGCGAGCTACGACCTCTTTCTCCGCGCGACCCTGGCCATCACCCGCCACGCCGACGACGTGCAAGCCGCCTTCCGGCGCATGGTGTTCAACGTGCTGGCCTGCAACCGCGACGACCACACCCGCCAACACAGCTACCTGATGGACGAGCACGGCCAATGGCGACTGGCGCCAGCCTATGACCTCACCTATTCCGCCGGCCCCGGCGGCGAGCACTATCTCAACATCGAGGGCGAAGGCCGAAACCCCACCCGAGAGCACGTCCAGGCCCTTGGCCGCCGCCACGGCCTATCCAACCGGGTCATCGACGCGGTGGTTGAGGAGGTCCGTTCGGCGGTCGCCGAGTGGGGGCGCTTTGCGAGCGAGGCTGGGGTCACAAGCCGGTCCAGGGGCGAGGTGCTAGCGGCGCACGAGGCGGTCGCTGGGCTCTTCGTGTGACCTGACTGAGGTGGCGCCGGAAATTCGGACAGTTGGCTAAGGTAGGTTCGACCTCGATGAAGGACGGACTTTATGACTGGGAAGCGGAAGCGGAAGCGGAAGCGGTACACGGCTGA
>DJWR01000230.1 GCA_002441055.1 Caulobacteraceae bacterium UBA6225 | reverse complement strand
TCCTGTTCGCCATTTCCTGCGTGGGTCTGGCCATGGCTCTGAACCTCTGGCGGCTGGCCAAGGGGCCGACGACGGCCGACCGGATCCTGGCTTTGGACACCATGACGATCAACGCCATCGCGCTGATGGTGCTGATGCAGATCCAGCAGGGCTCGGCGGTCTATTTCGAGGCGGCCCTGCTGCTGGCCATGGTCGGTTTTGTGGGCACGGTGGCCTACTGCAAGTTCCTGCTGCGCGGCGATATCATTGAGTAGGGATGAGGATGATGGACGCCAACCCCGTTGAAATCCTGATCTCCGCCATGCTTGTGATTGGCGGCGTATTCGCTCTGGTGGGGTCCTGGGGCCTGGCGCGGATGCCCTCCCTGATGACCCGCCTGCACGGGCCGACCAAGGTGACGACCCTTGGGGTGGGCTCCTGCCTCATCGCCTCAATGATCTATTTCCCGGCCATTCAGGGGACGTATTCAGCCCATGAGCTGCTGATCACCCTGTTCCTGTTTCTGACCGCCCCGATCACCGCCAACATGATCGCCAAGGCGCATCTGCATCGCCAGGGGCGGGTCATCGACCCCAATCCCATGGACGACATCGCCGAAGGCCTGCCCGACACCGGGGTGGGGGCAGGCTGGTCGACTTTTGAGGGGCGGCGGGACGATCAGGCCGATCCGTCGCGCTGAGGCGCTTGCGATCGCGGTGGAATCCGGCATGGATCGCCGCGATGAAAAATGAACCCTTCTTCAAGCGGCAGGATGGCCGCTTCCTCCCCACGCCGGCCTGTCGTGGGCCGTGGAACCCCCAATCCCTGCATGGACGGGTGATCGTCGGACTACTCGGTCACGTTCTGGAGGCCGAGCATGGGGAGCCTGACTTCATCCCCGCGCGCCTGACTGTGGACATGTACCGGCTGCCGGACTTCTCCCCAGTGGAGGTGACCACGACGGTGGTGCGGGCCGGCAAGCGGATCAAGGTGGTGGACGCCGAGTTCATCAGCGGCGGCGTCAGCATGGGGCGGGCGAGCTGCCAGTTCCTGCGCCGTACGGCCAACCCTGAGGGAAATGTATGGACGCCGCCCAACTGGGACGTGCCGGCGCCTGCTGACATCCCGCCGCCGGAGGACCCGCGCATGGGCATGGGCGGCATGTGGGCCATGCGCCGGATCACCGGCGACTTCGGCCAGGTGGGCGTCAAGCGGACCTGGATGAGCGAGGTGCGCGAGCTGGTGGACGGAGAGTCCCTGACGCCGTTCACCCGCGTGGCGGTGGCCGCCGACTTCGCCAGCCCCTTCGCCAACGCCGGCGACAAGGGCCTGGGCTATATCAACAGCGACGTGACGGTCTATCTGCACCGGCTGCCGGCCACAGAGTGGGTCGGGTTCGAGGTGGTCAATCACGGGGCCACCGACGGCGTCGCGATCGGGGAGTGCTTCCTCTATGACGAGCAGGGGCCGATCGGCTCGGCCGCCTGCACCGCGCTCGCCCAGGTGATGAAACGCTGAGCCGAAGGGCTCAGGACACCGCCACCGCCCGGCGGCATTCGGCGGCGAAGGTTCCAGCGATGTCGGCCGGCGGCGGCATGTGCGGGCCCAGTTGCTGGGCCCCATAGACCGCGCCGATGGCCTGGGCGCTCTGCAGGCGATCCAGGAAGTCGGTGGACACCTCCGCCTGGGCGACCACGCCGGCCTCGGCTGATGAAGCCTGCAGGTCGGCCACGAAGACGAACAGCTGATCATCCAGGCCGACGGTGAGCCGATCCTCGCTGCCGATCGGCGTGAAGCCGCTGACGGCAAGGGTCATGGCGGCGGGATTGCGCACGCAACCCAGGCGAAGAACCTCAAGGCCCGCGGCGTCCGACAGGGTCAGGACAGCGCCTTCGCCGCTGGCCGAGGCCGCCCAGGACAGGCCGGGCGCGATGGGCGCTTCTGGCGCTGGAGCCGGCGCTGGGGCCTCGGGGGCTGCGGCGGGCGGCGGCTCGGCAGGCGAGCAGGCGCCAAGCGCCAGGGCGGTGACCAGGATCAGGCCAAGGGTCTGCTTCATGGAGGTCTCCTTCACCCGCCATAGGCGGCAGCGGACGGGCGCCGTCAAGGCGGCGTCGAGGTCAGCTGCGGCTGTTCATCTCGTCACCTGCGTTCTTGGGCAGGCGGACATAGAAGATCAGAGAAACGAAGGTCAGGGCGCCAATCACCAGGAAGGCCGGCGAGATGGTCTGGGCTGTCATCTCGTTCTCGCCGGACATCTGAGTGAAGAGGTGGATCAGGGTGGCCGCCAGGCCGATGCCCACCGACTGGATCAATTGCTGAGCCATGGCCGACATGGTCGAGGCGCGGCTCATGCGGTCTTGCTCGATCTCGGCATAGGCCAGGCCATTGAGGCTGGTGAACTGCAGGGAGCGGAAAAAGCCGCCGGCCAGCAGAACCAGCATGATCACCCAATGGGGGGTGTCGATCTGGAACCCTGCATAGGCCAGGAAGAAGAGCCCAGTGATGACGGCGTTGACGATCAGGACGTTGCGGAAGCCGAACCGGCGCAGGATGGGCGGGGCGGTGGTCTTCATGATCAGGGCGCCGGCGGCGCCGACGAAGGTCAGCAGGCCCGCCTGGAGAGCGGTCATGCCGAAGGCCACCTGCAGCAGCATGGCCAGCATGAAGGGGGTGGCGCCCATGGCGATGCGCATGAAGGCGCCGCCGACCACGGCGGCCTCGAAGGTGCGCAGCCTGAAGAGGGACAGGTCCAGGATGGCGTGGGGGGTGCGCCGAGCGTGCCAGGCATAGATCCACAGCATGCCGCCGCCGGCTGCGAACAGGCCCGCGACGGCCAGGGCCGGCAGGAAGTCGCGGCCCAGATTCTCGAACCCGAAGATCACGCAGGCCAGGCCAAGGCCGGTGAGCAGCATGCCCTTCCAGTCCAGGGCCTTGGCGTCCTGCAGCGCCACATTGGGCACGAAGCGCAGGACCAGCAGCAGGCCCACCGCGGCGATAGGCAGGTTCATGAAGAAGATCCAGGGCCAATCCCAGAAGGTGACGATGAAGCCGCCCACCGGCGGACCGATCACCGGGCCCAGGAGGGCGGGCATGGTCAGCACCGACATGGCGCCCACCAACTCGTTCTTCGGCGTGGTGCGCAGCAGGACGAGACGTCCCACGGGCGCCATCATGGCTCCGGCCGCGCCCTGTAGCAGGCGTGCGCCCACCAACTCCAGCAGGGTGTCGGCGAAGCCGCAAAGGGCCGAGGAGATGGCGTAAAGCGCCATGGCCAGGACGAAGATGCGCTTGGCCCCGAACTTATCGGCCGCCCAACCGCTGATGGGCAGGAAGACCGCCGCGGCCAGCAGATACATGGTGATGGCCAGGTTCAGACGCAGGGGATCCTCGCCCATGTCCTTGGCCATGGCCGGCAGGGCGTTGGACAGCACCGTGGCGTTCAGGGTCTGCATCATCAGGGCCGAGCCGATGACAGCGGGCACGATCCAGCCGCGGCTCAGGGCCGCGGCGCGTTCTTCAGCCGTGGCGACGATGGGCTTGGTTGGCGTCCCGGCCTCCGGGGCGTCTTCGGCGGAGATTTCGCTCATGGCTGAACCTCCACCAGAGCCAGCAGAGGCGCGGCCGCCGCCGCCAGGGCCTGGCGCTTGGCAGGCGTGAGACGACTGAGGCGGGCGGCCAGCCAGTCGTTGCGGCGGCGCCTGGTCTCGGCCAGGGCGGCCATGCCGGCCGGGGTGATGGTGAAGCCAGAGCGGCGGCCATCAGAGGCGTGGCTGAGTCGGCTGATCCAGCCGGCGGCCTCCAGGCGCTTGATGTGGGTGCTCATGGCTGGCCGCGACATCTGTTCGGCGTCAGCCAGGTCGGAGACTCCGACGCCGGGCTGGCGCTTGATCTCCACCAGCAGCAGGACGTCCAGGGCGGAGAGGCCGGCCTTGGACGCTTCCTGGCGCAGGCGCCGCGCGACCCGCAGCAGGGCGGGGCGAAGCAACTCGGCGAGCTGGTCGGGATCGTCGGGGAGGCCGGCGGGCATGGGCGCCATCTAGTTAAGTAAGCGAACTATCTATCTGGCTAGATAGAGCCCTGAGGCCGCAGGTCAAGGGGCGCGGCGCGACGCGGGCTTAGACGTCGGCGGGTCGGCGCAGTACGGGGGGGAGGAAATCCGGCTCCAGGGCCTTGCGGGGGTGGGAGGCGGTGACGTGGCCCATGAAGGGCGGCCAGATTTCGTAGCCCAGAAGGCCCTGCAGGCGGGGACTCATGGCCCGCACCTGATCCCTCGGCACGCTGAGAAAATAGTTCTCCTGGGTGCGGCCCCAGGGCTGGCAGTACTGGTTGGTCAGCGCGAGACGCGGGGCGCCCGAGCGGTTGGCCCCGCCCCGGTGCAGCATGTGGCCCTGGAAGACGATGGCCGAGCCGGCCGGCATGACCGCGGGGATGAGGCGGCTGGCGGCGTCCGGATCGCGGCCGAAGGCTTCGACCTCGGCGTCGCTCCACAGGTGGCTGCCGGGCAGGATGTCGGTGGCGCCGTTCTGATCGGTGAACGGGTCGATGGCGATGATGACGCTGAGGCTGGCGGCGGGCCTGGGCCTGGGCAGGCGATAGAAGCCGTCGTCGAAATGCACGCCTTGCGCCGCCTCGCCAGGCTGGATGGCGATGGCTTGGCTGGCGGTGAGCAGGTAGCCGGGCAGCAGGAAGCGGTCGAGGAGGGCCAGGATATGGGGGTGCTCGGTCAGGTCTTCGAAGACCTTGCCCCGGGCCACCAGGGTATAGACCCGCTCGGTGGCGTAGCCCTCAAAGGCGTTGCGGCCTAGGTGTCCGCCCAGGTGAGGGGCCAGCGCGGTTCGCACGGCCTCCAGCTCCTGGGCGTCGAGGAGGTTTGGCAGGACGGTGTAGCCGTCGCGTTCGATGCGGGCGGCGTGGGCGTCTGTGTCGAATGGGGCCATGGGCTACTCCCTGCGGCGCCTCTGGCGGGCGCCTGGGCGTCAGCATAGGCCCGGCTCAGGCCAGCAGGCTACGGACCATGCGCAGGGCGCCGATCGCGGCCTGGGCTTCCTGCGACAAGCGTCTCAGTCTGCGGGGGGCCGCGGCGTGGGTTTCGGCGTGGCCGCGGGAGGCGGCTTCTCGCAGGGCTTCGGCCTGATGGTCGAGGGCGCGGGCGGCGGCCTGCAGGTCGGCCAGGGCGGTCTTGAGCCGACCCTCGCGGGAGGCGGCCCAGGTCCGTTCGGCCGCGAGGCGGGCTTCGGCGGCGCGGCGGATTTGATCGGGCGCGCGGCGGCGAGGCGGCTCGAGGCCAAGGCCGGCCCAGGCGACTCCCCAGGAGCGGCGGGTCTGACCTTGCGTCCAGAGGGCGTGGTCGGCGGCGTCGAGGGCGGCGCAGGCGGTAAGGAGGTCTGGGGCGGAGGCGTGGAGATTCATGGCCGGAACTGTATAATAAGTACAGCAATCTGCAACCGGAAGTGCAGACGTTAGAGCGCCGACTGGATGATCCGCCGGGCCTGGAAGGGCGGGATGATGGCGGTGATGTGGGCGGCCCAGCGCAGGCGGGCGTCCTGGCGGGTAGGACCGGCGACGCTTTCCAGGTCGTAGAGGCCCGAGCGGGAGCCGCGCAGCAGGCGCTTGACCAGCACCTCGTCGGTGTCGATCTCCACCACCACCACATGGCCCAGCATGTCGGGCGTCGGCGGGGTGCGCTGGTCCTCGAAATAGATCAGGGCGCCGTCGTCGGCCAGGCCGCGCATGGAGTGGCCGACCACCCGCAGGGCGGCGGCCTTTTCGGTGCCGCCGGGGGGAATGGGGGCCAGATCGCCAGCATCCTGGCCAGTGGCGAAGAGAACGACACCCTCGGGATTGGCGCCAACGCGACCGAGGATGGGGACGTAGCCGGCGAGCGCCGAGGCCCGCACGGGGCCGGCCGCGTCATAGAGCCATTCAGCGCTAACCCCGAAGGCCGCCGCATAGTCCTTGGCCTTGCGATAGGAGAAGGGCGCATTGCCGTTCTCGTTGGAGGCGTAGGTGTTGCGGTTCCAGCCGAAGGCCTCGGCCGCGGCGGCGGCGGTCTCGTAGCCGGCGTCGAGGCGGGCCTGGCGGAGGCGGTCGGAACGGTCGTTCATGGGGACGGTCTAGCGCAACTTGGGATAACTGTACATAGGATACAGTTTCCGCTTGCCGAGTGTATGTATGAAAAATACAGTCGGCCCATGGAACAGACACAGTCTCACCGGGCGCCAGCCCGAAGCCCCACGAGCCTGGGGGATTACGCCAACCTGCGCCGGGGCGGGGCCTCGCCGCCGCGCATCCGCGCCCTGCTGCGGCTCGGCGACGGGGATGTGGCGCGGCTGGAGCGGGCCTTTCGCGGCCAGGTGGCCCGGGGCGTCGGCGAGGCCCAGCCGCGGTTCGCCCATCATGAGCGCCATGTGTCCGCCGTCCTGGCGGAGGGGGGCTTTCCGGCCCTGACGGAGCGGCGGATCGGGCGCAGCGGCGTCCATGTGGGTCTGCCGCTCACCTGGCCGGGGCTGCTGCCATGAGCGCGGCCATGGGGGAGGCGCCGCGGGACGCGGGCAGCGTTGTGGCCCAGGCGCTGGGCCATCGCACGCCGGGCGACCGGGCGCAGTTTCTGAAGGAGTTGCTGGCCCATACGGCCGCGGGCCTGGTGATCCTGGAAGGGGAGCGGGCGGCCAGCGAGGCGGTCTACCGCCTGGCCGACGCGGTGGTGTCGCGGGGGCGGCCATGAGGGGGGCGGTGTTTGACCCCGCCGCCCGGACGCGGGCGCGGCTGCAGGCCCTGGAAACCCGCGCCCGGGACCGGGCCGAGGCCGCGGAGGTGGCCGAGGGCGTGGCCGAGACCGTCGGCCTGTCGGAGGCTCGCGGCGCAGTCTTCGAGGGGCCGCCTAGCCCTGGCCGGCCATATCGTCGGCAGACCGGGCTCGACTGGCTCGCGCGCAAGGGGCGGATCAGTGCGGCGCAGAAGTCGGCAGGCGAGCGTTATGGCGCCCTCTATCGCCGGACCGCGCGGGAAGGCGCCATCCGCTCGACCCTGGACGTGCGCCCCGGTGGGGGCGGTCCTGCGGGGCCAGGCACGCGGGAAGAGGTGCTGCTGATGGCCGCCGAGGGCTCGGCCCAGGCCGCCGCAAGGCTGGCGGCGCTGCGGACCAGGCTCTGGGACCAAACCGACCTGGTCAGCGCCTGCGACCTGGTCTGCGGCCAGGAGCTGACGCCCCGCGAAGCCGTCGCCAGCGAGCGGGAGGTGGGCCGGATCGAGGCGCTGGTGGCCGTGGCGCTGGATGTGCTGGCGGGTGGGCGGGCGTGATGGCCAGGAAGCCATCTTGCACCGCCACTTGTTCCTGAAGGCTCTTGATTGTATCTCATTTGAGAGACAAGGTTGAGCGACTCACTGGAGGATCAGACGTGGCCGCGCAAACCTCAATGCTCCATGTTCGCGTCGACGAGCAGTTGAAGGCCGACGCCGCGGAGAAGCTCGCCCGGGTCGGTCTTACGGTCTCAGACGCTGTGCGCATCCTGTTGACCCGCATCGTCAGGGAAGGGGGGTTACCGGCCGGACTCACGTCCGATCCTGAAGCTCATGACGCCTGGTTCCGGGCGAAGGTGCAGGAGGCCCTGGCTGAGACAAGCCCCGCAGCGCCCCACCAGCAAGTCATGGACGAAGCCCAGGCGCAGATCGACCGGAAGCGGCGTGACCGCCCGGTCGATTGAATGGCGCGCGGCGGCGCGCGGCGATCTGTTCGCGATCCTGGACTATATCTCCGACGACAATCCCGACGCCGCCCAGCGGTTGAAAAATGAGATTGAGGTCAAGGTTTCCAGGCTGGCCACGCGGCCTAAGCTCTATCGGCCGGGAAGAGTCGCCGGCACCCGCGAGATGATCGCTCGGCCAAACTACATCGTGGTCTATGCGGAAGTAGGTCGCGCTGTGGTCATTCTGCGGGTGCTGCACGCCACCCAGCAATGGCCGTCCGCCGGATAGGTCGGCGGTTTGCTTTTGGCCAGCAGGGTCGCATTGCGCGACCTGGTCCATGGCGCATGAATGATGGGGGAATGACTATGACCAGAGAAGGCGGCTGCCGTTGCGGCCAGGTGCGGTTCCGGGCGTCCGAGGGGCCGAAGGTGACCATGGCGTGTCATTGCCGGGGGTGTCAGCAGATGACCGGCAGCGCGTTTTCGCTGAGCGCGCTGTTCGCGGCCGGCGACTTCGAGGTGACGGCCGGGGAGCCGGTTATCGGCGGGCTGCATGGGGCGACGCGGCACTTCTTCTGTCCGCACTGCATGAGCTGGATGTTCACTCGGCCCGAGGGCGCTGACCTGTTCGTCAATGTGCGTGCGACCCTGTTCGATGATCCATCGGGGCTGGAGCCGTTCATGGAGACCATGACGGCCGAAAAGCTGCCCTGGGCGAGCACGCCGGCGGTGGAAGGGTTCGAGGGCTTTCCTCACCCCGCCGACTATGGCCGGCTGATGGGCGCCTATGCGGCGCGTCGGGCTGGGTGAGGGCTGCGAGGCGGAGCGAAGGATCGCCCCGCCTCGTGAAGTTCAAGCCTCAGGCGTTCTGGATCGCCGTGGCGATCTGGTCGGTGGTGTGGCCGGTGAGGTCCTTGGCGATCTCGCCCACCAGGCGGGCCTCGGTCTCCTTGTGCCAGCCCTTGCGGAGCTGACCGAGCGTCTTGGGCGCGGCGATGACCAGCAGGGCCTCGGCCTTGTGGGTCAGGACCATGTGGTTCAGGGCGTCGGCGACCCCCATGGCGAAGCCGTCCTCGGCCTGGGTGTCGTTGTCAGGATTGGCGTCGCTGGAAATGCGGCCAGGCGCCCCGGAGACCCGATCTGGGATGTCGGGGGTCGCCTTGGCCTTCAGGTCGACGTCCTGGGCCCCGACATTTTCGAAGAGGGCCAGCTTCTCGCCGTCGACGACGGCCACGAGGGCGCCTTTGGTCAGTTTCATCGGGGAGGCTCCGTAAGTTGCGGGACAGCCTCAACGTTTCGGGGGCGACGCGGTTGCGCCGGCAGGCTCCCCGCCGCCACGCCCGAAGGCGTCGCGGCGGGGATTCCCTTAGTGGGCGCCAGCCAGGCGCTTCTCCCGGGGGAGGTCGAAGCGGTCGGCGTTCATCNNTCGAACCGGTCGAGGTTCATCACCTTGTTCCAGGCGGCGACGAAGTCCTGCACGAACTTCTGCTGCCCATCGGCGCTGCCGTAGACCTCGGCCAATGCCCGCAGCTGGGAGTTGGAGCCGAACACCAGGTCGGTGCGGGTGGCGGTCCACTTCTGCTGGTTGGTCTTACGGCAGGTTCCGATGAAGAGGTCATCGGCGCTGTCGTCCACCTGCTTCCACGCCGTGCCCATGTCGAGCAGGTTGACGAAGAAGTCGTTGGTCAGCTGGCCGGGGCGGTCGGTGAAGACCCCGTCCTTGGACCCGCCGTGGTTGGCCCCCAGGACCCGCAGGCCGCCGACGAGGACGGCCATTTCCGGGGCCGTCAGGGTCAGAAGCTGGGCCCGGTCGATGAGCAGCTCCTCGGTGGGGACGCTGAACTTGACCTGCAGATAGTTGCGGAAGCCGTCAGCCTTGGGCTCGAGCACATCGAAGCTTGCGGCGTCGGTCTGTTCGGCCGAGGCGTCGGTGCGGCCGGGCGTAAAGGGGACGGTGACGTCATGGCCAGCGGCCTTGGCGGCCTTTTCCACCGCAGCCACCCCGCCCAGGACGATCAGGTCGGCCAGCGAGATCTTCTTGCCGCCGGAAGCGCCGGCGTCGAAGGCGGCCTTGATCCCCTCCAGCACCTTGAGCACCCGGGCCAGCTGATCGGGCTGGTTGACCTCCCAGTCTTTCTGCGGCGCCAGGCGGATACGGGCCCCGTTGGCGCCGCCCCGATGGTCAGAGCCGCGATAGGTGGAGGCTGAGGCCCAGGCGGTCTGGACGAGCTCGGCCACGGTCAGGCCGGAGTCGAGCAGCTTGCCCTTGAGTGCGGCGATGTCGCCCGCGTCCACCAGGGGATGGTCGACCGGCGGGATCGGGTCCTGCCAGATCAGGTCCTCCTTGGGGACTTCAGGGCCGTAGTAGCGGGCCTTGGGGCCCATGTCCCGGTGGCAAAGCTTGAACCAGGCCCGGGCGAAGGCGTCGGCGAACTGGTCGGGATTGGCCGCGAACCGTTCGGAGATCTTCCGGTACTCGGGGTCCATCTTCATGGCCATGTCGGCCGTGGTCATCATGGTGGGCAGGCGCTTGGAGGGGTCGTGCGCGCCCGGCGCCATGTCTTCCGGCTTCTGGTTGATGGGCTGCCACTGCTGGGCCCCGGCCGGGCTGCGGACCAGCTCGTAGTCGTAGTCCAGCAGCATGTGGAAGTAGTTCATCGTCCATTGGATCGGGGTAGGCGTCCAGGCGCCCTCCAGCCCGCTGGTGATGGTGTGGTCGCCCATGCCGCTTTCGTGGCTGGAGGTCCAGCCCAGGCCCTGCTGAGCGATGTCGGCGCCCTCAGGCTCGGCCCCGACCTTGGAGGCGTCGCCGGCCCCATGGCACTTGCCGAAGGTGTGCCCGCCGGCGGTGAGCGCGACGGTCTCCTCATCGTTCATCCCCATGCGGGCGAAGGTCTCGCGGATATCACGGCCCGACTGGATGGGGTCGGGATTGCCGCCGGGGCCTTCGGGATTGACGTAGATGAGGCCCATCTGGATGGCGGCCAGGGGGTTTTCCAGGGCCATCTCCTTGTCCGGCTGGATGCGGGTTTCGGCGCCCTGGCCGACCCACTGTTCCTCCGAACCCCAGTAGATGTCCTTTTCCGGCTCCCAGACGTCCTTGCGGCCGCCGCCGAAACCAAAGACCGGCCCGCCCATGGATTCGATGGCCACATTGCCGGCCAGGATCATCAGATCGGCCCAGGAGATCTCCTGGCCGTACTTCTGCTTGATGGGCCAAAGCAGGCGCCGGGCCTTATCCAGGTTGGCGTTGTCTGGCCAGCTGTTGAGGGGGGCGAAGCGCTGCTGGCCAGCGCCTGCGCCGCCACGGCCATCGCCGGTGCGGTAGGTGCCGGCGCTGTGCCAGGCCATGCGGATGAAGAAGGGGCCATAGTGGCCATAGTCAGCCGGCCACCAGGGCTGGCTGTCGGTCATCAGGGCGGTGAGGTCGCGCTTGAGCGCGGCGTAGTCGATGCCCTGGAAAGCCTTGGGATAGTCGAAGTCATCCCCCATCGGATCGCCATGGGCGCCGTGCTGGTGGAGGATGTCTACTGACAGCTGATTGGGCCACCAGTCGCGGTTGGTGCGGCCGAGCAGAGACCGCAGGGCGCCCGGCTGCTTGATCGGGCAGCCCAGGGGATCGCCAGTTCCAGAAGCGTCGTCCATCGTCGTCCTCCCTCACATGTGAGTGTTTGGAGGACTGTAGGCAGAGGTTGCGAGCCCTGGATAATGGATAAAAGTGATCGCCCGGAACGGGAAACTCTATGGTGGGCAGTTGCGGGACGCAGGCATTGACAGGAATGCTCAGCCATCACCACATGAACGCGAACCTTGGGAACCTCTCGTGACCGCCACCTACTTTGTGAAAGCTCACTGGGATGCCGAGGCGTCGGTCTGGGTGTCGCAGAGCGATATTCCGGGTCTGGTGATCGAGGCTGAGACCCTAGCCGAGTTCGAGAACCTGATGATGTCCCTCGCCCCGGAAATGCTGGCCGCCAATACCGGGCTGCACAACACCTCTGTCAGCATCCAGTTCGATGTGTCCTCCCGGCGAGACCTCGCCGTCGCCTAGAATCGTTTGCCGATCCCGAGTTGCTTTAGAACCTCATTGGCGGTGTGCCGGCTTTTGGAGCGTGGCACCGTGACTGTGCGGCCATTGATGGGGCTGCGCCACTTCTCATGGCTGCCCTTGCCGCCGGGAACCTGCTCGCAGCCGTGGGCCAGCATGATCCTGACGAGTTCGGCGTAGTAGGTCGGCACGTGAGCCCCTCCGGAACGGTTCACAGTTTGGCGCCGAAATCCGACAGGACGAAACACCGCACTATGTTCCCATTTTGTTCTTGCGTCGCCGCGGAAATCTGGTAGGTTTTGGCTATGGGTCGTTCTTGCGTCTGAGGCGCGGGGGACGCTGCGGCGGGCCTGGCCCGCACCTGCAGATTTCCAACAGATGACGTGTGCGCCGGCCGGCGGAGCCCGCCGGGTTTGAGCATGTCCATGGACCTCGCCCCCTTGTCCCTCCCCGGGGCGGCGAGGCGTGGGAATTTGCGGGTCGTGCGGCGATCCCGTCTGCGCCGCAGGAGCCCCGCGCCGGCTGATCTCAGCCCCAGGGCCCTTAACCCCTGCGGGCGCGCCTCTCGGGAGGCACTTGGCCGGCGCGGGGCGGAACGGCCCAGACCTTTTCTGTGAAGCGTATGGATGATGGAGGCGGCCGATGGCGGGGCGACCCAGGGATCCCGGCCGGGCGGTGAAGGCGCTCGCGCCCTTGGCGGTGGAGACGCTGGAGGCCCTGATGAAGGGGGACAAGACCAGCGACACCGCCCGCATCGCCGCCATTCGTGAGGTGCTCGACCGCGCCCAGGGCAAGGCCAAGGCGCCGGAGGCCGAGGGCCGGCTGACGGTGACGATCCGCAGGCTTGGCTGGGACGAGCCTGACGGCGCGGCGGGTTGAACATGGAGATCGAGCTGCCGGCCGGCTGGCGGCCGAGGCCCTATCAGACGGCGCTGTGGCGCTATCTGGAGGACGGGGGCTTGCGGGCTGACGTGGCCGCCCACCGGCGGTGGGGCAAGGATGATGTGGCGCTGAACTGGGCGGCCGTCAGCGCGATCCAGAGGCCCGGCGTCTATTGGCACCTGCTGCCGGAGGCGGCTCAGGCGCGCAAGGCGATCTGGGAGGCGGTGAACCCGCATACGGGGCGCCGGCGCATCGACGAGGCCTTTCCGCCGGCGATCCGCGCGAGCACGCGGGACGGCGACATGAGTATCCGCCTGGCCAATGGGTCGGTGTGGCAGGTGTTGGGGTCGGACAATTATGACAGCCTGGTGGGGGCGCCGCCGGTCGGCGTCGTGTTCTCCGAATGGGCGCTCGCCAAGCCTGAGGCCTGGACCTACATCCGGCCGATCCTGGCGGAGAATGGCGGCTGGGCGCTGTTTCTGTGGACGCCGCGAGGGCGCAACCATGCGGTGCGCGCCTTTGAGACCCGCGCCCGGGACAGGGCCTGGTTTACTCAGCGCTCGCCGGCGACGGAGACCGGGGTGTTCACGCCGGCGCAGCTCGCCCGGGAGCGGGCCGAACTGGTGGCCGAGACCGGGTCGAAGGAGGAGGGCGAGGCCCGGTTCGCGTCGGAATACCTTGTGGATTTCGATGCGGCTGCGCCGGGCGCCTATTATGCCGCGCTGCTGGGCGAGGCGCAGAGCGCTGGCCGCGTCGGCCGCGTCCCGCACGACCCGGCCCTGGCGGTGCATACCGCCTGGGACCTGGGCATCGACGACTATACGGCCGTCTGGTTCTTCCAGCAGGTCGGCCCCGAGGTGCGGGCCATCGACTATTTCGAGACGAGCGGCGAGGGGCTGCAGGCCATCGTCCGCGAGGCCATCGCGGCGAAACCTTACGTCTATGGGACCCACCACCTGCCGCACGATGTGATGGTGCGCGAGCTGGGTGCGGGCGGGCGCTCGCGGTTCGAGACCCTGGCGGGGCTTGGCGTCTCACCCATCGCGGTGGGCCAGGCGACCCATCCGGAGGAGCGGATCAACGCCGCGCGGCTGATGATCCCCATGACCTGGTTCGATGCGCAAGCCTGCGCGCTGGGGCTCGACCGGCTGCGGGCCTATCGCAAGCGCTGGAATGCGGCGACGCGGGCCTATGGCGGGCCGCTGCACGACGCCGCCAGCCACGGCGCGGACGCTTTCGGCGAGTTCGCCCTGAACCGCCGCGGGGCGGGGGCGCGGCGGGCGGGGCGGCGGGCCGGGAGCGGGGCGAGCGGGAGCTGGATGGGGTGATGGCCGCCTATTGACGACAACAGAAATGAGGACTGCCTGATATGAGCGAGCCCTACTTCGGTTGGCGCACGAGCGCTCCCGGAGCCGCGCGGAATGTGGGTGCGGCAGATGAGACTACGGTCAGCGAGATCGAGGTCATAGGTCGACGCCCAGGAGCGGCGCAGACGACGGGGTTCTGGTCGCGCGACCCTGGCTTCGTCGAGAGCTTAATACCCGTTTGGGGGTCCACACGCGGCCTGATCGCAGACTTAAAGCAAGGCGATCGACGAGGGGTAGCGATCAATGGCGCCATGCTCTTGAGCGAGTTAAACCCCCTTGCCTGGGGGGCGACGGCCCTAAGTAAGGCCGGCATTCGTGCTGCGATGAAAGCTGGAACAAGCCGGACTTGGAACGCAACGCGTAAGCGCATGGCGAGACAAGGGTACTTTAAGGAGGGTGAAACGGGGCACCACTGGTTTTTTCCTCAGGCCTCCACGGCGCCGCTCTGGATTATCAACCACCCAGCAAACATCGTAAAATTGCCCGCCAATGTACACAAGCGGATACACTCCCGAGATCTGAAGAATGGCCTGCCGCGGTTCAATATGGCTGAGCGGCTCTACTACGGCACTCCGACATGGCTAAAGGTAGAGGCTGGTCGCGCTTCCGGCCTCACGGCGGGCAAGACATCGCTGGCGGGCAGTCAGGCGGAGCCGGTCTATCTTAGTGACGCGATCGACGCTCCCGAGGCGAGGCAAGAGGTGTCGACGGCATCTGATCTTGTTCCGCTTGGTGGCGGTGCCTTCGCGATTAGGCCAGGGCGGATAAACGACTATGACATAGGCGGCTACTGGTAGACTCTCGCCCGTAAGTTCGTGATATGTTCCGGCTTGAGGGTGCTAATGAGTTGGCGGGATGAGGATGGCGGCGAGGCAGTGGCGGTGGGTGGCGGCGGGGGCGGCGATGCTGAGCGCCGGCAGCTGCGGCTACGCCACCGGTGGCTTCTGGATCGGCGACGGCTGCAATGACCAGGCGGGCTATTGGGAAGATGGCCTCTGCTACATCATCGGCGCGCGCCAGAGCACGCCGCGCGGCTGGCAAAGCGTACAGGCCGCGGAGTTGGCGGCGGTCAAGGACGTGGCTCATGACTGGGGGCGGCTCACAGCGTCCGGGGCCGATCTCGACGGCGACGGCGAAGGCGATGCGGTTGCGGTCCTTGTGGACCCGACGCTGACCCAGTTCCGCGTCTTCGCTTTCTTCTCCCGGGACGATTTCTCCGGAGATGCGGCCCGTGCGCTGACCGAGGCGCGGCCCATCGCGGAGGTGGATGCGGTGTCCGTAGAATTTAACAAGCCCGCACCGTCCTCCGCTGCGGCGGCGAGCTTCACCTTGCGCCAAAGGGTCGACTGGAGGGCCCGGGATACCACCTACACGTGGGCGGAAGGCCGCCTGGTCGAGGTGGCGTCATGACGATCGAACCGCCTCCCTTTCCCACCTGGCGGCTGCTGAGAGGCCTGCTCGCGTCCGTCGTGATGGTCGTTTTGCTGATGGGCTCCTGTGTTGTCGGCTGCAATGGCCGCGCTTTCGAGTACGGGGAGCGCTGCCGCGACCATGGTGGCGTTCGGAGCCGACTGGACTGTCACATGCCCCGCCTGACGGTGATCCCGCCGGACGGTTGGGTCTTCCGGACGACGGCGGACCTGATGCCGATCTATGGAGACGATCCTCCCTGGATGAAGGCGCTCGACCACTATCAGCGGCTGGCGGTGCGGGCGGACTTCGATGGCGACGGGCGTGAGGACCAGGCGGCCATCCTGCTGGACGAAGCCTATGAGAGTTTCGCGATCTATGCGTTTCCGGCGGGCCGCGATCCGGTGATGCTGGCGCCGGGCCGGCCGATGACGGCGCTGCCCGGGAAGTCGCTGGTGGTGCGTGAGGCGAAGGCCGATAGTCCGCCGTCCCTGGTCGTGAAGACCGCGGACGGCGAGGACGAGGCGTACGCCTGGGATGGCGCGACGTTCGTGAAGACGGCCGGCTAAGAGCCGGACGTACCTAAGGAAATTCGGATTTCTCTGACACAGCGTCCCCGGCTTGGGACGCCAAAGGGCGTTTGCATGACCCATGACGACATCCTGCGCGACGCCCGCGAGGCGTTCGAGCGTGCGTCGGCCCATGAGGCCGAGATCCGCGAGGAGGCCCGCGACGACTTGCGGTTCGCCAGGCTGGGCGAGCAGTGGCCGGAGAAGGTGCGCCGGGATCGGGAGCTGGACGGGCGGCCGTGCCTGACCATCAACAGGCTGCCGGCCTTCATTCGGCAGGTGGTCAATGACGCGCGGTTGAACAAGCCGGCCATCGCCTGCCATCCGGTGGACGACGGCGCCGACCCGCAGACGGCCGAGATCTTCAATGGCCTGATCCGCCATATCGAGCAGTCGAGCGACGCAGAGGTGGCCTATGACACGGCGCTGGATTTCGCCGTGACCTGTGGCTTCGGCTATTTCCGGATCAACACCCGCTACGCACGGGACGACAGCTTCGAGCAGGACATCGTCATCGAGCGGGTGGCCGATCCGTTCAGCATCTATGGCGACCCGGACTCCACAGCTGCGGACTCGTCCGACTGGAACACCGCCTTCGTGGTCGACAGCCTGCCGCGGGCGGCGTTCCAGGCCCGTTGGAAGGGGGCTGAGGTGGCAGACTGGTCGGGGGCTGGCTATGGCGGCCTGACCGAGGCGTGGGGCGATGGCGACCGGGTGACGGTGGCCGAGTTCTGGCGTCGCGAGGCGACAGCCCGCAAGATCGTGGCCTTGAGCGACGGCCAGGTGATCGAGCTTTCCGCCTATGAGGCGCAGAAGGGGCTGTTCGACGCCCTGGGCGTCAGCGTCGTCGGATCGCCGCGGCAGGTGGCGAGCCACCGCGTGGTGCAGCACGTGGTCACCGGCGCCGAGGTGCTGGAGACTGTGGAGTGGGCCGGGCGGTTCATCCCCATCGTGCCGGTCTTTGGCGAGGAGCTGCGGATCGACGGCCGGCGACGGCTGCGCAGCCTGGTCCGCGACGCCAAGGACCCGCAGCGGATGTTCAACTACTGGCGGACCACGACCACCGAGCTGGTGGCCCTGGCGCCCAAGGCGCCGTTCATCGGGCGCAAGGGCGCGTTCGAAACCGATGCGGAGAAGTGGGCCACGGCCAATGTACAGACCCACGCCTACCTCGAATATGACGGCCCCGAGCCGCCGATGCGCCAACCGTTCGCCGGCGTGCCGGCAGGCGCGTTGCAGGAAGCGCTGAACGCCAGCGACGACATGAAGGCGATCATGGGCCTGCATGACGCCAGCCTGGGCGCGCGGTCGAACGAGACCAGCGGCCGGGCGATCATGGCCCGCCAGCGGGAGGGGGACGTCTCCACCTTCCACTATATCGACAATCTGAGCCGGGCGATCCGGCACGCCGGGCGGATCCTGATCGACCTGATCCCCAAGGTGTACGCAGCCCCGCGGGTGGTGCGCGTGCTGGGGCCGAGCGGTGAGGCGAAGCTGGCGCATGTAAACCAGCCTGTGGCGGTGCGGGAGGCCGATGCCCAGGGCCAGGTGCGCGAGGTGAAGCGGATCTATGATCTGAGCGTCGGCAAGTACGACCTGACGGTGCGGGCCGGGCCCAGCTTCACCAGCCGCCGGGAAGAGGCGGCGACCCAGATGATCGAGCTGATCCGGGCCTATCCGGCCGCCGCCCCGGTGATCGGCGATCTGCTGGCGCGCAACCTGGACTGGCCCGGCGCCGATGAGATCGCTCAGCGGCTTTCGAGCCTGCTGCCGGCGCAGGTGCGGGGCGAAGCGCCGGAATTGGGCGAGGCCCGGGCGGCCATCGAGAAGCTGTCCCAGGCCCTGGCCGCCGCCAACCAGAAGCTGGAGGCCATGGGGCGGGACCAGGCGCTAGAGACCCGCAAGCTGGAGATCGCCGCCTTCGAGGCGCAGACCAACCGTCTCAAGGCGACGGGCGCCGCCTGATCCGCCTGGCGTGTTTTAGAAGACATTCAAGGACATCATGATGATGCAAGACCCGACCTATCAGGGCGGCGCCGATCCGCGTCCGCTTGGCCCCGGCGCTGACGAGATCGACGAGATCGAGCACGGCGGGCAGTTCTATCGCCTGCCGCGGGCGCTGAAGGCGCAGCTGATGGCCAACATCGACCATGAGAGCGCCGTCCAGGCTGTGGCGGCTGAGCGCCGGGCCCTGGCCGAGCGGGCGAAGATGATGGAGCTGGAGGCCGAACTCGCCAGCGCCAGCGCGCAGGATCGGGCGGTGCTGATCGCCCTTGAGCAGCAGTTGGCGCAGTTCGAGGGCGTCGACTGGCAGGCGCTGAGCCAACAGGACCCGCAGCTGGCCCAGGCGCTGTGGGCGCAGGCGAACGATGTCGCTCAGGCCCGCGAGGCCTATGGCCAGGCCCTGGCCCAGCAGGACGAGATGGCTCGGGCCGCAGCCGGCGAGCGGGCGCGGATCGAGCTGGAGGAGACCGGCCGGGTCCTGGCCGGCCAGATCGAGGGCTGGTCGCCGGAGGTGGCGGCCAAGCTCGTGGAATACGCCCAGGCCTTCGGCGTCACCCTGGAGGAGCTTCGCGAGGTGGCTGATCCCCGGCTGTGGATGATCCTGCACCGGGCCCAGCAGGGGGAGGCGGCGCTGCAGGCGCAGACGCAAGCGCCGCAGATGGGCGGCGCTGCGCCGGTCCGGGCGGCGGCCATGCAGGTGCGCCCGGCTGTGCAGGTGGGCGGCGGCTCGGCCCCGGCCAGCGCGGTGCGCGACGACATGGGCGCAGCCGAATGGATGCGTCGCCGGAACGCCCAGGCGATGGCCGGGCGGTAGTTCCACGCCGGGCGCCAGCGCGCGCCCGATCCCTATCCGACAACCTGACCGGCGCAGCCGCGCCGACCCGCATTCCATCCTCAAGGAAGACGAGATCTCATGGCCAATTCGCTGCTTTCCCCGACCGCGGTGACCCGCGAAGCCCTGCGTGTGCTGCATCAGAAGCTGAACTTCGTGGGCTCGATCACGCGGGAGTATGACGACAGCTTCGCACGCCAGGGCGCAAAGGTGGGCGACACGCTGAAGGTGCGCCTGCCCAACCAGTATGTGGTGCGCACCGGCCCGACCCTGGACGCCCAGGACACCACCGAGACCAGCGTCGAGCTGAAGGTGCAGACCCAGAAGGGGGTGGATCTGAACTTCACCTCAGTGGACCTGACCCTGTCGCTGGACGACTTCTCCGAACGGATCATCGAACCGGCCATGAGCGTGCTGGCGGCCAATATCGAGGCCGACGCCATGGGCATGTACAAGGACGTCCACAATCAGGTGAACAACCAGGGGGCGGCGGCCAGCTTCGCCAAGATCCTGCAGGGCCGGAAGATCCTGGTGGACAATCTGGCGCCCCTGGCTGGCCGGACCTGCAACCTGAACACTCAGGACAATGTGGACCTGGTGGACGCTTTGAAGGGCCTGTTCAACGACAAGGCCAGCATCTCCAAGCAGTACCGCGAAGGCTTCATGGGCCGCAGCGCGGGCTTTGACTTCATGGAAAACACGCTGTGGCCCTCGCACACCGTGGGGTCCAAGTCCGGGTCGCCCCTGGTGAACGGGGCTGGTCAGACGGGCGGGACGCTCGCCACCGATGGCTGGGCCAATAGCTCGCCGGTGCTGAAGGCCGGCGATGTGTTCACCATCACGGGCGTGTTCCGGGTCCATCCCGAGACCAAGCAGTCCACCGGCGTGCAGCAGCAGTTCGTGGTGAAGGCCGACGCCAGCTCCAACGGCTCAGGGGTGGCCAATCTGCAGATCTCCCCGGCCATCGTCACCAGCGGCGCTGCGCAGAACGTGTCGAACGCGCCGGGCGACAATGCGCAGATCCAGGTGGCCGGGACGGGCGGGGCTGCCCATGGGGTGTCCATGGCCTATCACAAGGGCGCCTTCGCCTTCGCCACCGCCGACATGGTGATGCCGCGGGGGGTGGATTTCGCAGCGCGAGAGGTCTTTGACGGGGTCTCCATGCGGATCGTGCGGCAGTACGACATCAACAACGACAAGTTCCCCTGCCGCCTGGACGTCCTCTACGGCTTCCAGACCCTGCGCCCGCAGCTGGCCTGTCGCCTGGCCAATAACTAGGCCCACCCGCCGTTTGACACGAACTGGGGCGGTGGGGGCCTGACCGCCGCCGCCCGTCTGGCTGGGAGGAGGGCGCATGGCGCTGACAACCTATGACGACCTGAAGACCGCCGTGGCCGACTGGCTGGAGCGGAGCGACCTGGCCGGTCGGGCGGCCGACTTCATCACCCTGGCCGAGGCGCGGCTGAACCGTGAGTTGCGGCTGGGGGTGATGGAGTCTGAGGTGAGCCTGATTGCGGCCGCCGGGGCGCGGACTGTGGCCCTGCCAGAGGACTGCCGCGAGGCGCTGGGCCTGTGGCGGGAGGAGGGCGCCGAACGCCAGCCCATGCGCTATCGGGCCGCCGGCATGTCGCCGCACAGGGAGACGGCCGGGCGGCCGGAGTATTGGACCCTGCAAGGCGCCGTGATCCTGCTGGACCGGCCGTGTGCGGCGGAGACGGGTTTTGTCCTTCGCCAGTTAGGGCGACTGCGGCTCAGCGCGGCGTCACCCACCAATGCGGTGCTGGCCGAGCATCCTGACCTCTATCTGTTCGCCGCCCTGGCCGAGGCTTGCCCCTATCTGCGGGATGGGGAGATGGCAGGACATTTCGGCGCCCGGTTCGAGATGGCCCTGGTCCAGGCTCGCGCTGCTGACGCCCGGCGCCACGGCCTAGCGCGGCTGGTCACAGATCTGCCGCAGCTGGAGGTCCGGACATGCTGAGCCTTGGGCCAAAGGTTGATCCGTCTCTTCGGCCTCTGCTGGGGGAACTGATTGAGGCTGTGCGGGCGCTGCAGGCGCCAGGTGCGCCAACGCCGCTGTTTTCCTGCAAGGCCGCCGAGCTGCCGCCGGCCAGCGACTGGCCACAGACTCTGGTCCTGGTGGCTGATCTTTCGACGCTGGCTGTCTCTGACGGCGCCGCCTGGGTGCGGCAAGACACGGGAGCTGTCATCTGATGCCTTCGACCTACACCGCCTCCCTGCGCCTGGAGATGCAGGCGGCCGGGGAGAACCTGAACACCTGGGGCGCGCCGCGCCTGAACCAGGTGATCGACCGCCTGGACCAGGCGATCGCCGGACGCAGCGCCATCGTCCTTGATGGCGACCATGTGCTGACCAGCGCCAACGCCGCCGACGATGAGGCGCGGCGGGCCATGCTGGACTTTTCGGGCGTGGGACCGGCCACGGTGACCCTGCCGGCGACCAGCAAGATCTATCTGGTCCGCAATGGGGCCAGCGGCCCCGTGACCTTGACCACAGGGGCTGGGGCCGTGGCGCGCGTCGATCCGCAGGACGTTGCGCTGGTGGCCTGTGACGGGGGTGAAGTGTTCGCCCTCGGGGTCGGCGGTCTGAGCCTCAAGTCCTATGTCGACGCCGTTGCCTGGAGCTACAACGCCGGCGCCCTGCCGGCCCAGACCGGCAATGCCGACAAGGTCGTGGCCACAGATGGCCAGGACGCCGGCTGGCGGCTCGTCACCACCCTTCCCGACTATGTCCAGGACCAGGCCCAGCAGGCCGTCGCCGCCGAGCGACGGGCTGTGGCCCTGGCCTATTTCGGCTGAGGAGAGCCTATGAGCGCCATCGCCACCAATCAGTTCATCGCTGTCCAGCGACCCATCGCCTATGCTGCGGTGGCCACCACCGCCGAGACCGCCTTTCACGCCCCCACCCATGCGGTGGAGGTGGTGCCCGCCGCCGACAATGTGCAGGGGATGCGGATCACCAAGGCCTACGCCCTGACCCGGGCCGCGCCCGGGGCGGTGATCCATTGTCAGCTCTATGGGCGGGTGGGATCCACCGACACCCTGATCGACTCGGCGACCCTCGCCAACACCGCTCCCTCGGCGAGCGCGGCCGGCGGCAAGGCGGTGTTCGACGCCAGCGAGGAGGCCCCCCTGTTCCTGCCGCCGGGGGTGGGTCTGGCCTTCGCCATCGGCGGGGCGGTGGCCAACGGCGTCGTCTGCCGGGTTTCCGGCGGCGCCTACGACCCGTTGCCGTGATGGGGTGGGGACCCAGGGGCGATCAGCCTCGACGGCGGGGCGGGGGGCGATCTGAGTTGATCTCCATCCAACTCGTCACGACAGCTGGTGCTGGTGAAATCGTTGCTTCAGAGGCTTGCACTCTCGAAGTGTTCATTTGGGGCGCTGGCGCATCGGGTTCACCAGCCTTCAACAATAACCGTGGAGGCGGGTCCGGCTCGGCTTCGTACAAGTCCGTCCGGCTAACTCGTGGACAGCGCGTTCCTTACGTGGTCGGCGCAGGCGGGGGCAGCAATGGACAAGGCGGCACCATGGGGCATGACGGTGGTGATAGCTGGGTCCAACTCCCATCCGGGAATGTCGTGCTGGCTGGTGGAGGAAAAGGCTCTGGCGCGGGGGGTGATGCGAACGGCGGATATCTGAATCTCAGTGGTTCTCAGTCGGGTCCGAGTAACAGTTCGGGTGGCACCGCTCCGTCTTTCGCCGGTTACAGCAGTTTCGCTGAGTTCATGGGCGGCATTGGTTCCGCGTTCGGAACTGGAAGCGCGGCTGGTGGATCGCCTGGTGGAGGCTCGGGTGGATCTGACGGCGGCGGTCCGTCAGGCGCGGGTGGCGTCGGTCGTCTGATCTATGCTTTGCATCGCATCGTTTAGGAGCTTTGCGCACGCCCCAGGGTTCTCACTGAGAAGCTGATGACCTCCATCAACGATGAGCGGATGCAGCGTTTCCTTCTCTGATCGAGAGAGGAGAGACGGCGTAGAACTCAGTTCGCGCTCAGGCTCCAGCGGGGTCCTTCCGGCAACGATGGTTACGGGCAATCTGCATGCTGCAAGCAGGTCTCCATAGGACTGCCTCAGCATAGTTGCCATTGGCTCCGCCAACGCTGCGCGACCGATTGGCCAAGAAGGCGTTAGCGGCGGCTCGAACGCTACGACTGCGCGGAAAGAGGGTAGTTGAAATCGCCCCATTCCCAGACAAATCAGTGCGCCAAGCGACTCGCCAGAAAGTATAATTTCGCGGTCTCCAAAGTAAGTCGACGCCGCAACAGCAAATGCCTTCGACCATCCATCAACGGTTTCGTCGCTAAGAGACGGAACACCATGGCCTGGCAGGTGGCCCAAAACACAATTGGGAACCAAGTTGGTCATGTGCGAGATCGCGTCTGCTGACTGCATGGCGCCATGAATTAGAAACACTGCTGGGCCGGGCTTCAAACTCCTGGAAGTTATCCAAACTTGTCCCAGGCGGGTCGAGACGGCCGTGTGGCGCAATGGGTCCATTCACGAACTTTAATCAGGGGAGACAGTCATGAGAATACCTCTCGACCTTCCACCTGGGCTTGTGGGGGATGAGACCTCGTTTGCGGCCGCGGGGCGGTGGGCGGATGGGTCGAATGTGCGGTTCTGGCGCGGGCGACCTCAGGTGATCGGCGGGTGGGAATCCCTTGGGGGTGGAGACCTCACCGGCGTCTGCCGCAAGGTGTTCGCCTGGACCGACAACGCCGCGGGGCTGAACGTCGCGTTTGGAACCCACAGCGCCCTGCAGGTGTGGATCGGCGGCGGTCTCTTTGACATCACCCCGGTGCTCGCCCGGCCGGCCGTGAGGTTGGAGCCGGCGCCTCTGGCGGTGAGCGAGGGCTCAGACGTGGTTACGGTGAGGCTGGCCGGGCATGGCCTGGCTGATGGTGAGGTTGTGGATGTGGCCGGCGCGACGGCGGTCGGCGGCGTCACCCCCAACCTCTCCGGTGCGGTGGTCACGGTCATTGACCAGGACCACTTCAGCTATGTGTTCAGCGCGCCGGCGACCGCGTCCGCGACCGGGGGTGGGGCGGCCGTGGTGGTGACGCCTCGCCTGGCCTTCGCGCCCGGCGCCGTCGATGGAACCGGTGGGCAGGGCTATGGCACCGGGACCTATTCCACCGGAGCCTATTCGGCCCCGTCGACCAGCGATTTCTATCCGCGCACCTGGAGCCTGTCGGCGTTCGGCGAGCAGCTGGTCGCCAGCCCCCGGGGTGGAGCCCTCTATCGGTGGGCCAATGACGCCGGCGAGGCGGCCGCCCCCCTGGCGCAGGCGCCGCGGCAGGTCAGCGTGTCCCTGGTGTCTCATACCGACCAGATCTTCGCGCTGGGCTGCAACGAAGAGGTTTCTGGCGTCTTCAACCCGCTGTGTATCCGGCACAGCGGTGTCAGGTCCCCGGAGAGCTGGACGACGGCGCCGGACACCACGGCGCGGGAATATGTCCTGCCGGGCGGCGGACGGATCGTGGGGGCCTGCGCGGCGGGTCAGTTCATCCTAGTCTGGACATCGGACCGGCTGTTCGTCGGGACGTTTGTCGGCGCCCTGAACCAACCCTGGCGGTTTGATCCGGTGGGCGAGCATTGCGGTCTGATCGGACCCAACGCCTTCGCGGTGGCGGGCGCCAGGGTCGTCTGGATCGCGCCTGACCTGCAGTTTCGGAGCTACAGCCTGGGTGGGGCGGTGGAGATCGTGCCCTGTCCGATCCGGGAGGAGTTGGCGCGCCACCTGGCCCGCGCCCAGGAAGACAAGATCACGGGCTCGACCCTCAGCCTGTATGACGAGGTGCGCTTTGACTATCCCGACGCGCGGGACGGCAACGAGAACAGCCGCTATCTCGCCGTCTGTCTGGGGGACGGCGCCTGGTCCAGGGGGATCATGGCGCGGACCGCTTTTGTGGACGCCGGCCCGCAGGGCGACCCCATTGGGGTAACGCCAGAGGGCAGGGCCTATTGGCACGAGCGCGGTCAATCGGCCGATGGCGGGGCCTTCGCCTGGTTCATCGAGAGCGCTGACCAGCTGTTGCATCCTGACCAGACGCTGATGGTGCGCGGCCTGTGGCCGGACATGGCCCTGCAGGCCGGCGCGGCGAGCCTGCGACTGACCACCCGATTGAAGCCGCAGGGGGCTAGCCGGACCTACGGACCCTATGGCCTGGCGCCCGGCGCCAGCCGCCTTGATTTGCGGGCGACGGGCCGGCTGTTTCGGGTGCGGTTCAGCGGGCAGGGGGCGCCGACAGGCGGTCGGATCGGTCGGCCGGTGTTCGACGTGGTCCCCGCCGGCGGCCGGTGACCCCGCAGACCTGGGCGGCCTGCCGCGATTGGCTGTTGCCGGCGCTGCGGGCTGAAGATGGGGACGAAGGGGCCCTGTTGGCGGACATTCAGAGCGGACGCGCCCAGCTTTGGGCCGGCGAGGGCGCGGCGGTGGTCACCCAGTGTGTCACCGCCCAGGACGCCCGAACTCTGCACATCTGGCTGGCGGGCGGAGACCTTGCAGCCGTCCTCGCCCTGCGGTCGGGGATCGAGGCCTGGGGGCGCGGTCTGAGCTGCGAAGCGATCACGATTGAAGGCCGGGCGGGCTGGGCGCGGGTGCTGCGCGCCCATGGCTATCAGTCCCAAGGCGCGGTTTTGAAAAGGAGCCTGTGATGGGCAAGCGGAAGTCTTCTTCCACATCCACCTCCACTGAGCGGGCGACGGTGACGCCGAACAACCCGCTCTGGGTGACCGATCAGGTGCAGGGGTTGAGCGATCGGGTCGGTCAGCTCGGCCGGCTTGATCCCTACAGTCTGGTCTCGCCCCTGTCGGCCGGGGAGCGACAGGCGTCCCAGGGGGCGGCGGCCTTGGGCCGCTACGGCTTCGCCTATGATGAGGCTGCGGATTGGACCCGGGGCGTGGCGGCGGCCGAGGCGCCGCAGGTGCAGGCCGTCAGCCTGCTGGAGGGCATCGAGGCCTACTACAATCCCTATCGTGGGCAGGTGGTGGATGCGGCGACGGCGGACTTCGACGCCGAGGCCGGGCGGACCCGGGCGACGCAGGACCTGGCGCTCGCCGGGCAAGGCGCGTTCGGCGGATCCGGGGCGGCCCTGACCCGCTCGCTCACCGAGGGCGAGCTGGCGCGGGCGCGCAATACGCAGATTTCCGGTCTGCTGAGGGACATGTTCAGCACCAGCGCCGGGCTGGCCAGTCAGGACGCCGAGCGGCGTCAGCAGGCTTCGGCGCAAAACGCCCAGCTGGCCGCTCAGACGGCGGCCCTGCGTCTGCAGGCGGCCAACGGTCTGGCGGGCCTGGCTGGCGCCCGGGCCGCCAGCGACCGGGAGGATGTGGCGACCCAGGCGGCCATCGGGGCGCAGGTGCGCGGGGTGGACCAGGCCTATCGCCTGGCGCCCTATACCGCCCTGAACAGCCAGGCCGATATCCTGTCCAGGCTGCCGCTGGAGCTGTTCCGCGGCACGACGACGGAAGGGACCTCGACCACCAAGGGGACCTCGACCCAGACGCCGAGCTTCCTCGACAACCTGGCCCAGGCGGCGGACATCGCGAGCACCATCTACGGCATGGGCAAGAAGGGGCCCTCTGCCAAGCCTGCGGGGACAACATGACCGGACTCACGGGCGTGGCCGACGCGCAGATCGTGGCCCTGCGGCAGATCGGGGAGAATGTGGCGGCCCAGACCGCCCGGCTGGAAGGCCTGGCGGCCAAGATGGATGACGTTCGCGAACGGCTTGCACGGTTGGAGGCTCTGGAGGCGGGCAAGCTGGTGGAGGGCCTGCGAGCTGAGCTCAAGGGGGCGCTCGCCCGCATTGACCACCTGGAGAGCCAGCGGGACCGGGTGGTCGGCGCCGCCGACTTCTGGACCTGGCTGGCCCGGAGCGCACCCTGGCTGGCGACCGGCGTGATCGCCTTCCTCGCGGGCCTGGGCCTCAAGCCCACGAGCAGCCCGTGAGCGAGCCCCGTCCGCCTATCGAAGTCCGCTGGCTCTATCGCAGGATTTTCACATATTCCGCCTGCGGCGCGAATTTCGCTCTGCTCGGCGCGATCATCCTGCGGCTGGAGGACCCGGTCGCCTTGCGGTGGCTCGGCCTGGCCCTGATCGGGGCCAATGTGGTGCTGGGCACGCTCTATCTGGCAGGGGCCACAGTCACCGACTGGGCCAAGCTGGTGGCGGCCGGCCGCCGCGATCTGACCTGATTGGACGCAACTCTAAAACACCTTTGGAGGCCAGTCATGACGACCTGGCTCTCGGCGCACTTCTCCCTGGAGGAGATGACCGCCACCCAGCAGCGGGGGTTGGACAACACCCCGCCGCCCGCCGTTCTGGAGCGCCTGCGCGCCACAGCGCAGGTTCTGGAGCAGGTTCGAGTCCTGCTCGGGGATTCGCCGATCCCGATCACCAGCGGCTACCGCTCGCCGGCGGTGAACCGGGCGGTCGGCGGCTCGGCCAGCAGCGCCCACATGCGGGGGGAGGCGGCGGACTTTATCTGTCCGAAGTTCGGCTCGCCGCTGACGGTCTGCCGGGCGATCGCAGCCTCTGACCTGGCCTTTGATCAACTAATCGAGGAGGCCGGCGCCTGGGTTCATCTGGGCCTGGGCGGCCGCTGGCGGCGAGAGGTCCTCACCTGGCGACCGGGTCGGGGCTATGTGCGGGGACTGCGTCCATGACCCTCAGAGCTCTCGTGACGGCGGCGGCGGCGGGCGCGTTGGCGGTGTCTGGCCTGTCGCTCTATGTGGCCGGTCGCCGGGATGGCGGCGAAGTCCGCGAGGCGGAAGTCGCCACCCTGACCCGCGAACGTGACGCCGCCCGGCTGGAGGCCGAGGGGGAACGGGCCTCAGGTCAAAGGCTAGCGGCGGCTCAGGCTCGCGCAGTCCAGGGTCAAGCGGTGGTGAGCGCCTTTATTCCCCAGGCCCTGAAAACGGAGGATGGCCATGAGACCCTGGCTGTTGAGCGCGCTGCTCGGCTTCACGATGCTGACCGCCGGCTGTGCGAAGCCGCCCCTGACCTCATCGGCTGCGCCACGGCTGGCCCTGGCGGATGAGGCCAAGGCGCCTTGCGCTCTGCACACCTTGCCGCCGCAGCCGACGCTGGCGGATCTTGAGATCGGCTATGTGACCCGAGGCGCGCAGATTGTGGCCTGCGACGCCGCCCGGCGCCTGGCTGTGGAGACCTATGAGGCGCAGCAGGCTCTGGCCTTGGCGGGGTCGCCCGCCCGCTGAGCCGGTCTAGTGGACGACGCCGCCCACCGGGCCGAGGGAGTCATAGGCCTCGATACAGGCGATGATGTCGTCCCAGGCGGCCAGGCCGTCCACATCGCCGAGGGCTGCGAACTCGGCGGCCCGCAGCATGGCGATGACCTGCGCATCGGGCCCGTACTGGCGGATCAGGGCCAGGGCCGCGTTGCGCGTATCGATGGGAAAGTTCTCGGGGTTGTCGATCATCGGTCCTCCGCGGTTCCTGTTGATACGGACGCGACGGCGGGACGGATGGAAAAGGCCAGGCCAAAAATGAGGTCGGCCCCAAACCCGTTCAGGGCTTGGGGCCGATGGTGCCGCCGGGCAGGATTGAACTGCCGACCTCAGCCTTACCAAGGATGCGCTCTACCACTGAGCTACGGCGGCGAAAGGCGAGGCGGGGGCTATAGCCAACCATGCGGCCGCCGTGAAGCCCCCAATTCTGGATTTCTCAGACTTGACCCCGTTGAGGTCCCGCCGCAACCAGGACGGATGACATCTTCCGACCGGCCCAAGACGCCCCCGGCCAACGACCGGGAAGCCAAGCTCGCCCAGGCCCTGCGGGCGAACCTGCGTCGGCGCAAGGCGGCGCCGCGAGTCGCCGAACCACCGGCCGGCGGCGACGACAAGCCTTCGTGAGCAGCCTGCGCCTTTTCGGCGGACCGTACGCAAGCTAGAAGCGCCTCTTGGATTTGCCGCACCGCCGAAGACGCGGTGTTTGAAGGGGCTGGGATTGGACCGAATCGCCATCGAAGGCGGCGCGCGTCTGGAGGGCGAGATCGCCATCAGCGGCGCCAAGAACTCGGCCATCAAGCTGATGGCCGCCAGCCTGCTGACGTCAGAGCCCCTGCGGCTGACCAATATGCCGCGGCTGGCCGACACTCGATTTCTGGGCCAGCTGCTCGGCCGGCTGGGGACCGAAGTGCAGGAGCAGGATGGGCCCGAGGGACCTGAGACCCTGCTGCACACACCGGAGATTCTCAGCGCCATCGCCCCCTATGACCTGGTGCGGCAGATGCGCGCCTCGTTCAATGTGCTGGGGCCGCTGCTGGCGCGCTCGGGCCAGGCCAAGGTCTCGCTGCCGGGGGGCTGCACTATCGGCGCGCGGCCGGTGGACCTGCACCTGGAGGCGCTGCGGGCTCTGGGCGCGGAGATCGACCTGCACGAAGGCTATGTCTACGCTCAGGCGCCCCGGGGCCTGCGGGGCGCGGAGATCATCTTCCCGTTCGTCTCGGTGGGCGCCACCGAACATGCCCTGCTGGCCGCCGTGCTGGCCGAGGGCGAGACGATCCTGCGCAATGCGGCCTGCGAGCCGGAGATCGTCGACCTTGCTGATTGCCTCAATAAGATGGGCGCGCGGATCGTCGGGGCCGGCCTGGACGTGATCCGCATTCAGGGGGTCAGCCGGCTGGGCGGGACCAGCCACGCCGTGATTCCCGACCGGATCGAGACCGGGACCTTCGCCCTGGCCGCGGCCATGGCCGGGGGCGAGGTGCGCCTGACCCACACCCGCAACGATTTCATCGGCCACCTGCTGGACAAGATGGAGGAGGCGGGCGTCGAGGTGATCCGCCACAATGACGGGGTTACGGTGAAACGGAATGGCCGCCGGTTGAACGCCGTGGCGGTGGAGACCGACCCCTATCCGGGGTTCGCCACCGACCTGCAGGCCCAGTTCATGGCCCTGATGACCCTGGCCGAGGGCGAGAGCGTCATCCACGAGAACATTTTCGAGAACCGGTTCATGCACGCCCCCGAGCTGGCCCGGCTGGGCGCGGACATCCACGTCCACGCCGGCGAGGCGGTGGTGCG
>DJWR01000190.1 GCA_002441055.1 Caulobacteraceae bacterium UBA6225 | reverse complement strand
CGTCTATGCCGGGGACGTGGCGGGGTTGATGGGTGAGGCGGGCATCGCCCGGGCGATCTTCCTGGGGACGTCCATGGGCGGGCTGATCACCATGACGCTGTCGACCCTGCGGCCGGACCTGATCGCCGGCGCCATCCTCAACGACATCGGGCCGGAGATCGCCGCCGAGGGGCTGGCCCGGATCGGCGGCTATGTGGGCTCAGGCGGCCCGGCGTCCAGCTGGGCCGAGGCGGCGGAACGGACGCGGGCGATCAATGGATCAGCCCAGCCCCACCTCACCGACGCCGACTGGGACCGGTTCGCCAGGCGGACCTGGCGGGAGGCGGAGCCGGGCAAGCTGGTGCTCGACTACGACCCGGCCATCGCCCAGGCCTTCGCCGCCGCCCCGGCCGGCACACCGAGCCCGGACCTCTGGCCCCTGTTCATGGCGCTCGCCATCAACCGGCCCATGCTGCTGGTCCGCGGCGGAGCCTCGGACCTGCTGGCCGAGGGCACGGCGGCGCGGATGCAGGCCCTGGCCCCACAGATGCGCCGGGTGGATATCGAGGGCGTCGGCCACGCGCCCACCCTGGACGAACCGGCGGCCCGCCAGGCGATCACAGACTTCCTGGCCGACGCGCCGTGAGGCCCTAGCGTTCGACCACGTCGCCCTTCATGGGAGCGAGCTTGGCCAGGAGCCGGTTCTGGGCGCGGAAGGGCACGCCGGCGGCGTCCATGGCGCCTTGCAGGTTCTCAACCAGGGCGTTGAACTCGGCCGTGGTGACCCCGAGGTCCTTGTGGGATGAGGCCATGTCGCGTCCGGTATAGGCGCACGGTCCGCCCAGGATGAAGCAGACCTGCTCCTTCAGGGTCCGGCGCAGGCGCACCAGATCGGTGGGCTTGAAGATCTCCTCAAGCCGGGGATCAATCACCGAACGATCGACCAGGTCATCGATGATGCGGCTGACCCCCTCCGCACCGCCGAAGGCCTCAAAGACCGCGCCCTCGGCCAGGGGCTCGGCGCCCGCATTGGCGTCGGTCACGGCGTAGGGGTCGATGGGCTCTTCCCCGGGTCGCGCCCATGGGGCCGGCTGGGCGACAGCGGTCGAGGTCAGGACAAGCAGGGCGCCGAGGGTGAGTCCGAAGATTGTGCGCATCAGAAGCCCGCCTGGATGGAGAGATAGAGGCCGCGCTGATCTTCGAAGGTGGCGATGTCGCCGAGATCGGCATAGGCGGCCGTGATGGAGAGGTTCTTGTTCAGCGCATAGGCGGCGAACAGGTCGAACCAGTCGTCCTCCTGGGCGAAGCCGAGATTGTCGGGCTTGGTCCGGTACTCGGCCCCCACCAACAGCCGCTTGTTGAGCAGCACCCCGGCGGAACCTTCGAACTGCAGGCTGTAGTCGTCATTGCGGTCGCCGCCGAAGCCGAGCAGACCGCCCTGATTGGCCCGGGTCGCGCGCACCGTGCCGTTCAGCAGCAGGCTGTGGTCGAGCAGGATCTTGGTGGCGGCCACATAGTAGTCGACGCCCTCATGGTCGCGTCCGCCGATGGCGGCGATGACGCCAGGCTGATCGTTGGACTTCCACTGGGCGCCGATGGCCACCTGCGGCTTCCAGCGGTCCTGGTCATAGACCGCATCCCCCAGCACCCGCAGCTTGGCCCCCAGCACGTCCTGGCGGAAGGTGAATCCCTGTCCCAAGCCCAGACGCGCGCCCGTGGCGCCCGTGTCGAAGCTCTGGCGGGCGTAGGAGAGCTCCAGGCGATCCTGCAGACCAAGCGCAATCCCGCCCGAACGGAACTGGTAGTCTGGCAGCTCGGCGACCGTGGCGTGGAGATTGGCCCCCACCTGTCCAGCGGCGCCATAGGCGGTGATGAGCGCCCAGGGCGCCAGGCCGCCGCCGCCGGCGCCTTCGATACTGGAGACGCCGCCGGTCAGCAGCAGTTTACCGCTGCGCTCGGTTTCCTGCGCGCCAGCGGTCCCCGCTGTAAAGGCGAGCCACAGCCCGGTGACCGCCGCCAATTGTCTGAACAAGGAACCCCCGCTGATGATGCGCCGCGCCAAGCCTGACGCCATGACCAGTCTTTTCGCAGGGGAAGGGTTTATGAAATATTCACCACGCCAGCGACCAGACTTCTCCGTCGCCAGGATCGGCTTCGTCGCGCAAGTATAGCCGCTCGAATACCTCCATAGGTGGTGCGAAATATACGCCTCATCCGAAAGATTAGTGATGCCCCCGGCCCGCCTTTGTCTCGCCAGCCTTCTGGCCTTCGCCCTCAGCGCCGTCGCCGCCCAGGCCGCCGATCTGCAGATCACCGTGACCAATATGGCCGGAGCGCCGGTTCGCGATGCGGTCGTGACCGCAAAACCCTCGGCCGGGGGATGGGCGGTCAACAGCCGCACGAAGTTCTCGTGGAACTACGAGATGGTGCAGCACAACATCATCTTCGACCCCCACGTCCTGGTCGTGCCGACCGGCGCCGAGGTGACCTTTCCCAACCGGGACAAGGTTCGGCACCACGTCTATTCCTTCTCTCCGGCCAAGACCTTCGAGATCAAGCTGTACGGCCGCGAAGAGAACCGGAAGGTGGTGTTCGACAAGCCCGGCGTCGTCTCCCTGGGCTGCAACATTCACGATGGCATGATCGCCTATGTCTTCGTTTCCGACACCGTGCATGTGGCCAAGACCGGCGCCGATGGGGTCGCCGTCCTACGCGGTCTGCCGGCGGGCGCCGCGCGGGTGGCGGTCTGGCAGCCAAAGATCCGCGCCCCTGGCGCCCAGAAGACTCTGTCGGTGACCCTGCCAGCCCAGGGGATGGTGCGCCAGACCGTGGCGGTGAACGTCAGACCCTAGGCCAACTGGCGGGTGCGCTGGGCGTCGTCAGCCAGGAAGTCGCCCAGGGCCTCCAGGGTCATGGGCTTGGCGATCAGATAGCCCTGGGCGCTGTCGCAGCCTAGGGCGCCCAGCAGGGCGAAGACGGCTTCGGTCTCCACCCCTTCGGCGACCACCTTCATGCCCAGGCCGTGGGCCAGGTCGATGGTGGAGCGCACGATCAGGGCGTCACGGCGACTGTCGGCCAGGCCGCTGACCAGGGCCCGGTCGATCTTCAGCTCATGGCCGCGGATCTGTTTCAGATAGGCCAGGGACGAGAGGCCAGACCCGAAATCGTCGATGGAGATCTCGATGCCGGCTTCGGCGAAGCGGTCGATGATCTTCAGGGCCAGATCCGGGTTCTCGATGACCGCGGTTTCGGTGATCTCGAAGCACAGGCGACCGCGGGCCTTGGCCGCCGCAGCCAGGGCGAAGTCGGCGAAGTCGCTGTCGCCGAGCAGGCGGCCCGACACATTGACCGAAAAGGCCAGGTCATGGCCCTGGTCCAGCAGGACGCCCTGATCCTCGATCGCCTGGGTGATCACCCAGTCGGTCAGGGCGCGGATATGGCCGGTCTCCTCGGCCATGGGGATAAACAGGTCAGGCCGGATCAGGCCGCCATCCTCCCGCCGCCAGCGGATCAGGCTTTCCACCGCATTCACCTGGCCGGCCCGCAGGTCGAACTTGGGCTGGTGATGCAACAGCATGTGCCCCGAGGCGATAGCCCCCAGCATTCGGCTCATCAGGGCGAGCGAGGCCGAAGGATCGCCATAGGCCTGGGCGTCAAAGGCCGCGGCCTTGACCCGGGCGATGCGGGCCTGATCCAGGGCGATATTGGCCCGGTCGACGGCCACCGCGCTGGTCTGATCCTCCATTGGGGCGAGACCGACGGTGAGGTCCACATCGATGGTTTCCCCCTCCACCGAGATGGGGGACTGCAGGATGTCGAGCAGATGTTGCGCCTCGGCCAGGGCGGTCTCGGCGTCGGACGAGCCCAGGATCAGGCCCAGGGCGTCGCTGGAGACCCGGGCGGCGTGGCCGTGGGGCGCTGTGGCCTGGAGCCGCTCGCCGATCTTCTGGACCATGACGCCGGCCAGCCGGTAGCCAATGGCGTTGCGGACCTGGGCGAAGCGTTCGATCCCGACCACGGCGACATAGACGTCCCCGCCGGTCGCCGCGCGCCCGGCCTGATCGAGGGCCTGTTCCAGGGCCAGCCGGTTGGGCAGGCCGGTCTCGCTGTCATGCATGGCCATGTGGAGGATCCGCCGTTCGCGTTCGCGGATCTCGTCGGCCATGGTGTTGAAGCTGGCGCCCAGGCGGCCGATTTCATCGTCGCCGGTCTCGTCCACATGGGCGTCTTCCCCGCGGCTGAGGCGCTGGGCGGCGAGGTCGAGATCGGCGATGGGCCGGGCGAGATTGGCGGCCAGCATCCAGCTGCCGCCAGCCATGATGGCCAGACCCGCAAAGCCCAGGACCGCCAGCCACGCCATCAGGGCGTGATAGGGCGCCAGCGCCAGGCGCAGGGGATAGGAGAGGACCAGCACCGTCCGATCACCGGGGATCAGGGCCGGCAGGGTCTTGACCACGGCCAGGGACCGCAGGCCTTGCGTCCGCATCACCCGAACGGCGCGCTCGCCGTCCTGAAGGGTCGCATCAATGCCGGCGACTTCCGAGGCCGACAGGTCGCCGGCCTCGCCCCGCCAGGTCCCGTCCGTCTGGCGGCGAACCGCCGCGGTCAGGGGAATAGCGGCCAGGGCCTCCAGCTGGCGCATCTGGGACGCGTCGAGGCGAGCGGCGAACACCACCCAGCCCCGCAGGTCAGGCGCCAGGATCGGGGCGGCGACCATCTGATAGGGTTGATCGCCCACCACCAGGACGCCGGCGGCGTTCTCGTCGGTATAGAGGGCGTCGAGCAGGGCCTCGGCCCGGTCGCTCAGGGCGCCGGCCTCGTCGCCCAGCAGACGGCCGTCGGCAGTGAGGATAAAGGCCTCGTCCAGTTCCAGCCGGCTGCGCAGATTCTCCATGGCCGAGACCACGGTGGCGGTGTCCTCCGTGGCCACGGCGGCGCGGAAGCCGAAATCCCGGGCGAGCAGGGCGGCGCCTTGGCGCATCTGGTCAGAGCGCAGGGACCAGATGCGGTCAAAGACCGTGCCGCTGGCCTCCAGCTCGGCGCGGACCTGGCGCTGGGCGCTGGCCGAGGTGGCCGCAAAGACCGCCACGGCCACCAGGGTGAGGATCAGGCCAAACAGGCCCGCATAGAGCACCGCCAGCCGGGTGCGCAGGCGGCTGAAGCCCCAACGCTGGCCGTGGAGGACGGGCCACCGCCCTCCGAGGCGGGCGGCGATCTGGCGGATCTGCAGGCCGTTCATGGGGGCAAGCTAGACTTAAGGCTGTGAAAGTCCGGTAAAGCGCGCGCCATGGGTTGAGGCGATGCGGCTTGCCTTTGGGCCTCTCGCCTTGGCACTATCGTCAGATTGCACCGAAGGGGGCCGCGATTTTCAGACGCCGGCCCGAATTTTGAGAGATTGAGACTTTGACGATTTTGGCTCAGGCGGCGAACGCCTCGCCGCCCGCGGATTCATTCGCCTCGGTCGACGCCCTGGTTCAAGGCCTGGCCGGCGTGGGCTATATCGCCTCGCGCCGCATCGCCACGGCGCTCTACATGTCGGTCCACCTGCAGAAGCCGATCCTGGTGGAAGGGGTCGCCGGCGTCGGCAAGACCGAGCTGGCCCTGTCCACCGCCACCCTGCTCGGCCTGCCGCTGATCCGCATGCAGTGCTATGAGGGCCTGGACGAGTCCAAGGCCCTGTACGAGTGGAAGTACGGCAAGCAGCTCCTCTACACCCAGATCCTCAAGGACCGCATGGGCGCCGAACTGGCCGATGCGGCCGGCATGGACGAGGCCATGGAGCGCCTGCACGGCATGGGCGACATGTTCTTCTCCGAGCCCTTCCTGGAGCCCCGGCCCCTGATGAAGGCCCTGCGGGAGGATGACGGCTGCGTCCTGCTGATCGACGAGATCGACAAGTCCGACGAGGCCTTCGAGGCCTTCCTGCTGGAGGTGCTGTCGGCCTATCAGGCCTCGGTGCCGGAGCTGGGCGTCATCAAGGCCAAGACTCCGCCCATCGTCTTTCTGACCTCCAACAATGTGCGCGACCTGGGCGATGCTTTGAAGCGCCGCTGCCTGCACCTGCACATCCCCCTGCCCGAGGCGAGCCTGGAGCGGCGGATCGTCGCCAGCCGGGTGCCGAACATTGAGGAGCGCCTGACCCATCAGCTGGTCGGCTTCGTCCACGCCCTGCGGGAGATCGACCTGCGCAAGTCGCCCTCGATCTCCGAGACCGTCGACTGGGCCCGCGCCCTGATCCTGATGCACGCCGACAGCCTGGACGCGGCCATGGTGCGCGACACCCTGAACGTGATCCTGAAGTACGAGCAGGACATTGCGATGGTCGAGCCGCAGGTGAGCGAACTGCTGCGGACGGCCCAGACGACGCCGTAGGCGCCGCGCCATGCAGCACCAGATGGAGGACTTCATCCGCGCCCTTCGGGCCGCCGATGTGCGGGTTTCCCCGGTGGAGTCCATCGACGCCCACGAGGCCGTGGCCCGCATCGGCTACTCCGACCGCGAGCTGCTGAAGGACGCGCTCTGCGCCACGCTCGCCAAGAGCGAGGATGAGGTGGCCCGGTTCGACCGGGCCTTTGACGCCTTCTTCGCCCGGGACCCGTTCGACTTCGCCACGCCGCCCCCGCCGCCGGAAGGGGGCGAGGCCGCGCCGCCTGAGGCGAAGCTGGAGGACGTGTCGGAAGAGGCCGCCGGCTCGGAGCTGGCCCAGATCATCCTGGCCGGGGATTCCACGGCGCTGACCCAGGCCATGGAGCGCGCCGCCCAGGCCGCTCAGGTCTCGGAGATCCGCCTGTCGACCCAGAAGAGCCGGCTGACCCGGCGGCTGCTGGACGAGATGGGCGTCGCCGAGATTGAGAAGATCATCAGCCAGGCCCGCCGGCTGGAGGGCGAAGGCGGAAACGCGCTCGCCGACCGGCTGGAGGCCGGCCGCAAGATCGTGGCGGCCGAGGCCCAGCGCTATGTCCAGCGCCAGCACGACCTCTATGCCGCCGAGAGCGGCCGCCAGCTGCGCGAGGAGCTTCTGGCCCGCAAGGCGCTGAACGCCGAGGGCGGCATCGATCCGGTGGACCTGCAGGTGATGCAGGCCCTGGTCCGCAAGATGGCCAAGCGCCTGGCCGACCGATATTCGCGGCGCCGCAACCGGGCCCGCAAGGGTCACCTGGACGTGCGCCGGACGCTCCGCCAATCGATGGCCTATGGCGGGGTGCCGTTCAACGTCGTCTGGAAGACCGAGCGGGTCGACAAGCCCAAGATCATCGCCATCTGCGACGTCTCCAAGTCGGTGGCTGCGGCCGCCCAGTTCCTGCTGACCTTCCTCTACAGCCTCAATGAGGTGGTCGACCGGATGGACGCCTACGCCTTTTCCGGCCGCATGATCCCGGTGAACCAGATCCTGGACGAGCACGGGGTGGACAAGGCGATCCTGGAGGTTCTGAAGCTGATCGGCTTCCAGCAGACCGACTATGGCCGCGCCCTGCAGGACTTCGCCGAGAACCATCTCGACAAGCTCGACCGCCACACCACGGTGATCTTCTTAGGCGACGCCCGGTCCAACTATGCCGATCCGCGCCTGGACATCATGCGCACCATCCACGAGCGGTCCCGCTCGGTGATCTGGCTGAACCCGGAGCCGGAGAGCTACTGGAACCAGGGCGACAGCGTCATGAACCGCTACCTGCCCTTCTGCCACCTGGCCAAGACCTGCAACACGTTGGACCAGCTCGAACGCATCATCGAAGACGTCCTGCGCCAGTACGTCCCCCACTGAGGGGGGCGGTCAGGTGCGGCGTGGCCAGCGGCAACGAATAGTGACTCGGCTACGCCGTTGAGCGCGTATTCGGACGCTCCAACAGTTGAGCTGCAAAAATCCCCAACACAATCAAGCGATTGATTCAACAACAGGATTCTTGATTTTATCAACCTATGGGGATATCTTAACCCGGTCCTTGGGGCGAAGACTCAGGCTCCGGTCCGAACTGCTCCACTTTCGTGGACCTAGTCCCAAGGGCCGCGCTTGGCGCCATTAGGAATGGCGTTCCAGATGGAAAATTGCTTCTCGTTCTTACCGGTATTGCGGTTCAGGTTGGGGCGACCGAAAGAGTCGGCGACATAGTCCGCTAGTTCGCGTTTAGCCCCTACCAATTCCCGGCTATTCCGTAACGCGGTCAAAGCACCGAGCGGAACATCCAGATACTGAAGCAGAATCTCCTTCTGAGAGTCCCGGGGCTCGATGCTGCCAATGCAATCGGCGTTAGCTTTGTATTTGGCGGCACCCCACCGATGTAGGCTATCGATTTTGCTCTGCAGCGCAGCGGTACAATCTCCGCCATCGGGTCGGATGTGTAGTTTGTAGTGAGGGCCATAGAAGCGAAGCGCTCTGTGCAGCAACAACTGATAGTGCATCTTGCTCGTAGTATCGACGCGCTTCCTTGGGCCGCTGATTGCGTGATCGTATTCGTTGAAAGGCGCGAAGCGGATATGGAAGTTTATACGTTTGGCTCTCATCGCAACCACGAAGTGATCCACAAACGCCCGGTGAGGACTGTCTCGGCGGCTGGTCGTATTTGACCACTTCACCTCACTGGGACCGCCTAACGCTGTCTTGATGGCTTGAAGCTCACCAGAGAGTACGGTCAGCTCTCGATCCGGCACGGCAATACCGCCCACGGCCATGAAGGAGCCCTTCATGTAAGAGCTCTCATCACAGAAGTAGTAGACGGATTCGACGTTCGAATTGGGCATAGGTTCGCCTGATCGCCACCGGCTCTCCAGCCACGGTGGCGTCGATATTGTTAAGTCAGACGAGCCCAGATCATTAGGACTGTGATTCCAGCCGGCTGTCACCACCCGCGACGCTAGAGCGTGGCGTCTTTTGACGGAATCGGGATTCCCAAATCGCGGGTGATCTGATTCAGCATCCATGCTGGTGAAGGAGGCCAGCGGAGATGACGGCTCCTTACTCGATAGATCTCCGTGAGCGGGCGCTGGCCCGCAAGGCGG
>DJWR01000019.1 GCA_002441055.1 Caulobacteraceae bacterium UBA6225 | reverse complement strand
CTTGCGCTCCTCCCAGGGCAGCTTCTCACCCGGGGTTGACGCAACGCTGTCGGTGCAGTGCAAGACGAGGTCTGCGACGCGCTCGCCAAAGCGCGACCGGATTAGTGCTGCGGTCTCTTCGCCGCCCTGATCTTCGACAGCATCATGCAGGAGCGCGCCAATGGCGGTGTCCTCGTCGCCGCCCCATTCCAGGACTGTCGCTGTGACAGCCAAGAGGTGGGCGACGTAGGGGATATCGACCCCCTTGCGCGTCTGTCCGCGATGGAGTTGTTCTGCAAGCACAAGGGCGCTCGAGAACCGATCGGTCAACATGGGTCTTATCTCCTGCAAGCGGTTGCAGGCTCCGCCAGGGGCAGACCTGATCCGCGGGTTCAGATTTGGTGAGGCAGACGCCGTCATCCCGTCAGACCCAGGTGCGTTCTCACATCCAGGGCTGTGATCGCCTCGACTGCCGCCAGGTCCTGCAGGTCGGCGAGAAGATCATTCAATCGACGCAGGCTGCGCGGGGAGCGGGGTGATTGGAAGGCGCCCAGGATTAGCTCGAGAGCATCCGGCTCGATGTCGACCTGGGCGTCGATGAACAGCCGCAAGTCGTCGTCCACAACGTCATCATAGTCGAGGCTTTCCACATAGGCCGCGCGGTCGGCTACGGCCGCCGAGATGACGCTGTCGCGACCGCCTGCGCTCGACAGCGAGAACTCATTGTTGCCGACGAAGATCAGGCCAAGCGGGAACGGCGCGTAGCAGCGGTCCGCATCATTCCAGTAGCGCAGCGCCTCAATCGCCTCGCGCGAGAGGTTTTGCGCCTCATCGAAAACCAGGGTCAGTCGCCCAAAATCCTCGACAGGGAACTTCCCGCGCCGGGCCGGCACTGGGCTGACCCCCGCCCACCAACAGATCGCATCGAACAGTTCGGCTCGCAGCTCCCAGATAGAGCCAGGCGACCTCTTGAGTGGCGAGTTGTTCAATTTTCTTGCCGCCTCCACAGCGTGTTGGAGAACAAGGAGCTCGCGAGCATTGCGCCTCCCGACTTTCGCTACGAAAACCCCGCGGGGATTGAGACTGGAGAACCGTTCAATGGCGGTCGTCTTGCCGATGCCGGGCGGCCCGGCAAAGACCGAGATCCGTCTTCGATCATGGGTCGCCTGCATTCTGGCGACCAACCGGCGTGACACGCTCATGGCGACGTAGTCAGTCATCTCGGGTCTGCTGGCGTTCGAGCCTCTCGGTAAGCGCCATGGCTTGGGCGCGCTTGCGCTCAGCTTCTGTTGGCGCGGGGGGTTTAGCCCCCTCTGCCCTAACGCCATCGGCGCGCGCGCGCTGAGTTTCGCCTAGATCTAGCGCAGGTTGGCTGACCGCAGCCTCAGCGCTCGATTGACGGGCTCCCCAGCGGATCTTCAACTCCACAGGATCAATGACGGGGGCCTCTCGGGCAAGGCTTGAGACGTGAGCCGATTGGCGGCGCTGGCGCGCACTGGAGGCCTTGGCGCCCTCTATCCAACGGGCGGGATAGAGTTTCTCTGGCTCGAGATAGACCCACGCCCCTTCAATCTTGGCCATCGGCGGGGCGCCCCGCCGCCAGGGCAGGGCCAAGTCGACGCTCATTCGAGACGGCAACGCGGCTAGACGCTCATGGGTGTAGCGCTTGCCGCCAATCTTAAGGATGCCCCGGTCGACACGACGACTGTCGTGGCTCGCAAACGCCGCGTCGAGTTCTGCCAGGCCGACCGAAGCTGGGCTCCATCCCGCCTTCACCTTCTGCGCGAACCAGCTCTCTGGGGACCTTCCTCTTCGTGCCCCTCCGACGGGACGGTGATTGTGCGCCGTGATCAGCCCGTTCAGCGTCCGACAGAAGTCCTCCCAGTCTCCAGGGTAAGGGAGGGGAGGGCGGCCAAGCGTCTGCGTCTTTGTCGCCATGCGATTGGAGCCCGCATAACCCGGCAGTAAGCAGAAAACCTGCCGGTCCAGGCGGGCAAAGAGGCTCTCGATGGGCTTGGCCGATGCGTTGTAGGGCCGAGCAAAAATCAGGGTGCGAGCGCCGGGCGCATTCAGCAGCTGCAGGGCGCCGTCGATCTTCGACAGGGCCGCAAATTCAGGGCCATTGTCGAGGTAGAGCCCCTGGGGGAAGCCCCAGTTTGGGGCCGCAACCATGGCCATGAAGGCTTCGATGACGTGCTCTTGGCGAATACCTTCACCCCTCTGCAGGAGCACCGGATGGGAGAAGACGCGGCCGGTCCCAGCATCCATGAAGGCTATGATCTTGGGCCACGCCGTCGAGCCATCAGCCCGTCGCACAATGACGTCCAAATGCTTCACATCGGCGACCACGCGCTCCATGGGGACCAGGTCAGTCCAGTCTCGCCGGATACGAGGCTTGCCGTCATCAAAGGCTTTGCGGTCGTTGCGGCGCTGGTTGATCACGCGGTAGGCGGAGAACGCATCCACATATCGGCGAGACAAACGCATCGCCTCGGTGGGCAATCGCACATTGCGCGCTTCACACAGCTCCAGCAGAGCGTGTTCAGCCAGCCGGCCGATCTCCATGGCGCCCGCCTGCTCGGCCCTCGACGCCCAAAGGCCCCTTAGACACCTCTGAAGCTCACCACGAATGTCCTCGAGCAGGCCAGCCCCATAGCCGGCCGCCAAGAACGCCTGGTCAAAACAGCGCGAGACGGCGACCCGCGGCTTGCCCGCATTCGAAGGCTTGCGTCGCCGCAGGCCTCGGATGCCCTCGGTCTCATAGCGTCTCAACCAGCGATATGCTGTGCGGCGACTGACCGACAGTGTCGCCGCGGCCTGGGCGACAGCGGTCGCTCGAGCTTCAGAACCAGATTTGGTGTCGAGCACAGGCTGCAGCGCGTTGAGACGCGGTCCCAGCCTGGGGTCAGCCTTTGGCGTGGCGGTAGGGGGCGGGGTGTCAGCTGGCGCCACGGGCACGGACGCCCTGACTTGATAGCAAAGCCCGCGTCGGCCGCCCGCGCCAGCCGCCACCCGAACCGACAGGTTGCGTCCCCGCCACGGCCTGCCGGTGCTGGCCGCGCGTAGGGCGGCGCGGGCGGCTTGGACGCTGATCTGCTCAGCCTTCGCGAAGGCTGCAGAGCTTATCCAGGTTTCGCCATGCATGAATTGAGCTTTGGAACGCCGAGCGAAGAGCGCTCCGGCGCATCCCAAATTTCTTATAATACTGGGACTCGCAACACCTTTGTTTGTGGATTGGGGCGATTAGTCCTAGCGCCGGCGCCCTTAGCGAACTTGATGCCCTCGGCGGCCAGAGCCTCTGAGACGTGCGCGCTAACCGATCCGCGGCGGTCGTCGAAGCCTGCAGCCTAGCGAGCGCGCTAAGGCGAAATCTATTGCTGAGCCTCGCAGAAGCGGAGTTCTTTCGGACCCGCTGGTCAGAGGCGATCCTTGAAGAAACTGAGCGCGCCATTTCTCGCGGCGCGTGAGGCCTCCCACCATAACCTAGCCGACCTCGAGCGTGATGGGTTGTGTCCGCCGCCTTGTCGTCCTCGACCGCGTCGTGACTGCTTTCTCAATCTGCTTTCTCAATTCTGGCATTGAGAAAGCGCATGCCCCCAAAATCACGGCCTGTCGGCACAATTTGTCACTGACATTGGGAAAGCAGGGGCCTTTAGGGAAAGCGTATTGCCCCAAACAACGCCCCCACGCTCTGCCCTGGCGCCCAACGATAGATAGACCTCAGGGCCAATGAGCGGCGTTGGACGGTCACGCTGAGTGACAGTCGCAAGGACAGTCGATGTTAAATTCTATGGACAGTCCCACAGGTCTTCAGAAAGGCGAGCTGCGCCGCACATGCGCCAAATGGCCCTCATCCGTTCTAGGTTGGCAGGACAGCGGCGCGCGCCTTGCGAGCTTCGGGCTTCAGCCCAAACCACGGCCGCAGGAGGGGGACGCGGCGGACGAGCTCATAGGTCAGTCCGCAGGCCGCCCCTGTCACAGTGATGAGGAGGGCGGCTTCCAGGGCCTGGGGCAGGCCCGATTGCGCCAGGTGGTGGCCGGCCACGACGATCACGGTCTGGTGGACGATGTAGTAGGGGAAGACCGCCAGGGTCAGATAGGCCAGCGCGGGATGGGGCCGGTTCAGGTGGCGGGCGCCGAAGCCCAGGACGGCGACGATGGCGCACCACTGGTCGACCGCATAGACGAACCGCATGGCGAGCACGAGGCTGGCGGCGGGTTCAGCGGCGGCGTCGCGCCAGGTCCAGGCATAGAGGCTGAACGCCCCGTATGACGCCAGGGCCAGGACGAGGGCTGGCCAGCGCAGACTGATCAGGCGGCGCCGAACGGGGTCGGACTTGGCGGTCACATAGCCGAACAGGAACATGCTGAAGGACAGGACGTGATTGTACCAGTCGTCCACCAGGGCGTGGGTGATCCCGAACCGCGGCAGCAGAACCGCCCGCGCCAGACCCAGAAAGAGGATCGGCGCAATCAGCAGCGCCCAGCTGGGCAGGCGGGCGAGTCCTGCCTCCAGCCGGCGCAAGGCGGGTCTGGCCCACGCGATCAGGGCGGCCAGGGCCAGGGTGTAGACCAGCAGATAGGCCACGAACCACATATGGTTCCAGGTGGGCGTGATCAGGCAGCCGTCGGCGGCGCACCAGCCCCCTGAGGCCGTCAGATAGCGGCCATAGAATTCGAGATAGCCCTGGTTGAAGCCCAGCTGCTCGACGATCTCGTAATAGGTCTGAGGCGGGACGATGATCAGCATGCCAAGGGCCAGCGGCGGCAGCAGGCGCGCGGTGCGTTGGCGGGCCAGGACGCCTGCCGCCAGCTTGTCAGCCATGAAGCGGGTGGCCGCCCCAGACACCAGGAAAAGCAGCGACAGCCGCCAGGGATTGGTCAGCAGCATCACTGGCTCGAGCCAGGCCACAGGCTCTGGGCTCTTCACATGCCAGCCCCAGGGCACATAGAACATGCCGACGTGGTAGAGGATCAGCAGGAAGAAGGCGCCGATCCGGATCCAGTCCAGATCGTATCGGCGCAGGCTCGGATCGCTCATGGCGCAAATTCCCTCACAGGCGGATGAGCCTCCTCATCGCGACGGCGGCAGTGGGGTGAAAGCGTGGTGGGACAAGCGGCGCGGCCGGCGGGACGAGCGGCGCGGGCGCCGATGGGGCCCGATCGCCACCCACCGGGATCTGGTTCTGGGCTGGGCGGTGATCTCCGCGGGCGCGGCTGCGGTATGCCTGCTGAACGTCATGGGATTCACCCAGCATGGACGTGGCGCGGTTGGCGTTCAGCTGTTCCTTGAGGGCTCAAGCTGGCTGGCGATCACCTTATTGGCCTGGCTGCCCTGGTCTGTCCTGAAGGCTACGGCGCGCGCGCCCTGGTGGGGGCTGGGGCTTGGCCACCTTGTGGCGGCTTTGGCCTTCTCCGTCGCCCATGTGGGTCTGTTCACCCTGTTCCGGGCGGTCCTGTTCGCCGCGATCGGTCAGGCCTACGATCCCTGGGTCAGCATCAAGAACCTGCCCTTTGAGGTGGGGAAGGACGTGATCTCGTACGCCATGTTCCTGGCCGCCTATCTGCTCCTTGGCCGCCTGGGGACGCCACAGGCGCCCGATCCGCCGCCGCCGACGGCGCTGTTTGATATCCGCGACGGCGCCCGGCTGGTGCGGGTGCGGCTGGACGACATTCTGGCGGTGACGAGCGCAGGGAACTATGTGGAGTTCCGGCTGCGGGATGGTCGCCGGCCGATGATGCGGGGGTCTCTCGCCGCCCTTCAGGCGGAGCTCGGACCAGCTGATTTTGTGCGCACCCATCGGTCCTGGCTGGTCAACGCCCGCGCCGTCACTGGTCTTACGCCCGAAGGTTCGGGGGACTACAGCATCGCCCTGCCTGACCTGGAGGCGCCCCTGTCACGGCGCTATCCCGAGGCGCTGAAACGCTTGCGGACCGGCGGCGCCTGACACGGTTAGCGGCGCCTTTGGCTGCGGCGGACCCGGGCTGCGATGCGCGAACGCCGGATCGTCAATAAAAGTTGACGAATCGACCAAGCGTCAACTATTGTTGACGACATGAGCGACCTTCCCCCACCGCCCGATCAGGAAGACCCCGAACAGGTTTTCGCCTTCGTCCTCGCCCTGCGCCGATTGGCCGACAGCCTGGAGCGGGGGGGCGTCCGGCGCGCGCTGGCGGATGGCTGGTCTTGGGCGGACATCGCCCAGGCGCTTGGGGTCAGCAAACAGGCCGCGCACAAGCGGCTCTCAGTGTGGGCGCGGGACGTCCCAGGAGATGAACAACCATGATGTTTCAATTCCTAGAGCGGCGCAGGAGCGAGATGCGCCTCTTGAAAGACCTGCTGGAGCAGGCTGAGCGCTACGCCCTCGCCGCGGGCGAACAGGCGCCTGGGGCCGCCCATCTTCTTGCAGCGGCCTGCGATCTGGCGGACGGTTCGGCCCGTCGGGCCTTTGAGCAGGCCGGCGCCGACGCCGGGCGGTACAAGGCGGCTCTGGAGGCGCGTCACTCCGCGGCTCTGCGTCGATCTGGCCTTCCGGATGCGATGGCGGTCTTGGCCGACGATGCACCCCCAGCCCGGCGGCGGCCAATCTTTAACGCTGCGCCGTCTGGTCAGGTCGTCGTCCGTAAACTTGCTGCGACGCGATCTCAGCGGCGGGGGCGGGCGTTGTCGGCGGCGGACGTCGTCGCGGTGATCGCCGGGGCGCCGGACAGTCTGGTCATCAGGCTCCTGAAAAGCGCGGGTATAGATGCGGCGGCGCTGCAGTCTGCGGCGACCCTTGAGGCCGCAGGCGCAGGCCAATCCAACCCGGCGGCTCACGGCGTTGTCGGAGGCCTATAAGATGGGAGGTTTCAGTGACCATCGACATTGAATGCGTCACCCCTGCGAATGCGAGCCTGTTGGCCGCAGTCGCCGAGGATGTGTTTGACGAAGACATCACGCCCGATCGATTGGGCGCGTTTCTAGCTGCGGACGGTCATGTGATGTTCGTGGCGGTTGAGGCGGGCCAGGTGGTCGGCCAAATCCGGGGCATGGTGCATGTTCAGCCCGATCGCGCCTCAGACCTTTATATCGACAATCTGGGCGTGGCTCCGAGCCACAAGCGCCGCCAGATCGGGAGCCAGCTCATCGCCGCCCTGATGGCCTGGGGCGAGGCGCAGGGCTGCACCTATGTCTGGCTTGCGACCGAACCCGACAATGACGAGGGGCTGGGCTTCTACAACACCCTGAACTTTGAACGCAGCCAACTGGAATGGCTCTCAAAGGTGATCGGCGATAGCGGCAAGGCTTAGCGGCCCGGAGGCTCCAGATAGGTGCGGCACCGCGTGGCGAAGCGGGAGTTCATCGGCGCGGGCGCCGGCGGCAGGGGCCCCAGGGTCTGATCGCCGTAGCTGAGGCTAATGGGCCGGCCCACAGTGATTTCGGACAGCAGCTCGCGGACGGCTGGCCCCTCGGCCGTCACACCGTCAGCCTCAGATCCTGCGATGATGGTCAGGGTGGCCGAGGCCTCGCCCGCATTGACCAGCAACTGATCGCCCCGAGCGTCCCGGGTGAACAGGGGGCTCGCGACCGTCAGGACCGCGCCCCGGGCGCAGGTCATGGTCAGTATCGGGCGCGGCGGGGTCTCTGCCACATCGACCAGGGCGATGGTGACGCTGTCGGCCTCGCCTCGGGTCGACCAGGACGGCATCAGCGCGCTCATGCTGTTGGTGGAAAGGGGCGGCTCCGGCGCCGTCACGGTTCGCCCGGCGGCGGGCGCGAGGCCATCATAGTCTGACGTCTCCTGCCCGCAGGCCGCCAGCAGGGCCAGGGACAGAACGCCGGATAATGTCGCCAGGCGATGACGCATCAGGTCTGAAGACCCAGTTTCAAGGTCAAAGCCAGGTGTCTGTCTCAGGCCGTCTCGATGGGCGGCTGGAAGAGGCCGGCCGGCGAGGCGGTGAAGATCTCCGCCCCATCCTCGGTGACGCCGATGGAATGCTCGCACTGGGCCGAGAGGGACTTGTCGCGGGTGACCGCCGTCCAGCCATCGGCCAGCACCTTCACCGCGGGTTTGCCCAGGTTCACCATGGGTTCGATGGTGAAGAACATGCCGGCCTTCAGCACCTCGCCCTGACCGGGCTGGCCAAAGTGCAGGATGTTGGGGGCGTCGTGGAACACTTTGCCCAGGCCATGGCCGCAGAAGTCGCGAACCACAGAGCAGCGCATGGATTCCACATAGGACTGGATGGCGTGGCCGATGTCGCCGGTCGTGGCGCCGGGCTTTACCGCCGCGATGCCGCGAGCGATGGACTCGTAGGTCACCTCCACCAGCCGCTTGGAGCGGGCCGAGACGGGACCGACCCCGTACATCCGGCTGTGGTCGCCGTGCCAGCCGTCGACGATGCAGGTGACGTCGATATTGGCGATGTCGCCTTCACGCAGCACCCGCTCGCCGGGAATGCCGTGGCAGACCACGTGATTGACGGAGATGCAGACCGTCTTCGAATAGCCGCGATAGAACAGGCAGGCGGGCAGGGCGCCGTGATCGAGAATGAACTCCCGGGCCATGCGGTCGAGGTCATCGGTGACGACGCCGGGGACCACGTGAGGGGTCAGCATGTCCAGGCATTCGGCCGCCAAACGGCCGGCCTTGCGCATGCCCTCAAAGCCTTCGGGCCCGTGGGTGCGGATCTGGCCGTCGCGGTACTCGGCTTCGAGGACGTCGGTGGTGCTCATGGCGCTGCGATACTCCCGGTCCGTCTGCGATCAGCCAGCCCCATCGTGGGCCGGCGCAGGCGAAACGTCTGAATGAGGCTATATCGCAATCCTAGCACAGAACTTCAACGCCCGCTCGCGACGGGGCGCTATGAGCGCCTCAGCAGCGGCGACTCTGCCCGTGTTGAGGCCTGGAAAGCTTCGCCTTTGGCGAGAACGCCATCGGGAGAACACCATTCTTAGCCTAAGCTTTGCCGTCCGGCGTCCAGGGGGTTCAGAGCGTCCGCCATGTCCCATGATGATCATGCCTCGGTTGCAGGCGCCCATCCGGCCGCATTCGCCGCGCAACCGGCCCCGCCGCCGGGCGCTGCCGACATTCCCGATCGCATGGCCCCTCCGCCCACTCCGGCGGCCCGCCCCGAGCCGACCGGCGCCCGCGACGGCATTCTGCGGCCCATCCAGGAAAGCGACTATTTCACCCTGGATCCCGAGGCGATTGCGGTCATTTCCGCCAATATCGACCAGTATTTCAATCAGGCGCTCGACATCTTTCCCTTCTGGGAAACCGAGAACAAGCCCGACCGCTTCCACGTCTTGTTCACGCGCCAGATCGAGGAGCGGTTCCCGATCGACTCCGATATTCGCGGGCGGATCCATGGATATGGCCGCCGTGTGTTCAACGCGCTGCGGGTGCATGTGGGGGTCAAGCGCCTGACTCAGGGCCTGGTCCTTTCGGGTTTTGCGGCGATGGCGATCCTGGGGCCCACCGTATTCGCTCGTTGGATCGGCGATCACGTCCAGGGGCTGGGTTTGGCGGTGCTGGGCATGCTGGCCATCCTCGGGGTCTTCTACGGCGTCTCGGCCATCCTGTTTATCCAGTACCGGTTCCGGTTGGAGAACGACTCCTACGAACTCTCCCGCGAGATTGTTCAGCGAACGCGAGAGCTGCAGAACTTGTTCACCAACGCCCGGGCCATGGCCGACCAGGCCGAGACCCAGTTCCAGATGGACGGCAAGGGTTGGGGGAAGAGGGCTCTGTTCCTCACCCGCCTGGTCATGTGGATCGGCGCGCGGATGGAATATCTGGAAAAGTACGCCCAGATGGAGCTCTGGCGGGTCAGGCGCGAACGCTACTGGATGCGCTGGGTCGGGCGGATCACCACGCCGCTGGTGCTGATCATCTGGCTCGTCGTCTTCGCCCTATGGCCTGCGCCCGGGACCAATGAGGTCGGCTATCGCGTTTTGCAGGGGGTGGCGCTCATGTTCGGCGTCGTCGTGTCGTGGCTGTCCTATGCCCGGTGGCAGACCCCGACCGAGGCGGTGAAGGACAAGCTCGGCCTAGACGGCTGGGTCCGCTTCGCCTCGCTGGACGTGGACAATACGATTGGCGATCAGGTGCGGCGCGACAAGGAACGGCTGGTGGAGTACCGCGCCCTGACGCGGGGGCGCTAAATCGTCAGTCCTGGACTTGGTGCGCCAATACCCGCCGCGAAGCATATGATCGCGGCGGGCTTGGGACAGGGGCTACCAGGAGATCGCGGCGGTCGCCATCAGAGCGTGGCTCTGGGTCTGATCTGAGGCGCCATAGCGGTAGGTCAGGTTGAGCCGTGCGTTGTCCCTGACCTTGGCGTCCAGTCCCGCAGAGAGGCGCAGGCTGGTGCGTCCCGGTGAGGCTGCGCGGCTGGTGAATGTCGCACCGTCGAGCGTGGCGACGCTTCGGCCCTCGAGATCAGCGAACTCCTGCAGCACGAAGGCTGACGCCTGCGGCGTCAGGCGCACATCCCCGCGAGCCAACTGGTGGCTGAACTGAACGCCCAGGCGACCCTGGACGGCCTCTCGGGTGGAGGCCGAAAGGTTCAGGGCCGCCAGGGGCGAGCCTTGCTCGCTGACCGCATCCCGCTCGATCCGGTCGGCGGAGAGGCCGGCGATCAGGGTGACGTCGATGGCCTGGAAGCCGAGGTCGCGGCCGGTCTCCAGGTCCAGGCCAAACGACTCGCCCTGGGGCTTTGCGAAGACGGTTTGCGGTCCTGCCGGTAGAGCCAGAGTTCGCGTCGTCTTGTAGCTGTCGTGGCTCAGCGACACCGCTCCGTTGACGTAGTGAAGTCCCTGTCGCCAACCGGCATAGACCAGGCCCTGGTAGGAGAAGGTGGTCGCAGCACCCATCGCGCCGGCGTCCAGCTCAGTCTCGGAGTACCCGACAGCCGCGCCCACCAGGAACTGGTCGCCCATTTGGCGATCAGCGCCGAGAGCGACCTGAGTCTGCTCGGTGTCATATCCCAGGGCCCAGGCGTCGGACTCCACATCACGGGTAGCGGCGTCGACGCGGCCCCAGAGCCGGCGGCCTGCGCCAAAGCCCGTAGCGATCCGGGCGTTCAGCGGCGCCCGCGCCGCCCGCTGGCCTTGCAGCACGGCGTCGAGGCTGGCGGCGTGGACTTCACCCGAGGCTTGATGCAGCGCCAGTGCGGTCTGATCCAGCGACAGGCCCGCCAGACTCCGCGTGAAGGCCGCCGCGCTTGCCCGGGAATGGGCGGCGGGCCGCACGGTGTCGAGGGCTGCGCCAACTGCCTGGCCGTTGCCGCGTCCCGCCAAGAGGGCGAACCGGTCGGGCGTCACCACCAGGATCACGGCGTCAGGCCGATAAACGACCTCGAAGCGGGAGTTGGCCGGCATGCCGCTGGTGGGCTGGACCAGGGCGTCATAGGCGCCGACAACTCCACCCTCAGCCGTAACCACCTGAAAGGCCTGGCCAATGACCGGGGTGAAGGTGTTGGTCGCATCGCCGGTGATCCCACGGGTGATGGGAACGATCGCGCCGCCCGCGGTGTAAACGCTGCCCGGGCCAGTCAACACCAGGCTGTCGTAGTGGCCTGCGCCAACCCCGGGGGTTGAGCCGTCGATATCGAGTCCCAGCGAACTGCCTGGAGCCTGGGTGAGGCTGCCTGAAATCACCAGGCGGCCGGGAGAATTGCCTGGCGCAATCAGGCCATTGGCCACGACGTCGCCCGCGATGCTGCCGCTGCCGCCCATCTCGCCGCCGGCCTCAACCCAGACATTGCCGGCGAACAGGTTGTTGAAGCTGAGGCGTCCTTCCTCGACGCAGGCGCCGATGGCGTTGGCGCCGGCGGCCAGAAGGTTGAGGTGACCTGCGCCGACCTTGGTGAAGCAGGCGGCGCCAGCAATGGCGCCGGTGAGGGTCACGGTGTGGCCGCCGGTGTCGAACTGACTGTCGGCCCCGTTGGCCACGACGGACTGGGTCATGGTCAGGTCGCCGCCCACGCCAAGGCTTGCGCCTGTCTGCAGCAGGATCACACCGCCAGAGGCGCCGAGCGCCTGCTGCGTCTCGACGACGACGCGGCCCTGCTGGATGTCGAGAAGGCTGTGCTCGTTGGCGCCGCTGAGTGTGAGGACGCCCGTGCCCAGTTTCTGGATCGCGCCACCGCCGGCGATATTTCCGCTCAGCCGCATCTGGTTATCGTCGGTGTCGATACCGCCACCTTGTCCCGACCCGATGTTCAGTGATTGGCCCAACGTCAGGTCGCCGAGCGCACGAAGCTGCGCCCCTTGAGAGATCGAAATTTGTCCGCCCGGGGTCCCCAGGGCGCCGCTATGACTGAAGGCCAGGACCCCGCCGGTCAGATTGACGCCGGCATAGGCGTTGTCCCCGGTCAGGGTCAGGGCGCCGGCGCCAGTCTTCGTCAACTGGCCCGCGCCCGTGACAGCGCCCGAGAGGGTCAGATCGTGACCGGCGGTGTCGACCGTCCCGCCGGCGGCGAGAATGGTCAGGCCAATGTCGGTGGCGCCGGTCGAGCCAAGGGTCAGGGTGCCCCCGTCGAAGATTGGAATGACAGCGCCGCTCTTCAGTTGATCGACGCTGTAGGGCGCGCTCGTGTCAATCGTTGGCGGGGGCGCCGCGGCGGCTGGGGAGCCCCCGCTACTGGCCTGAACCGCCGCGGCGATGTCAGTGCCGAAGATGTAGCGATAGACCAGGGTGATCCTGGACCCGTTCGACAGTGACCCGATGTTGAAGCCCAGGCCGATCGTATTGTCGCCATTACCGACATTGGTTCCGGCCAGATACGGCGCCGTGGCCGGCGTCCAGCTGGTGACCGCCGAATTGTGGGTGGTCGTATCGTTGGTGTAGAGGCCGATGACGTATTTCGAGGCCAGGGCTTCCGCATAGACCAGGTCGGATTCCGGCACGCCGGTGGCGCCGCGGAAGTTATTGGTCGAGCTTGAATCCCCTGCGGCGGCCACGGCGTCCGGATCGGTGAAGCGCGCAAAGGTCAGGTCCGTAAGGTCCGCCAGGGCTTCGATCGTCGTGCCGATGTTCAGCTGCTGGCCATTGTCATCGAACCCGTAGTCATGGGTGATGTTGAACAGGCCGCCGTAAGTCCCCGTCCATACGGCGCGGTTATCGTTGGTCACGCCGTCGTGGGCGACGCCGTTGTAGCTCGTCAGCACGCCACTGATGGCTGCCGAACCGAGGCTCGAATTGTTGTTGGTGGCGGTGAAGTCCGTCCCCGCCGTGCCGCTGACCGTGAAGCCTTCGAAGGGGGAGCCTGGGGTCAGGTAGTCATAGGCCGGATTGAAGGTCCCGGAGCCGGTCCCGTCATAGAGGACACCCGGTGAGGTGCTCCCGCCGACGCCAAGCGTTCCCTTATCGTCGAGCCCGATCTTGATGTAGTCGCCGCTCAGAATTTCGGTGACGGGCGCGGGCGTCGCCGCGGCCGTCACGGGCAGCCCAAGCGCGGCCCCTGCAACGGCGGCCAGGACGAGGCGTGAGACGCCGGCGATCTGAGCGCGACGGGCGGCGGTGGCTGGCGAAACGGCGCGAAACGAATGAACAGACACAGGGGGTCCCCAACAAGATTGATGGCTGGGGCTATCGCGAGGGGGATGCGTGGAAGGTTACCGACCGCCGCGGCATGTTCGCGCAGGGGAGCTGCGTCGTGATCAGCAACACATTGAAAGAAATAGAAAAATACTGAGAGTGGTCTTGGGTGCGACTTAACGCGCCCAAGCCATCGGGCGGGCGATCTGCACGCGCTCGGGGCTGATGTCGCAGCCATAGACCAGCACTTCGACCCCGGCATTGGCCGCGCCCTCCAGCCCGCGGGCGAAGGCGGGATCGAGGTCATGGCAGGCGGAAAAGGCGTCGCAATCGGTGCGCTGGACGACGAAGAGGGCCACGGCGCGATCGCCCTCGGCGACCATGGCTTCCAGCTCCCGAAGGTGCTTGGTGGATCTGGCGGCCACGCAGTCTGGAAACTCCGCCAGGCTGCCTGTGCGGCGCAGGTGGCAGTTCTTAATCTCGAGCCAGCAACGGGGGCGGTCGGGCGCCTCCAGCAGGAAATCGACCCGGCTGGCCTGGCCGTATTTCACTTCCCGGCGGTGCGTGGCGTAGCCGGTGAGCTCGGGGATGGCGTCGTTCGCCAGGGCCTCGGCCACCAGGCGGTTAGGATGCATGGTGTTGATCCCCACCAGGCCGCCATCGACCTCCACCAGCTCCAGGGTGTGGGCGAGCTTGCGCTTCGGGTCGGGGGAATCGGAGACCCAGACCGGCAGGCCGGGCATGTTCAGCCCCAGCATGGCGCCTGGATTGGGGCAGTGGGCGGTGATTTCGCTCCCATCGTCGAGCACGATGTCGGCGAGGAAGCGCTTGTAGCGCTGCACGAGCTGGCCGCGCTTGAGCGGTTGCGGGAAATCCATGGGGCGCGCTAGTCCGTAGGTGTGAAGACAGGTCAGGGTTTAGGCGAGGACAGGGACGATGGACAGGACCTCAGGGACGACGACTGGCGCTGGGGCGGGGGGCGAGGCTGATCCCTTCACCGCCGGCCGGGTGACCGCTGCGGTGCTGATCATTGGTGATGAGATTCTGTCGGGCCGCACCCGGGACACCAATCTCGGCGACATCGCCAAATACCTCGGCGCCCATGGGGTGGAACTGGCCGAGGCCCGCACGGTGTCGGACGTGCAGGGCGAGATCATCGCCGCCCTGGACGCCCTGCGCACCCGCTACGACTATGTGATCACCACGGGCGGCATCGGTCCGACCCATGACGACATCACCGCCGATGCGGTGGCCGCGGCCTTCGGCGTCGAGCTCTATGAGCACCCCGACATTCTAGCCATGATGACCGCCCGCTGGGGCGGTGAGATCAATGCGGCGCGCCGGCGCATGGCCCGGGTGCCGGTGGGCGGCGAGTTGGTGAACAACCCAGTGCAGGGGCCGCCGGGCTTCATGATCGGCAACGTCTTCGTCCTGGCCGGGGTGCCGCAGATCATGCGCGGCATGCTGCAGGATGTCGGGCCAAGGCTGAAGGGCGGCGCCGTCGTGGTCTCCCGCACCCTGCGGGTCGAGGGCTCCGGCGAAGGCGCGATCGCCGCCCCCCTGGAAGCCCTGGCCAAGGCCCACCCGGCCCTCTCGCTCGGCAGCTATCCCTTCTATGGTGCGGACGGCTTTGGCTCCAACCTGGTCATCCGGGGGCGTGATCCGGTGGAGGTCGAGGCCACCCTCACCGAACTCATCACGGTGCTGGCCGAGGTCGGCATCACGCAGGTGCAGGTCGTGGAGACCCCCGCCTAGGCCGCACGCGAGAGAAGCCAGGCGCGCGGCCTCGGGCTCTAGCGGGCGGAGATCTCCACGGGCTGGGCGTGGCCGTTCGTCGGGGGGAGACGCGGTCGCGCCCGGCCTTGGCGATAGGACTGGGCCCGGGTGGTCTTCAGGCCATCCAGCCCATGACGCTCGAACAGGGCGAGCCAGCCGGAAATCTCCTCGGCCGACAACTGGTAGAGGCTGACGGCTTCACGCAGGGAGATGAGCTCGGCCCGGATGGCCAGGAGCAGTTCGGCCTTGCGCCGGGCGTTCCAGCGCACGGTGTCTGGCGAGGGCAGGGTGTCGCGGGTGATGGGGTAGCCAAGCGGTCCGACCACGGCGCGGAGGATGTCGCCTGGCTGGCTCATTGGGGCAGACCTTCCGAAGCGGGCGGGCCCGCGCGGCCAATGGGATCAAACAGGCGCGCGAACAGGGGGCTGCGACGCAGGTCGCTGGCGCCGGTTCGCGGGTCGAAGCTACGGCTCTCTTCCGTGGGAAAGGCGACGATATCCGCCGAAGCCTCGTCCTCGGGAGGCGCCCTCATGGCCTCTTCCCGGATCGTCCAAAGCTCGTGAAGTCTGGCGGCGACCAGGAAGGCGGTGAATTCGCTCTCCATGGCCTCGGCGTGAACCATGGCCATCTGGGCGCAGGCCCCCGGCGCATGTCGCCTGACGACGGCGGTGTCATAGAACTCGTGGCCTTGCATGACGCGACGGGCCTCATCGAGGGCTCCAACGGGCAGGCGAGACTCATCGGCCGATCGGGTGGCGATCACCAGGGTCTGGTCGGTGATGGCCAGCCGCAACATCAGAAGCCCCGCCAGGGCCTCCGCTCCCGGTTGCCAACGGCTGCGGGTTCCGGTCCAGCCCAGGGTCCACTCGGCCCGGAACTTGAGCGCGATGGTGGCGAAGGTGTCGAGGAGGCAATATTCCACCACCCGCCGCGCGCCATCGTCGCTGAGAAGGCCTGATCCGAAGAAATAGGGCGTGGCCGGGGCCGGCTGGTCCAGGGCGCCAAGCCCCTGATGCAACGCCAGGTGTATGATTTCAGCGCCATGTGTGGGGACGGGGGTCATTGAAGGGCCTCCCAGTCGTAGGGCGTTTCCAGGGGCTGGGCCCGGCGAACGAAGTCCCCGATCTCCTCACGGGCGAGTGTGAGGCTGAAGGCTGAGCCGGGGCCAGGGGTGATCAGGCCGCACTCGACCAGGATCCGCAGCTTGCGGCGGACGGTCTCGCGCGGAATTCCCGTCATGGAGCTGATACTGAAGGCCGAAAGGCTGGCGGTGATGGCCGCGCCGCTGTCGTCTTCATCCATGCTGACGGATTTCACGGCTTCAGCCGCAGAGGCCAGAAGAAAAGCAGTATAGATGTAGAGAGCTTCTGAATCATTGCCGCATCTGACGCGCCATGACGACGTCAGCTTGAAGAGCGTGCTTGCAGCAAGGTGGAAGCGATACATCAAGGAAGTGAAATTCTCCGACCGTACGGTTGATGTTCGTTGTCGCGACCAGTGCTCAGATGTTTCAAGAACCATGGCAACCTCACGAATGCGGTTGAATGGTGGTCAGGTGCGGCAAATTGGCAATGTTGTTGGTGCGCAAATTGGGCGCGAAACCCCCTGGTTCGGACAGCGGGCTGCGCGCCAATCCGGCTTTGCCGTTCAGAACGCGGCGCCGCAGTCCTCCCTCTGGACGCCGGGGCGGCGCGTTTCCTGGCTGAGATGGGAGAAAAGATGGCGCGCATGAATTCGCCTATAGCGCGAAATCGGCGATCGGAACATTCAAGGGTGGCGCGCCACTAGGGGTAGTGGGACCCCGCAGTCGGATATAATCTGACATACGCCTGAAACAGGGGCGGTAGAGCGTCCGTCGGCCGTGGGCGGCGCCCTGCTGTCAGGCGCATAGCGCCCGCAGGACGGGAACAGTGAGGTTCGCCTAGGCTCCCGCTCGCACAAGCTGTAGACCCCGAGGCCATGCTCGAGACACCTTTGGTTAAAGATGACGACCGCGCCGAACACCCCGGTCGTCGTCGCGCCGGCGGGCCCCTGCGGATCGCCTTCCTGTCCTATCGATCTGACCCCAGGGTCGGCGGGCAAGGGGTCTATCTGGCCCAGGCCAGCCGGGCTCTGGCCGCGCGCGGTCACAAGGTCGATGTGCTATCGGGCCCGCCCTATCCGGATCTCGCCCCTGAGGTCGGGCTGGTGAAGATCCCGTCGATGGATCTTTATGCCCAGCCGCACAATGGGCACCTGTCCCTGCGCCTGCGACATCTGCTGAGCTGGACGGACCTGGCGGAGTATTTCGGCCACCTGTCGGGCAAGTTCATGGAGCCCTACACCTTTGGCCGTCGGGCGGCGCGCTATCTGCGGGCGCATGCGGCCGACTATGACGTGGTGATCGACAACCAGTCCCTCGGCTACGGGTTGCTGGACATCAAGCGTTCGGGCCTGCCGGTGGTCGGCGTCATCCATCACCCCATCCGCCGGGACCTGGAGTTGGCCCTGGACGCCGAGCCGCAGGCAAAGGTCCGCTGGCTGATCCGCCGCTGGTACAGCTTCCTGTCCATGCAAGAGCACGTCGCCCCGCGTCTGGACCGCGTCATCGTGGTCTCGAAAAGCGCCGGCGCCGATGTGGCGAGCTACCTCAAGGTCGCTCCGGAGCGGATGACCGCTATTCCCCTGGGCGTCGACCAGACCGTATTTCGGCCACAGCCCGACCTGCGCCGCCGCGACCGCCGCATCCTGACCACCGCCAGCGCCGATGTGCCGCTGAAGGGTCTCGGCATTCTCATTCAGGCCTATGCGGACCTGCTGCCCGCCTATCCGGACCTGGAACTGGTGGTGATCGGCAAGCTGAAGCCCGACGGACCCACCGGCAAGCTGATCAACAGCCTGGGTTTGAGCGAGCGCATCAGCTTCATCAGCGATCTGAGCGGCGAGGAGATGGCCGAGCAGTACGCCCGGGCCACCATCTGCGTGACTCCGTCGCTCTATGAGGGTTTCGGCCTGCCGGCGGCCGAGGCCATGAGTTGCGCCTCCCCGGTGATCGTCACCGATGGCGGCTCCCTGCCCGAGGTGGTCGGTGAGGCGGGCGTCGTGGTGCGTCGTGGTGATCCCGAAGCACTGGCCGTGGCCATCGCCCAACTGCTGGACGATCCCGCCAAGCGGCTGTCGCTGAGCGAGGCCAGCCGACGACGGGCGCGGGAGGTCTTCTCCTGGGACCGGGCCGGCGCCGCCTACGAGGCGGTGCTCGAAGATGCGGTGATCGCGGCGTGCTGACTGTTGAGATGAACCGCCTGGGCCTGCGCCCCGGCGACTGGGTGCTGGATCTGGGGTGTGGCGAGGGCCGCCACTGTCACGGGGTCCACCTGGAAGATGGCGTCAATGTCGTCGGCCTGGACATGGACGAGCCCTCCTTGCGCAAGGCCATGGCCGGGGTCTTCGAGCTGCCGCCGCCGGAGCATCCGGGCGCCTGCGCGTTCCTGAAGGGCGACGCCTATCGGCTGCCCTTCGCCGACGGGACCTTCGATGCGGTGATCTGTTCGGAGGTGCTGGAGCATCTGGACAACTACCCGGCTGCGCTTGCCGAGATCCGTAGGGTGCTGAAGCCCGGCGGCGTCTTCGCGCCCACCGTCCCGCGGGCCTGGCCCGAAACCCTGTGCTGGAAGCTGGCGCCGGGCGAAGGGGGCTATGCGGATCAGCCCGGCGGCCACGTCCGCATCTTCCAGGAAGAAAGCCTGCGCCGGGAGATCGAGCGGCTCGGCTACCGGTTCCTCGGCCAACACTATGCGCACGGCCTGCACAGTCCCTATTGGTGGCTGAAGTGCGCCTTCTGGAACCGTCAGGACGATCATCCGCTCATCAAGGCCTATCACCGGTTCCTGGTGTGGGACCTGATGGAGAAGCCGGCCTTGACCCAGGGACTTGAGGCGATCGCCGCCCCACTGATGGGCAAGAGCGTGGCCTTCTACTTCCGCAAGGCGGCCCCCAAGGCGTCGGGCCCCTCATGAGTGCGCCCCGCGCGACCCGCAGGGCCCCGACCCGCCGCCGTGATCCGCTAACCGGGGCTGTGCTCTGCATGCTGCAGACGCAGGGGCATGATGGCGCGATCCCCTGGTTCGAGGCCGGCCCCTGGGACCCCTGGAACCATGGGGAGTGCGTCATGGCGCTGGCCGTCGCCGGCGAGTGGGACGCCGCTCGCAGCGGCCTGGACTGTCTGGCGACTCGCCAGGGGGCCGATGGGGCTTGGCTCGGCGAGTATGGCAACATGCTGCCCATGGCCGACCGCCTGCATATGGCCCGGGTGCGGCCCCCGGCCTTTCGCGACACCAATTTCGCCGCCTATTGCGCCGTGGTGGTCTGGCACAGCTACGTCCTGACCGGGGACGCAGCGTTTGTGCGGCCCTACTGGCCCATGGTGCGGGGAGCGATCGATTTCGTCCTGTCGCTGCAGCATGAGGCCGGCGACATCTCCTGGTCGGCCGAGGCTCACCTGACCAGCGCCGATGACGCCGTGCGCGCCGGTTGCGGTTCGATCCACAAGAGCCTGGAATGCGCCCTGCGGCTGGCCGAGCTGATGGGCGAACCTCAACCCCGTTGGGCCGAGGGCCAGGCGCGGCTGGGTCAGGCGCTGCGGACGCAGCCCGAGCGGTTCGACCGTACCGCTGATCGCTCCGGCTTCGCCATGGACTGGTACTACCCGATGCTGGGCGGCGCGCTCACGGGAGCCGCGGCCCTGGAGCGGCTGGACGCTGGCTGGTCACGGTTCGTGGAGCCCGGCGTTGGCTGCCGCTGCGTGGCCCAACAGCCCTGGGCGACGGTGGCGGAGACCTGCGAGCTTGTGATGACGCTGGTGGCCCTGGGACGCCCCGGCAAGGCCGCCGAGGTGCTGACCTGGCAGGACGCGCACCGGGACGCCGACGGCGTCTACTGGATGGGCTGGCAGTTCCAGGAGGCCATCATCTGGCCGGAGGAGCGACCGACCTGGACCCAGGCCGCAGCCATCCTCGCCCACGACGCGGTTTATGATCTGACGCAGGCTTCCAAGGTCCTGGTGGCGCACGGCTGAGAGTTGCAGGGGGCTACTATCCGAGTTCGCTCGGCTACGAAGCTTCTGGTCCCTGGTTGTCATGGGCCTGCCGAGCACGCACTTCGCCTATCCCCACGGCGAGGAGGCCGAGGGCGACGCCCATCAGGTTGGCCAGGATGTCGCGGACCTCAAAGCCGCCTGGCACGAGCTTGGTCATTTGCAGCAGCTCAAGGCTTACTCCGAGACCCAGGACGCCGATGCCGACCAGCAAGAGGTGCGCCCGCGGGAGCGCCGCGCTGGCCAGCATGACGAGGCCGAGGGCGATAAGACCATGCTCAAGGGTGTCGGCTGCGATCTGAAGACGCGCAGGATCGTGGACGCGCTCGAAGACAATCGAGCTGACCCAGATCACGACCATGATGAGGGCGACCCGCGCCGCAAGCTGTATCAGGTTCTGAACTCCAAGCTGAGCTGCCCTAGCATCCAGTCCGTGACCGATCATCCGTCGCCCACTCGCACGCGGGGACTAGAGTCGGCGCAGAATCCGCAGGCTTTTGACCGATTCCACCTCGGCGAATAGGTCTGAAGCCAGCGCCCGCTGATAGATCTCGAAGGGCGGCCGGCCGCCATCTGCCGGATCTGGAAAGACATCATGGATGGCCAGCAGACCGCCAGCCGCCAGATGCGGCGTCCATCCTCGGTAGTCTGCGAGGGCAGCCTCCAGGGTGTGGCCGCCATCGATGAACAGGAAGCCTAGACGGCCACCCCATTGGGCGGCGACTGCGGCGGAGCGTCCGACGATGGGGACGACCGTCTCCTCCAGCCCGGCCGTGCGCAGATTGCGGCGCAGGTGGGGCAGGGTGTCCATGGCGCCCGCAGCGGAGTCCCAGAGCTCGGCGTCGTGGTATTCCCAGCCAGGCTGGTTCTCCTCTGAGCCGCGGTGGTGATCCACCGTGAACAGGACCGCGCCGAGGTCTTTCAGCGCCGCGCCGATATAGATGGCCGACTTGCCGCAATAGGCGCCGATTTCCAGGCAGCCGCCGAGCCCTGCCCCTTCAATGGCCGCCCGCTGCAGGGCGGCGCCTTCGGCAGGGTCAAGGAAGCCTTTGACCTGGTCGATATCCAAGGGCAGTGGCAGGGGCGGCTTGATCATGGTTAAGCTCTAGGATTGGGGTGCGGCGCGGACGCATCGCACATAGACGGCTTCGCGTCCGGATGCGACGGAGAGGCTGGCCTGTGATCCAGGTTCA
>DJWR01000233.1 GCA_002441055.1 Caulobacteraceae bacterium UBA6225 | reverse complement strand
TGCTGGAGTGCCAGGCCGCCCGCGAAGCCATCGCCGAGAACCGCTTTGACGGCGACCCGCCGAGGGTTGGCGCTTTGGACATCCTGGCCCAGCACGTCATGGGCTGCGCCTGCTCCGAGCCGTTCGATGCGCTCGCCCTCTACGAGGAGATTCGCACCGCCGGCCCCTACCGGGCGCTGGCCTGGGAGGACTTCGAGCAGGTGGTCGATTTCGTCTCCACCGGCGGCTATGCGCTACGGGCCTATGACCGTTTCCGCCGGATCGTGAAGGGACAGGACGGTCTCTGGCGAGCCCGCAACGCCGACACCATCCTGCGCCATCGCCTGAATGTCGGCGCCATTCTCTCGCCGGCCGTGCTCAGTGTCCGGATCGCCGGACGCGGGGGCCGCGCCGGCCGCAAGGTGGGCGAGGTGGAGGAAGGCTATCTGGAGGCCCTGGAGCCGGGCGACACCTTCGTCTTCGCTGGCCAGGTCTGGCGGTTGATGGGAGTCACCGCCCTCGATGTGCTGGTGACGCCGGCCCCGGCCAGCGATCCCAAACTGCCCTCCTGGGGCGGGTCGAAGTTCGCCCTGTCCACCTTCCTGGCCAAGCGGGTGCGCGAGCTGATGTTCGACCAGAGCCACTGGTCGGTGCTGCCGGGCGATGTGCGCGAGTGGCTGGAGCTGCAGCGTGACCGCTCGCTTATCCCGGCCGAGGACGAGATGCTGGTGGAGACCTTTCCCCGGGGCAAACGCCACTTCATGGTCTGCTACCCCTTCGAGGGCAGGCTCGCCCACACCACGCTGGCCATGCTGATGACAAGGCGGCTGGAGCGGATGGGCGCCGCGCCCTTAGGCTTTGTCTGCAACGACTACGCGCTGGCGGTCTGGTCCCTCAACCCCATGGACGGGGTCGATCTCGACGTCCTTTTTGACCAGGACATGCTAGGCGACGATCTCGAGGACTGGCTGGCCGAGAGCTACATGATGAAGCGGTCCTTCAAGGGCTGCGCCATCCTGGCGGGCCTGATCGAGCGGCGGTTCCCTGGGGCCGAGAAGTCCGGGCGACAGGTCACCTTCTCGGCCGACCTCGTCTATGACGTGCTGCGCCGGCATGAGCCCGATCACCTGTTATTGCGCTGCGCCCGCGACGATGCGGCCACCGGCCTTATCGACGTGGCCCGGGTGGGCCATATGCTGGCCCGTATCCAGGGCAAGATTCGCCACGCCGTTCTCGACCACCTCTCGCCCTTTTCGGTCCCCATGCTGTTGGAGATCGGCAAGGAGCGGGTGCCCGGCGCAGCCGGCGAGATGATCCTGGCCGAAGCCGCCGAAGACCTTATCGCCGAAGCCAGTTCATGACCGCCCTCGCCCGCAAGCCCGCCCCCGCCCCCTATGTCTTCGCCCAGAGCCCCTGCGGCGGGCTGGAGATGGAGGTCATGGGCTCGGCCCTGCGCATGCGGGCCTCCGGCGCCCTGCTCGACCTCGCCCATCAGGCCCTGATCGTCGCCGACCTGCACTTCGAGAAGGGCTCGGCCTATGGGATGCGGGGCCAGTTCCTGCCCCCCTACGACACCCGCGACACCCTGGACCGCCTGGAGGCCGAGGTGGCGGCGTTGGAGCCGCGGGTGGTGATCTTCCTGGGCGACAGCTTCCATGACGGCCGGGCCGAGAACCGTCTTTCGCCGGACGACGCCGCAAGGCTGGTGGCGCTCGCCCAGGGCCGGACCCTGATCTGGCTGGTGGGCAATCATGACGCTGATGGCCCCCGCCGCCTGCCCGGCCAGGTGGTCGACACCATGACCCTGGGTCGGCTGATCCTGCGTCACGAGCCTGAGCCCGGCGAACAGCCCGGCGAGCTGTCCGGCCATCTGCACCCCTGCGCCCGGGTGAGTTCCGGCCGAGGCACGGTGCGCCGGCGGTGCTTCGCCACCGATGGGATGCGGATGATCCTGCCGGCCTTTGGCGCCTATGCCGGCGGCTTGAACCTGAAAGACCAAGCCTTTGCCGGCCTGTTCGCCCGCCCGCCCCTGGCCGGCGCGCTCGGCCGCGACCGGGTGCACGCGGTGGGCTGGCGCTCGCTCACCGCCGATTGACAGGCGTCAGCGCCGGCGGAACACCACCGAGGCCAGCCAGCCAGACGCCAGAGCGATGATCACCGAGACAATGCCGTAGAGCCAAGGCCGCTCATTGGCGAACAGGAAAAGCCAACGCTCCAGGCCGGCCTTCTCCACCGTAATGGTCCGGGCCCGGCGGGAGACCGGCTCCCCGTCCTGGAAAAGGATGATCTCGGTCTGATACTCACCGATTGGGGCAGAGGTCGGCAGGTCGATCTCGGCCCGGAACAGGCCCCGGTCCACGAACCGCACCCCTTCATGGTCGGTGGCGTAGAGGTCGGCCTTCTCCTTCAGGCGGATCACCGCCCGGCGCCATTCCAGATAGTCGCCGCCCAGCCGGCTGACCACTACGTCGCGCACGCCATAGCGGGTCTCGATCCGCTCCTCCTCCGGGGCGTTCATGGGCAGGTGGTCGATGCCGGCGCCCAGCCTTCGCAGGGTCGAGAAGCTGGCGATCTCGGTGAGCGGCCGCGAGGAGGCGGCCATGTAGAAGCCGGGCGCGCCTTCGAAGACCACAGGGCGGGAATTGACCCACAGGCCCGCCACCCGGACCTTGCGCGCGATGCGGATCGGCTGGTCCGGACCACGGACAATGACCACCACGTCGGACGGCCGCGTCTCCGGATCGAACACCGCCCCGTAGAGCACGATCTGCGCGCCGGAGAAGGCCGAGGTCACCCGGATGTTAGCGTCGGTCAGGGCGGCGGAAACCGAGGGGCCAGGGTCTGGTGCGACAATGGCCGGGGGCGGCAGGGCGGGTGGGATCATTACTTGCCGCCCCCCACCAAGATGAACGGATCTTCCGGTGTGATGAACAGCACCAGACCCATCTGAAGGCCCATGATCAGCACAATCAGACCCAGCAGGGCGCGCAGTTCCTCTGCCCGGAAGCGTGAGGAGGCCCGGGCCCCGAACTGGGCGCCCAACACCCCGCCCAGCAGCAGCAGGGTGGCTAGGACGATGTCCACCGACTGGTTGCGTCCGGCCTGCAGGATGCTGGCCAGCGAGGTTGTGATGATGATCTGGAACAGGCTGGTCCCCACCACCACGCCGGCGGGCATGCGCAGGATATAGACCATGGCCGGGACCAGGATGAAGCCGCCGCCGACCCCCATGATGGCCGACAGAATACCGACGAAAATGCCCAGAA
>DJWR01000226.1:8452-11361 GCA_002441055.1 Caulobacteraceae bacterium UBA6225 | reverse complement strand
CCCCTGTGGCCGCCTTCAGCGCCGCGGTTCCCCCAGCGTGATCCAGGTGGCCGTGGGTGATCCAGATCTTCTCGAGGGTGAGATCATGATCCTTCAGCGCCTGGAGCAGACGCGGCACCTCCCCGCCGGGATCAATGATTGCGGCCTTCTTCGTCTGGACGCACCACACGATGGTGCAGTTCTGCGCCAGGGGCGTGACGGGAGCGATCAGGGCGCGGATCGGCGGTTCGGTCGGGGCGGGCGGCGTGCTCATGGGCCTATGATCGGTTGTCAGGGCTTCGGAATAAAGAGGCGCCTTCCACAAGACAAAGGCCGGGATTGCTCCCGGGCCTCCGCCGCCTTCAGACAGGCGAGTATCCAAGGCTAGTCCTTGATGTCGTCGACGCCGCGACCCATGGCCTGCGCGGGACTGGGCATTGTGACGTCCTCGGTGATGTCGATGCCCTGGGCCAGCTTCGAGTGCCAGAAGCCGTAGGTGATGTAGATCACCGCGCCGACGGCCGCGTAGCTGGCCAGCAGGATCAACGGCAGCGGATTGTCGTCCATGGCGTGCTGGATCATCGGCTTGAAGTTCTGCCAGGCCAGGAACATGCAGGCGCAGATGCCTGCGACCGCCGTTGCGATGCCGCCCGGCACCCGGAAGGGCCGGGGCAGTTCTGGATGCTTCACCCGCAGATAGATGACCGAAAGGCAGACGATCGAGAAGGCGATGGCGGTGCCTAGAGACACCAGATCGCCGAGCAGGCTGATCGGCAGGAACGAGGCGGCCGTCGCGATCAGCGTCCCGAGCAGGATCGTGCCCATCCACGGCGTGCGGAAGCGGGGGTGGATGGCGGCGAACACCTTCGGGAGCAGGCCATCGCGGGCCATCGTGTAGAAGACCCGAGTCTGAGCATAGACCAGCACCAGCATGACGGAGCTCAGGCCGGTGATGGCGCCAATCTTGATCAACAGGCTGATCGCATTGAACTGCTGACCCTCGGCGTTGCTGATCGGCAGGTTGGCCCACTCAAGGCCCATGCGGTCGATGGCGACGGCGATGGGGGCGGGGCTGCCGAGTTCCTTGTAAGGCACGACCCCCGTCATCACCGCGGCGACGGCCATGTAGATGAGCGTGCAGAGCACAAGCGCCCCCAGGATTCCAATTGGGACGTCCTTGCTGGGATTTTTGGCCTCGGCTGCGGCGGTGGAAACGGCCTCGAAGCCGACGTAGGCGAAGAAGATGATCGCCGCCCCGCGGAAGATGCCGCCGACGCCGAACTCGCCCGGCTGCCCGGTGGGCTCGGGAATGAAGGGCTGCCAGTTGGCCGGGTTGATATAGGCGATACCGACCGCGATGAAGGTCACCAGCACGAACACCTTCACCACGACGATGACGTTGTTCACGTTGGCGGATTCGCTGATGCCGATGACCAGCAGCATGGTCACCAGGGAAATGCCAATGGCGGCGATGATGTTGAGGCCGCCTGTCAGCTGGAAGCCGACCGTTCCGGCATCCGTGGGGATGGCCTGGATCAGGGGGGTCCCCCATTGGGCCACCTCGCTTCCTGCAACCGTGATCATCGGCAGCACGATGCCGAAGTCATTCAGTATGCTCACCACATAGCCCGACCAGCCTACGGCTACAGTGGACGCCGCTACGCCGTACTCCAGCACCAACAGCCAGCCCATGATCCAGGCGAAAACTTCGCCGAGCGTGCCATAGGCGTAGGTGTAGGCGGAGCCGGACACCGGCATGGTGGAGGCGAGCTCGGCATAGCAGAGGCCAGCCAGGGCGCAGGCGATGCCGGCGACCACAAAGGACAGCATGATGGCTGGCCCGGCATTGGCCGAGGCCACCTGGCCGGTCAGCACGAAGATGCCGGCGCCGATGATGGCGCCTACGCCCAGACTGATGAGGTTGATAGGCCCAAGGGAGCGCTTGAGCTCACTTTTCGCCGCCTCATTCTGGATGCTGGCGATGGATTTCTTGAGAAAAAACCGGTTTCCGCGTGGCGCGGCGTTTGCGGACATTTCGTCTCGCTCCCCCAATGGCCGACGACCCTGTCAGCGCAACTTTGCCGGACGTTAGGCAGCATCGGCGCCAGCCGCAACGCCTTCCGGTGACGGGCGGCCTTTCACGCATTAGGACTTCGCGAGCATGTTGCCTGTAGAGCAAATTCTGCCCCGTTTGGGGGCGACGCTGGCGGGCGAGCTCAACGCCGTACTTGTCGCCCCTCCCGGCGCAGGCAAGACGACAGGCGTACCGCTCGCCCTGCTGGCCGCGCCCTGGCTGGAGGGCGGCCGGATCATCATGCTCGAACCTCGCCGACTGGCCGCCCGCGCGGCGGCTGAGCGCATGGCCGCGACCCTGGGCGAGCCGGTGGGAGAGCGCGTCGGCTTTCGCGTGCGGATGCAGTCCAAGGTCTCGGCCCGCACGCGGATCGAGGTGGTGACCGAGGGGGTCTTCACCCGGATGATCCTGGGTGATCCTGGCCTGACAGGTGTAGCCTGCGTGATCTTCGATGAATTCCATGAACGAAGTCTCGACGCCGACCTCGGCCTGGCCCTGGCCCTGGATGCTCAGAGCGTGTTGCGGGAAGACCTGCGTCTGCTGGTCATGTCAGCGACCCTTGATGGCGCGGCTGTCGCCCGGCTGATGGGGGATGCGCCGGTCATCGAGAGCCTGGGCCGGGCCTATCCGGTGGAAACCCGCTATCTCGGCCGCAACGAGCCCCTTCGCCTGGAGGACGCCGTGGTCAGGGCCATCGAGCGGGGTCTGGCAGAAGAAACTGGCGGCGTGCTGGTCTTCCTGCCCGGCCAGGGCGAGATCCTGCGGACGGCTGAGCGCCTCGCTGAGCGTCTGCGCCGCGATGATGTGCTCATCGCGCCCCTCTATGGCGCCCTTGATCCCACGGCCCAGGACCGAG
>DJWR01000226.1:3150-8410 GCA_002441055.1 Caulobacteraceae bacterium UBA6225 | reverse complement strand
CGGTTTGATCCGGCCAGTGGTCTGACCCGGCTGGCCACTGTTCGGGTCAGTCGGGCGGCCGCCGACCAGCGGCGGGGACGGGCGGGGCGCACTGCGCCCGGCGTCTGCTACCGCCTGTGGGACGAGGCCGAGACCCGCGCCCTGCCGGCCTTCACCGATCCGGAAATCCTCGACGCTGACCTCTCGGGCCTCGCCTTGGACATGGCGCGATGGGGGGCTAGGGCGGCCGATGATCTGGCCTTTCTCGACCCGCCGCCAAAGGCCGCCCTGGCCGAAGCCCAGGCCCTGCTGGTTCGCCTGGAGGCGGTCGACGCCGCTGGCGTCCTGACCCCGCACGGGGAGGCCCTGGCCGACATGCCCCTGCCGCCCCGATTGGCGCACATGGTCCTGCGGGCGGCAGACCACGGTCAGGCCGGCCGGGCGGCCAAGATCGCCGCCCTCGTCACTGAGCGGGGCATTGGCGGGCGAGAGGCCCACCTGACCCACCGGCTGGAGGCCTTTGATCGCGACCGCTCTGGCAGGGCCAGGGATGCTCGCGCCCTGGCTGAGCGCTGGGTCCGGGGGATTGCAGAGGGTGGGGCGGCCCCGCTCAGCGACGGTCAGATCCTGGCGCTCGCCTATCCTGAGCGGGTGGCCAAGGCTCGGGGGCCTCAGGGTGAATTCCAGCTCGCCACGGGACGGGGCGCCTTCATCGAGGCTGGCGACGTCCTGGCACGGGAGCCCTGGCTGGCGGTGGCTGAACTGGGGGGCGGGGATCGCCGGGATCGGATTTTGCTGGCCGCGCCCCTGACGGAGCCCGAGATTCTGGCAACCTTCGCCAACATCCTGGAGATGGAGGATCGGATTGAGGAGAGCCCCGGCGGGCGGGTTCGCGTGCGCCGCCTCACCAGGCTTGGCCGTCTTTCGCTGCACGAAAGCCTGGACGACAATCCGCCGGCCGAGCTGGTGGCCCAGGCGCTTGCGGCGCGCTTGCGGCGCGACGGGCTCGGCGCCCTGCGCTGGGGGCCGGCCGCCTCAGCCCTGCGTCAGCGCGTGGGTTTCCTGCGGCGATACGACCCCGAGACTTGGCCAGACCTTTCGGACGAGGCTCTTGCGGCGCGGCTCGACGACTGGCTCACGCCCTTGCTGCATGGGCTGCGGGGAATATCCGATCTGACGCCTGACCTGCTGGACGGCGCGCTCCAAACCCTGGCGCCATGGGATATTCAGCGCCGCCTGGAGGCGGAATTGCCGACCCACTGGACCGCCCCCACCGGTAGCCGGGTTCCGATCGACTACGAGGCCGAGGGCGGGCCGCGGGTCGATATCCGGGTGCAGGAGGTGTTCGGGCTGAACGTGCATCCGCAGGTCGCAGGCCGTCCGCTGACGCTCGCCCTGCTGTCGCCAGCTCGCAGGCCGATCCAGATGACTCAGGACCTGCCCGGTTTCTGGAAGGGCTCGTGGAAGGATGTCCGGGCTGAAATGCGCGGGCGCTATCCCAAGCATCCCTGGCCCGAAGATCCCTCGGTCGCCGACCCGACCACCCGGGCCAAGCCCCGCTCTTAGAGCGCGCTCCGATAGGTGGGAACCGGTTATCGGAACGCGCTCAAGACATCGTGCTCGAGGACATTTTCCGATAAGTGTGATGCGGTTATCGGATCGAAAAATGCTCTAACNNGCCCTTTTTATCCGATCTGATTGAAGCGATCAGATCGGAAAGGGCTCTAGGCGGCCGCCTTGGCCCAGTTGCGCGGATGCGGGGTGCGCAGGCCGACGGCCAGCCGGTTCCAGGCATTGATCGTCATGATCAGCATCGTGAGGTCGACGATCTCCTTGTCGCTGAAGTGGGCCTTCAGGGGCTCATAGGCCTCGTCCGGCGCCTTGCTGTCGGCGACGAGGGTCAGCGCCTCGGTCCAGGTAAGCGCCGCCCGTTCCCTTTCAGTGTAGAGGCTCGACTCCCACCAGGCGGCCAGCAGGTGCAGCCGCTCTTCGGTCTCGCCGCCGGCGCGCGCGTCGGCGGTGTGCATGTGCAGGCAAAAGGCGCAGCCGTTGATCTGGGAGGCGCGGGTCTTCACCAGCTCGATCAGGGTGTGGCCAAGGTCGGACTTCGCCAGGTGCTCCTCCAGCGCCATCATCGGCTGAAGGGCCTCGGGGTGAACGGCGAAGGCGTTGATGCGAGGGCTCATGGTCGTCTCCTTGAGGCGGGTTTCGCGACAAGGACGTCCGAGCGGCCCGATCTGTGACGTCAGGTGGCCGCGTAGATCATGATGCCGGTGGCCACCGACAGGTTCAGGCTGTCGGCCCGGCCGCGCATGGGGATCTTCACGTTCACATCGCACAGGGCGGCCATCTCGGGCGGCAGCCCCTGTTGTTCGTTGCCCATCAGGATCAGGCTTGGCCGGACATAGTCGGCCTGACGATGGTCGACTTCGGCCGAGAGCAGGGTGCCGACCACCGAGCCTGGCCAGTCCCGACGCCAGGCGGCGAACTCCGCCTCGCTGGCCTTGGCGAGCGGCACGGCGAAGACCGAACCCATGGTGGCTCGCACGGCCTCCACCGAATAGGGGTCGCAGCACTCGCCCACCAGGATGACCGCCCCGCAGCCAGCCGCATCGGCGGTGCGGATGATGGTCCCGAGGTTGCCGGGGTCGCGCACCCGGTGCAGCGCCACCCAGCAGGGCGCGGTGGCCGCCTGAAACGTGGTGAGCGGGACGAAGCGTTGCTTGAAGACGCCGACCACCGCCTGCGGGTTATCGCGCCGGGAGACCTTGGCGAGGATGTCCTGGGTGACCTCGATCACCTCACCGCCGGCTTCCTCGGTCGCCCGCACGGCGGCCTTCAGCAGCGGATGAGCGGTCGCCTCCTTGCCGAACATCAGGATCTGTGGGGCGATCCCCTGTTCGACACCCTCGGTGACATTCTTCAGCCCCTCGGCCACAAAGAGGCCGCTCTCGTCGCGGGCCTTGCGCAGGTGCAGGGCGCGGACGGCCTTGACCGTCGGATTGGTCAGGGATGTGACGACCCGGCCGCTCAAGAGGCCCATCGCGCATAGAAGGAGAGGCCGATCTCTCGTTCGCCAGATTCTTCCGATAGGGCGAGTTCGCCCCACTCAATCGTCCCGCCCCGATCGGCCAGACGGTCGGCGAGGAGGCCGGCGAGGGCCGCGCCAGAGATGCGGGCGGCGTAGGCGTTGAGAATCAAGAACGACGCATTTTCCGAAAGAAGTTCGGCGCATAAGGCCGATAATTCAGGCAAATCCTCAAACAGGCGCCAGACTTCTCCGGTGGGCCCACGGCCGTATTTTGGCGGATCGAGGATGATCCCCTCATACCGCGATCCGCGACGCACCTCCCGCTGCACATAGCGCCGAGCATCCTCACAGATCCAGCGGATGGGACGGTCGGCGAAGTTCGACAGCTCTGCGTTCTCCCGGGCCATGGCGATGGCCTTCTTCGAGGCGTCCACATGGGTCACCGCCGCGCCGGCCCCGGCGCAGACCAGGCTGGCCACGCCGGTATATCCAAAGAGGTTCAAAACCCGCGGGGGCTCGGCCTTGGTTTCGATCTGGTTGCGGATGCGCGCCTCAAGCCATTCCCAGTTTGCCGCCTGCTCGGGAAAAAAGGCCAGGTGGCGAAAGGCCGTGAAGCGGGCGTTGAACCGCGCTTGCCCCCAGCCCATGGCCCAGGCTTCCAGGGGCTGGCCCTGGAAGCGCCAACGTCCGGCGTCCTCCTCGTCGCTGGGATCGAAGATGGCGTCGGCGCCTTCCCAGGCGGCGGCGTCCAGCCGCGGGGCCCAGAGACACTGCGGTTCGGGGCGCACGACCGTGTAGGGGCCGTAGCGTTCCAGCTTCCGGCCGTCGCCTGAGTCCAGCAGGGCGTAGTCGTCCCAGCCGGTCGTACGCATGACGCCGGGGCTCGGCGCGACTGTGGGGCGTCTCGAGGTCATGGGGTCTCGATTACGAAAAACCGCTCGCCCACGCCAGGGGATGAAAATCTATAGGATGCGGTATGGTCCGTTGCGGCTGAAAAGCCTGGATAATTGGACCTGGGGTTGTCACTCGGACGAAATTGGTTTCCGTTGTTGCGCTGTTCGAGGGGGAGTTTGAGTTGGTGAGCGTCAGCACCACACGGGGCCGGTCGGCCCGAAAGGCCAAGGGCGACGGCCATCTGAGGCGGGCGGAGATCCTGCAGGCAGCCGAGCGCATCTTTGTGGCTGACGGCTATGAAGGCGCGACGATTCGGCGGATCGCCGAGGAGGTCGGGGTCTCCTCCACCGCCCTCTACATGCACTTCCCCGACAAGGCCTGCATACTTCTGGAGATCTGTCAGGGGGTGATGCAGGAGCTGCTGGACCGCAACAGCCAGATCGCCGAGCGGCCCCTGGACGCGGTCAATCGCACCCGGATGATGTTGGACGCCTATATGCGATGGGGCTTCGCCCATCCCAACGCCTATCAACTGGTCTTCTCTGGAGCCCGACCGTTCCCTCAAGGGGCTGACGGGACCGACGCGACCGGTGAGCTTGCGGCGGCCTGCTATGACAAGTTCAGCGGCGTGGTCCGCGAGATCGCCGCCGAGGGTCGATTGCGGCTCGGCGATGGCGACAGCGCGGCCCAGGCCCTGTGGGCGGCCTGTCACGGGGTGGTGGCCCTGCGGCTGTCGCGACCCAACTTCCCCTGGCAGCCCGAAGATGAGCTGATCCAGGTGACCATTGAAGGCCTGCTCAACGGCCTGACCGTCGACTGAGATCGATTACTGTCCGGACGCCCCGCTGGGGCGTGCATAGCTGTATCCGCCCTTGGCCAGATCCTGGGAGATGGTGATCTTCGCCGTGCCGTTGTTCAGGCGGGCCCGATAGACCTGCGCGCCCTCCATGACCCGCATCACGTAGTTGCGGGTTTCGGAGAACGGAATGCATTCCACAAAGTCGATCGGGTCTGTGCCCGCGCCCCGGGGGTCCCCGCAGAAGCCGACCCACTGGGCCGGTCGTCCGGGGCCGGCGTTGTAGGCGGCGATCGCCAGGGGGTAGGACCCGTCGAACTGGTCCAGCATCTGCGAGATGTAGGTCTGGCCCAGCCGCATATTGTAATCGGGATCATCCAACATGCCGACGGAATAGGAGGCGCCGATCTGGCGCGCGACGATCCGCGCAGTGGCCGGCATCACCTGCATCATGCCCCGGGCGCCGACCGGCGAGCGGATCAGCGGGTCGAAGCCGCTTTCCTGACGGGTGATGGACAGGGTGAGCGCCAGTTCCGGCGCATTGGACACGGGCGGTGGGG
>DJWR01000226.1:458-3120 GCA_002441055.1 Caulobacteraceae bacterium UBA6225 | reverse complement strand
GTGTCCTTCAGATGCAGGGCGAAGGTGCGGAACAGGCCTGACTCGCCGATCTCATTCAGGCGGCGGGCGGCACGGACCACGTCGCGGCCTTCGAATCTGGCGCGGTCGAACTCGGTGATCTCCGGCTCCGGCGGCAGGGTCATGGTCCCGTCGCCCACCTTCTCCCCGGCCAGCTGGCCATAGAAGGTCGTGTTGTGCTCGGCGGCGGCGGCGTAGAAACGCTGGGCGCCAGGGGCGTCGCCCATGGCCTCATGCGCCCGACCCCGCCAATAGAGCGCCCGGCCCCGGGTGATCGGCGAAGACCCGATCTCGGCGATGGCGGCGAAATGGCGGTCCGCCAGCTCAGGGTCGTTAAGCCGCCGCAAGGCGATCCAGCCCGCGTAGAATTCGGCCTCAGCTGCGGCGGCGCCCACCGTCAGGCCGGTATTGGCCGAGGCGCGGTAGGCGTTGCGATAATTCCCCGCCCGCAAGGCCGCCAAAGTCATGGGATAGCGCTCGCGCCAGACCCGGCTGGCGGCGGCGCTCACCTCACCCTGGCCCGGCGGCAGGGGAGCGAGATACTCATAGGCCCGGGCTTCGTCGCCGCGGGCGCGGTAGTAGGCGGACCGTTCATAGGCGATGCCCGGATGGGCGGCCTGATCCGGCGTCAGGCGGGCGATCATGGCCTCGGCGCCTGGCGAGCGGCTGCGCAGGGCGATGCGCGCCTCGGCGATGGCTCGCTCACTGGCGGGCAAGAGGCCGAGCATGGCTTGGGCGGCCGGACCCTGCTGCCCATAGAGCAGGTGGTCGGCCCGCTCCACATGGTCTTCGGGCTGCAGATAGCCACCGAACTGAGCCAGCATCGAGGCCTGGGCGTCGGCCTCGAAGGTCTCGTCGCGCCAGAAACTGCGGATGAGCGCGGTAGCTTCGGCTTGCTTGCCGGTGGCGTTCAGCGCGCTGGCCAGGGCCATGGCCCCGCGGGCGGTGACCGGCGGCTCACCGCCGAACCAGGCGATGGTCTGCTCTGCGCTCAGGCCCGAGGTCGCCAGCAGCTTCTCGGCGGTCTCCTGACGTCCAGCCCCGCGGGGCCAGGCGGCCAGGTCGCGACGGGCCTGGTCGGCCTCGAAAAAGCCCACTGATTCGCCGGCCACATCCACCAGCGCCCAGACGGCGATCTTCTTGGCGATGTCATCGGACATGGCGTCGATCAGGCTGCGGGTCCCGGCCACATCCCCCCGCCGCGCCGCGGTCAGGGCCTGGCGCAGCAGCTGGTTTTCGCTGGCTGACAGCGGCGCCAGCGGCGCGCGGTTGACGGGCTGCAGTTCAATGGGACGCGGAAACGGGTCTGTCGCGGTGGCTCGCGGCGTCTGCGCATGGGGTACGCCCACCACCAGAAACAGGGCGGCGGCGGTCAGAAGGGTCTTCGGCGCAAGGACGTGCAAACAGGAACTCCAGATTCTCGTCCCCCCAGGGACGATACGGGCGGTTGCGGCCAGGGCCACGCCGGACATATTGTCCGCGCAACATCATAGGCCGCAACATCATGCGGCGCTTTCACGGCTTTTTGCAGACAATGTCCGAACCTTTATTCAGGGGCGTCATGCCGGCCCTGGTGACCCCCTTCCGCGATGGCGCGGTGGACGAGGACACCTATGTGGCGCTTATCGAGCGCCAAATCGCCGGCGGCGTGCACGGCCTCGTGCCCGTCGGCACCACCGGCGAAACCTCGACGCTTTCCCATGACGAGCACCGCCGCGTGGTCGACCTGTGCATCAAGACGGCCGCCGGCCGGGTTCCGGTGATCGCTGGCGCAGGGTCCAACTCCACCCGCGAGGCCATCGAGCTGGTCAAGCACGCCAAGGCCGTGGGCGCTGATGCGGCCATGGTGGTGACGCCCTATTACAATCGCCCGAGCCAGGAGGGCATGTACGCCCACTATGCGGCGATCAATGAGGCCGTGCAGCTGCCGGTCATCGTCTACAACGTGCCCTCCCGCACTGGGGTGGACATCTCCAACGAGACCCTGGGGCGGCTGTCCAAGCTGCCGAATATCGTCGGCGTCAAGGACGCCACCGGCGACATGACCCGCCCGACCATGCAGCGCCTGCTGTGCGGCGCCGACTGGGTGATGCTGTCAGGCGATGACCCCACGGCGCTGGGCTACATGGCCCATGGCGGCCACGGCTCGATCTCGGTCAGCGTCAATGTGGCGCCCGATCTCTGCGCCACCTTCTACAACGCCGCCCTCAGCGGCGACTGGAAGACCGCCCTCTACTGGCAGGACCGCCTCTATCGCCTGCACCGGGCCCTGTTCACCGACGCCTCGCCTGGGCCGACCAAGTTCGCCATGGCCCACCTGGGGCTGTGCTCGGAAGAGGCGCGCCTGCCGATCACGCCGGCGTCTGAGGCCTCGCGCAAGGAAGTCCTGGCGGCCATGCATGACGCCGGGCTGATCTGAGGACCTCATGGCCGGAAAACCCATCGCCGAGAACCGGCGGGCACGGTTCGACTACTTCCTCGACGATGCGATCGAGGCGGGCCTTGCGCTGACGGGCAGCGAGGTGAAGTCCCTGCGCGCGGGCAAGGCCAACATCGCCGAATCCTATGCGGCGGTGGAGGGGCGCGACATTGTGCTGATCAACGCCGACATTCCGCCCTACGCCAAGGCCAGCCACTTCAACCA
>DJWR01000226.1:0-295 GCA_002441055.1 Caulobacteraceae bacterium UBA6225 | reverse complement strand
CCGTCGCCCATGACGCCCATGAGGTGATCGGACCCTGGATCCTGGGCCTGCGTCCGGGCTCGATCGGCCGCGCGCACGCCGCAGCGCCGCTCACCCACACCATGGTGCGCGATGAGGGTCTGATCGCCCGGATCGAGGCGGCCTACCGTGCGAAAGCCATGTCGCCGGTCTTTCGCCTGCCAGAGGTTGAGGGCTTGTCCAGCCTGGCCGAGGCGCTGGCCGACCGCGGCTATGTCGCCACCCAGCCAACCCTGGTGATGGGATCCGATCTGGCTAGCGTCGCTGCGGTGGCTGA
>DJWR01000069.1 GCA_002441055.1 Caulobacteraceae bacterium UBA6225 | reverse complement strand
CGGCCAGGCCCAGGTCGTTATGGCAGTGGGTGGACAGGATGATGTTTTCGACGCCGGGAACATTCTCCACCAGGTCGCGGAAGATGGCCTCATATTCCGACGGGTAGGAGTAACCCACCGTGTCGGGGATATTCACCGTCTTGGCGCCGGCCTTGANNGCGGCCTCGACGCAGCGGCGCAGGAAGTCCTGCTCGGTGCGGGTGGCGTCCTGGGCCGACCATTCCACGTCGTCGCACAGGTTGCGGGCGTGGGTGACCGAACGGGTGATGGCCTCCAGGATATCCTCCTGGCTCATCTTCAGAATGTGGTCCCGGTGCGAAGGGCTGGTGGACAGGAAGGTGTGGATGCGACCGCGCTTGGCCGGGCGGATGGCCTCGGCGCAGCGCTCGATGTCGATGGCCGCAGCTCGGGCCAGGCCGCAGATCGTGCTCTCCGTGACGATCTCGGAGATCTGGCGCACCGCCTCGAAGTCGCCGTTCGACGCGATGGGGAAGCCGGCCTCGATCACATCGACCCGCATCTCCTCGAGGATCTTCGCCAGCTCCAGCTTCTCCTCCAGGGACATGGAGGCGCCGGGCGACTGCTCGCCGTCGCGCATGGTGGTGTCGAAAATGATGACGCGGTCGCGTTCAGACGCGGCGTTGGAAGCTTGGAAAGTCATGTCAGGATCTCTTCGCGGGAGCTCATTCTAGGAAGGTCGGGCGGCGGGGTCATCCCCTGAGCGCCCGGCTCCGCGAGGTTTCGCGCAAGCCTACAGGGGCGCCCAGGGGCGGCTAAGCCCCAGCGGAAGGCCAAGAAGCAGGCTGTGGAAACCGTTGGTCATGGGCGTTTTCTACTCAAGATCGATCTGCGCCGCAACGGTCTTGCGTCAGGAAGCGGAAAAAGCCGCCCTGCCGGCAAGAATTATGCGCGACCTCAGGCAGCCGGGTCCCCCTCGGCGGCCGCGGCCTCACGGGACTTCAGCCACTTTCGCGCGAACCACCCCATCAGGATCCAGCCACCGGCGATGGCGGCGAGCAGGGCGATATGACCAGGCCCGCCCCCGCGCATGGCCTGGGCGATGGTGTTACCGGCGAACGCGGTGACGCCGATCTTCGGGATGATGCCAAGTGCGGTGCCGCCCGCGAACTGGGTCAGGCGCATCGGAGTGACCCCAGCGGCCATATTGACGACGATGAAGGGCGCAGAAGGCACCAACCGCACGATCAGGCTGGCCCAGAATCCATTGCGTCCCACCAGGCGCATGAACTGGCGCACCCCCTCGCCTGCAAAGGCGTCCAGGGTCCGCGCGCCAGCCAGACGGCCGAGATAGAAGCCCACCAGGGCCGAGACCATGGTGCCGATCCAGCTGTAGGTGAACCCGGTCCAGGCGCCGAAGGCCACTACGGCGGCGGCGATCAGCACGAATTGCGGCACGCCCACAAAGGCGAGGATGGCGAAGGCCGCCACAGCGCTCGGCAGGGCCCAGGGACTGTGGGCGGCCATGCCCAGCCAGTGCTCGACCGTGGCCTCTCCGTTAAAGCCCAGCACCTGGGCCCCGAACAGGAAGACGAGGCCCACCCCGCCAAACAGCACGAAGGAAACCGCCACGCCCCGCCAGGCGCGCGCGTCCATATTGGTCACGAAGCTGATCAGGCGGCGCATGGCGCACGCCTCGCCGATCCGGCCGCGCGGGTCAAGCCGGGGCCGCGCCGCCCGGCAAGACCGTCAAGGACAGCGAGTCAGCAGGGGCGGATCATCAAAGGGGCCGCCGCGGACGCTCATCGTCCGCCCATCAGGGCTGAGGCTGAGATTGAGACGATGAGCCTGGGGCGGCGCCTCGGCGGTGCAGGTGGCGGCGATCTCATAGCCCTCGTCCAGGGCGGCCACCCCGTCGAACCGGCACGATACCTCCCCGGCTGTGCTCAATCCGTCATGGCGAAAGGTCCAGGCGCCGTCGGCGCAGAGGCCAGGGTTTGCAGCCCACCGCCCCACATAGCCGGGCCTGGCGACGGCCGGCGGGCTTTGCGGCGAGGCGGCGGGATCGATGGCAGGCGCGGCGGTTTCCTCGGCCCCACAGGCGGCGAGGACGGCGCTGAGGGCGAACATCAGAACTGGTCGGATCACTTTTGGGCCCCTTCTGTGGCTCAGGCGCCAACGGGCAGGCTTAACTGGGGTTCCGTCGTGCGGCGCGTTTGCGGCGCAGGGGGCTTCAAGTTAAACCCCGCACTCCTTCCCCACCCGCTCCAAAGGGAGTCTGCGTCCATGTCGCTGCAATCGTCCACGCTCGCCCGCGTCAAGCCGTCCGCCACCATGGCGACCGACCAGAAGGCGCGTGAACTGAAAGCCCAGGGCCGCGACATCATTAGCCTCGGCGCCGGGGAGCCCGACTTCGATACGCCGCAGAATATCAAGGACGCGGCCATCAAGGCCATTCAAGACGGCAAGACCAAGTACACCACCGTCGATGGCGTGCCGGAGCTGAAGGAGGCCATCGTCGCCAAGTTCGCCCGCGAAAACGGCCTGACCTACAAGCCCAGCCAGGTGAACGTCTCGCCCGGCGGCAAGCCGGTGATCTTCAACGCCATGATGGCGACCCTTAACCCCGGGGACGAGGTGGTGATCCCGACACCCTACTGGGTCAGCTATCCCGACATGGTGCTGCTGGCTGGCGGCACGCCGGTCTTTGCGCCCACCACCGCCGAGACCGGCTTCAAGCTGCGGCCCGAGGACCTGGACAAGGCCATCACGCCCAAGACTCGCTGGGTGTTCCTGAACTCCCCGTCTAACCCGTCCGGCGCGGCCTATACCCGGACCGAGCTGAAGGCCCTGGCCGATGTGCTGATGCGCCATCCCCAGGTGTGGATCCTCACTGACGACATGTACGAGCACCTGCTGTTCGACGACATGGAGTTCGTGACCATCGCCCAGGTAGAGCCGGCCCTCTATGAGCGCACGCTCACCATGAACGGGGTTTCCAAGGCCTACGCCATGACCGGCTGGCGGATCGGCTACGCCGCCGGTCCTGAGCCGCTGATCAAGCTGATGGCCAAGGTGATGAGCCAGTCCACCTCCAACCCCTGCTCGATCTCGCAGTGGGCGGCGGTGGAGGCGCTGAACGGCCCGCAGGACTTCATCAAGCCCAACGCCAAGCTGTTCCAGGGCCGTCGCGATCTGGTGGTGTCGATGCTGAACCAGGCCTCTGGCCTGAAGTGCCCGACGCCGGAGGGCGCCTTCTATGTCTATCCGTCCTGCGAGGGGCTGATCGGCAAGACCGCGCCAAGCGGCAACGTCATCGGCTCGGACAAGGACTTCGCCAACGAACTCCTCGAAGCCGAGGGCGTGGCGGTGGTGTTCGGCGAGGCGTTTGGCCTATCGCCCTTCTTCCGCATCTCCTACGCCACCAGCAATGCGGTGCTGGAAGACGCCTGCGGCCGCATCCAGCGTTTCTGTGCTTCGGTAAAATGAGGGCACGTCGGGGCTTGTGCGGGTCGCACCCGTTCGAGCCCCGTCTAGCTTGGAAGAGCTTGGCCTAAGATCGCGTGCACGCGGCTCATGACGTCCGCAAAGAGAGGCGCCGGCACCTCGCCCAATCGGTCGGCCATGGCCACATCAATGGTGGCGATCTTCGTCGGTCGGATGATCGATGGCGCGGGAAGCCCGGCCTCGGCGTAGCCCGTCTCCAGCGAGACGTCATCGTTCCAACGCCGGTTGCCCGCGCTGGTGATCATCACCACCCAAAGCAATGCGGCGCCGTCACCCATTGGGCCGGCTGACACAACCAGGGCGGGCCGATACTGACGTGTGTTGCGGTCTGTGTAGGGAAACGGAACTCGGACGACGTCCCCTTGCCTAAAGGTCGGCATAGGCTTGGCTGTCAGCGTCGCTGCGCCACTCGCTGAACGCGCCGAACGGATCATCCTGGCCCAGGCGGCCCCGTCTGGTGATCACGACGCTGTCGCCATCAATGGTATAAACAAGCTCATCCCCAGCCTTCAGGTTCAGAGCGTTCCTTACGGCCTGCGGTATTGTGGTCTGAGCCTTGGACGTCAGTTTGCTGATGATCATGCCAGTTCTCGGAAGGAATTTCCTTACTCTGCCGCGCAAATCAGGGCGGTTCAAGGCCTGGGACCGCCCCCATGCCTGAGGGGACGGTCAGGCTTTGTCGACCTAGGCCTTTTCGCGCCAGGAGGACTTGGCGGCGTCCTTGGTGAGGTTGAGGCAGACCTTGTCGTCGGCCACGCGCTCCACCCAGGTCATGGGGATCATGTGGTGCTTCAGGCCAGCGCCCATGTCGAACTTGGCCAGCTCGATCTCGGTGTCGAGCACGTGGTCCACGCGGCCCACATGACCGCCGTCCGACCCGACCACTTCCATATGTTCCTTGATTTCTGAGGCTTGGATCATGGAGGTCTCCTTCGTTGATGGGGAGACCAGGGAACGGCTCAACCGGCCAGAGGGTTCACGCCGCCGCGCCCACCGATAGCATCTGGCCGGCCACCTGACGGGGAATGTCGAACCTGATCGTGCAGCAAACGCCCTCTGGCGCGAAGTCGAGGTCGACCTCGCCGTCCAGCTGGTGGGCCAGGCCGCCGACGATCAGCCTTGAGCCAAAGCCCCGCCGGGTGGGTGGGAGGACCGGAGGGCCACCGATTTCGCGCCAGCTGAGGGTGAGACGCTCGGTGTCGGCGTCACGCTCCTCCACCGACCATTCCAACGCGATCCGTCCGTTGGGGTCAGACAGGGCCCCATACTTGACGGCATTGGTAGTCAGCTCATGCAGGGCCATGCCCAGGGCCACGGCTGTATTGGGCGCCAGCCAGACGGCGGGCCCCTGCATCTCGACCCGCGCCTCGGCCACGCCGAGATAGGGCCGCAGTTCGGTCAGGGCCAGCTCGGCCAGATTGGCGCCGCGCCATCCATCCCGGGTCAGCAGATTGTGCGCCTGTGAGAGGGCGATCAGCCGGTTCTCAAAATTCACCCGCACGCTTTCGACATCGGTGGCCTCTCGGAGGCTCTGGGCGGCGATCGACTGTACGGTGGCCAGCGTGTTCTTCACCCGGTGGTTCAGTTCGTCGAGCAGCAGCTTCTGGCGCGCCTCGATGGCCTTGCGGGCGGCCACCTCCCGTTCAGCGGCCATGCGCTCCATGCCCTGGCGCCAGGTCGCCGCGGCCACCAGACCCGTGGCCAGAACGCCGCCAATCACGAACGCCCAGACCAGCTGACGCGCCGCGCTGGCCACATAGTCTGGCCCCGCCCGATAGACCACCGTCCAGCTGCCGCCGGCCACCTGGACCTGACGGATTTCGAGGGGGCCGAAATCCACCCAGCCAGCGCCCGGGTCTGACCGGAACAGCAGGTTCTCCGGGCGAACCGGCCCGTGATAGACCGCATAGCGATAGGGGCGTTGGCTGATGGTGTCGAACACCGCCTGAAGCAGGTCGCCGGCGCGAAACGGCGCATAGACAAAGCCGATCAGAGCCTCACGGCGGGCCTCCACTGTCGAGGGTATTTGGCCGCCCGCATAGACAGGCTCGTAGATGAGAAATCCCGCCTGCGGGACTTCATCGATCTCCTGGACGAGGCGAACCTTGCCAGACATGGTCGCTAGCCCAGTGTCGCGCGCGCGCGCCATGGCCTCCCTGCGCACGGGCTCGGCATACATGTCAAAGCCCAGGGCGGCGAGATTGCGGCGGTCCTCCGGCTCCAGGAACAGGATGGCGTGACGTTCGTCGGCCCCCGCCCCGATGGGCGCCTGAAGGGTGAAGTCAGGACGGCCTGCCGCCCGCATCTGCGCCTCGATCGCCGCAGCCTCCCGGCTGGGGATGCGGGCGGAATAGCCGAGCCCCTGGATGCCGGGGTAGCGCTGGGCCAGCTGCACACGCTGGGAGAACCGTCGGAATTCCTCGTAGGAGACCCCGTCGCTGGCGGCGAACAGGCCAGCGCTGGCCCGCAGCACCGCCACATAGGTGGCCAGACGGTCAGCGATGGCGCCATTGGCCTGATCCACCAGGGCGTCAAAGCGCTGCTGCTCCCGGGCCGCCGCCAGACGTTCGATCACCCATCCGCCGGCCGCCGTGGCGCTCAGTCCCAGCACCAGGATCAGGACCGGCAAACCGGGGATCATCCCCTTCAGCCGCGCCCAGGCCGCCAATGGTGTCGTCTTGGCCAAGTCGGCTCCCTCGTTACGCCTCTTTTGACTGCCCTATTCCCATAAATCTGTCGAGCATGGAGCCGCAGCCCCGCTTGCGGCGCGCGGGCGACTGGAGCAGGATTTCGCCAACCGATGGAAGAGGTCCCCATGGGCGAGATCGTCAATCTGAACAAGGTCCGTAAGGCCCGGGCCAAGGCCGCGGCCAGCGATCAGGCCAAGGTCAACCGGGCGAGCCACGGCCGCACCAAGGGCCAGACCCTGGCCCAACAGCTGGAAGCCGAACGCGAGCGTCGCAAGCTGGAGCAGGCCCGCCGGGACGAGGACTAGGCCCTTGGCGCCTCGTCCCGCGCTTCGGGGGGAATGGCGTCATAGATGGTAGGCGGGGTGATGTTCAGCCGCCGCCGAGCCGCATCCAGAGGCTCGGCCATCAGAGCCTCATAGTCCTCCCCCAGCAGCCAGGCCGCCGCCTTGCCCCGCCGGTAGCCCTGCCAGATGGCGCGGGCATAGGGGTATTTCGCCTTGCGGCCGCGAAGCGCGCCGCCGACCGCGATCAGCGCCCAGCCGAGCCCGCGGGTCTGGGCGTAGGAAAAGGCCACCAGGCACCCCTCCCCCAGGCCATCACGATGATAGCCGCTGAGCACGTGCCAGATGTCGTGGACGTCCCGGGTGCGACGGCCAAACCACGCATAGGGGTGCATGACCTCAACAGGCTTGGCGCCCTCGCGGCTGATCTGCGCCAACCCCTCGGCTGACAGCTGCTCGCTGCGGATGAAGTCGCGATAGGCGTGGCCGACCGAGCCCTCCGGCAGACTGTCGAGCCAGGCGTCGTCCATCAGCCGGGATTCAAGCTCGATCCGCTCATAGGCGATGCGACCGCTCTGCGGGGTCTCCAGCAGGCGCTGATAGCCCCAGGCCGAGGCTCCGCCATTCAGGGCGCGCATGATCTCGAAGACCTGGACGGTGTCCTCCTTGTCGGCCAGCAACTTGCGCAGAGCCTTGAAGGCCGCCCCCCCATTGCAGCCGCGGCTTGGGCAGACGCTGCGGGGTCGGCGCCCGAGCGGTGTGTGGCGCGAAGCTGTCGTTGGCGAGGCTCACGGGGTCTCCCGTCGCAGGCGGCCAAGATGACGCCAGTGTCAGTTTCGATCAATGACCCGCGAACCTTGCCGCGGCATTTCCCCTGCGCAAGAAAGGCCTATGGGGCGTTTGAAGAAGAAATCGATCCTGCTGGCCGGCCACGCCACCTCGGTGGCGCTGGAGCCCGCCTTCTGGGCGGCGTTGGCGGACGTGGCTGCAGATCGCAACCTGAGCCTGGCCGCCCTGGTCACGGAGATCGACCTGGCCCGCGGCGATCAGGGCCTGGCCTCAGCCTGCCGCCTGGCCGTGCTGGAACATCTGCAGGGCCGCCAGGGACTCTGAGGCGCACTGACTCGGCGAGCCCCTATGGGTCGGAGTCGGAAGGCTCGCCCCAGACGCCCTGAGGCGGCGTCAGTTCAGCGCCGCGCTGGACCGCGCCGCCGTCATAGTCGTTGGCCAGCCAGGTCGGTCCGTCGAGATCGACGAAGTCCGCGTGCCGGGCCACATGAAAGGCCGGCGCGATCGACATGGAGGAAGAGACCATACAGCCCACCATGACGCCGAAATCCATCGCCCTGGCCTGCTGCAGCAGTTCGAGAGCCTCGGTCAGACCGCCGCTCTTGTCGAGCTTGATATTCACCACCTGATAGCGGTCCTTCAAAACCGGCAGATCGGCGGCCACGTGGCAGGACTCGTCCGCACAGATAGGGGCGCAGCTGGTGAAGCCCGCCAATCCCGAATCCTCGCCGGCCGGGAGGGGCTGTTCGATCAGGGCGACCTTCAGCTGCGCGAGGGTCGGTTGCAGGTCAGCCAGGATGTCGAGGCTCCAGCTTTCATTGGGATCGACGATCAGATCGGCGTCGGGCGCGGCGGCGCGCACGGCGGCCAGGCAGGCGGCCGGGTCGTTCTGGTCGACCTTCACCTTGATCAGGGTCGCGCCGGTCATCCGTGCGGCCGCCGCGCCCATGGCCTGGGGCGTGTCCAGACTGACGGTCAGCGCACTCACCAGGGGACGGAGCGGGGGCTGACCCAGGGCTTCGGCGACCGCACGGCCGGCCAGGCGGGCTTCGAGATCCCACAGGGCGCAGTCGATAGCGTTTCGGGCTGCGCCAGGACCCAACCGCTCGGCCAGGTCCTGGCGACTCATGCCGCGGGCGAGGTCGTCGGCCAGGGCGTTCACCTGGGCGAGGACAGAGTCGATCGTATCCCCATAGCGGGCGTAGGGCACCCCCTCACCGCGCCCCCGGCGGCCATCCTGGACCAGGGTTACGGCCACCACATCAGCGGCGGTCTTGACGCCGCGGGAAATCCGAAACGGCGTGCTCAGCGGCCAATGTTCAGCGCGGGCTGAGAAGGTGCGAAGCATTCCACTAACCTGTCGACAATCTGGTCCACGCCCATGGAGACGGGGGCCTGGCGACTGTCAGACCACAGGGCGCCCCCCCTCCGCAAGGACAGGGCGCACACCAGACAGGAGCAACCCTTGAGAAGGCCCACCCAAGGCGATCGCACGATGATGGATGTCTATTCCACTGCCAGAATGATATCGGAGGGCCTGATGAGGGCGGTGGCCCGAACCCCTGCGGCGAGGCCGAGCACGTCAGCAATCTGCGTGCGAACATTGGCGATCAGGGTCTTTCCGGCGCCAATATCCAGGGCGACTTCGCAGTCGTCCCCACCGTCCTCCCGCGCGGCCACCACGCCGGAGATCTGGTTTGGCGCTGCGGAATTGACACCATCTGTTGCGGCCAGACTGACGAAATTGGCCTTGATCAGGACGATGGCCGCCACGCCCGGCGCCAAGCCAAGATCCTCCACACTCTGGCGGGTGAGCACCGCGGTGAGCGCAACGCCATCCCCGAGGTCGAGCTCAACCTGGGCGCTCACCGGACCAGAGGCGATGGCGCAGACCACGCCCCGCAGGCCGTTGCGGGCGCTGGTGCGCATGCCAAGGCTCCAGAAGAGGTCGCGGCTGGGCCCCTCCCCCAGGTGGCTTTCCAGCTTGGAGAGGGTGGCCTCCAACTCCCTCCTGACGCGGCTGAAGGCGGCGACGACAGCCTCGCCCCGGGGGGTTAGGCCCGCCGCGCCGCCGGCCCGGCCCCCTGGGGAGGCCGTCACCAGCGGCCCCTCGAACAGGTTGTTCATCGCCTGCACCGCGTCCCACGCGGCCTTGTAGCTGAGGCCCAGGCGGCGGGCGGCGGCGCTGATGGAGCCCAAGTCCCCCACCGCCTGCAGCAGGGCGACCCGCTCGAGGCTGGCCCGCGCTGCGCCGCGCTGGAAGGTAAGCGCTACGGTGAGATCGCCCTCTATGCCCAACGCCACCTCCCCATCAGACGTCCCGACGCCCCTGGCCGCCTGCAGCGTCCTAGCCTTGAGGCGCAGGTCCCGCCGGCGACATTGCCCAACGACCTTCCCGGCCGTTATATAGCATCACTACATAACCCTGGGGGGCCGCGCGAGTCGCGGCGGGAGACCTGATGACCGCGCGCCGCGCCCTTCTCGCCGGGATCTTCGCCAGCCTCGCCCTGCCCCGAAGCCCGGCCGTCGCGCGCGCGGCCGAAGTCCGCCTCGCTGTGGCCGCCAACTTCACCGAACCCGCCAGGGTGATCGCCGCGCGGTTTGAGGTCGCCACCGGGCACAGGGCCGTGTTGAGCCATGGCGCATCTGGACAGTTCGTCGCCCAGATCGCCAATGGCGCGCCCTTCGACGTCTTTCTGTCGGCCGACGCCAGCCGGCCGATCCAGACCGAGGCCGCCGGTCTGTCGGCGCCCGGCACGCGCTTCACCTACGCCACTGGCCGCCTGGTCTTGTGGAGCCGCACGCCGAACCTGGTGGATCCTCGCGGCCGGGTCCTGAGCACCGGGCGGTTCGAAAAGCTGGCCATCGCCGACCCCAAGACCGCGCCCTATGGTTCAGCAGCCATCGAGACCCTGCGCCGTCTGGGCCTTGAGGCCAGGCTGGCGCCCAGACTCGTCAGGGGCGCCTCCATAACCCAAGCCTATCAGTTCACTGAGACGGGTGCCGCCGAACTCGGATTTGTCGCCCTGTCCCAGGTGATCAACCACAGACGCGGCTCCCGTTGGACTGTGCCGGCGTCTCTCCACAGTCCGATTGCTCAGCAGGCCTTGCTCCTGAAGAGGGGCGCCGACAACCCGGCGGCCCGCGCCTTCATCACCTTCCTGAAGGGCCCGGAGGCCCAGGCGGTGATCCGTCGCTACGGGTACGAGGCGTCCTGACCCATGGCGGAGGTGATCTGGCTTACGGTCAAGCTTGCAGGCGTCACCACAATCCTGCTGCTCATCCTCGCCACCCCGCTGGCCTGGTGGCTGGCGCGAAATCGCGCCTGGTGGAAGGAAGTCGTGGGGGCGGTGGTGGCCCTGCCTATCGTCCTGCCGCCGACAGTCCTGGGGTTTTATCTATTGTTGGCCCTGGGGCCCGACAGCCCCCTGATGCGGCCCCTGCAAGCCTTCGGCGTCCGCACCCTGGCCTTCACCTTCGAAGGGCTGGTCATCGGCTCCATTATCTACTCCCTCCCCTTCGCCGTTCAGCCGATCCGCAACGCCTTTCAAGCGATCGGCGATCGCCCTTTTGAAGTGGCGGCGACCTTGCGTGCGAGCCCCCTGGACGCCTTCTTCAGCGTCGCCCTTCCCCTGGCGCGTCCAGGCTTTCTAGTGGCGACCATCCTGACCTTCGCCCACACCATCGGGGAGTTTGGGGTCGTGCTGATGATTGGCGGCGGCATACCCGGCGAAACCGAGGTCCTGTCCATCGAGATTTATCGCCTGGTGGAGGCCTTGGAATGGGACCGCGCCCATCAACTGGCTGGCCTGCTGCTCGTCTTCGCCTTCGCCGTGATGCTGAGCCTGCTGCTGATTGAGCGGCGCACCGGGCGACTGCGGCCATGAACAGTGAAGCCGGCATGATCGAGGCGACCTTCCAGGGGCGGCTCGGAGAGTTCACCCTGGACGCTCAGATCTGCGTGCCCGCAACGGGGGTCACCGTGTTGTTTGGTCCATCGGGGTGCGGAAAGACCACCCTGCTGCGCTGTGTGGCTGGCCTGGAGCGGCTGCGCGGGCGGCTCGTCGTCGACGGAGCGGTATGGCAGGACATCGGCCGTTTCATGCCCGCCCACCAAAGACCCGTAGGCTTTGTTTTCCAGGAGGCCAGCCTGCTGCCCCACCTTTCGGTGCGGCGCAATCTGCTGTTCGGGTTCCTGCGGGCCGAGGGGGCCAAACCAATCAGCCTTGATCAGGTGGTGAGCTTGCTCGGCCTGGAGCCGCTGCTGGAGCGGGGCGTTGAGCGGCTGTCAGGCGGAGAGCGCCAGCGCGTGGCCATCGGCCGGGCCCTCATGTCTCAGCCGCGCCTGCTTCTGATGGATGAACCCCTCGCCAGCCTTGATCAGGCGCGCCGGGCCGAAGTGCTGCCCTATCTTGAACGCCTGCCCGCCGAGCTCTCCATTCCCATTCTTTATGTCACGCATGACTGGGGCGAGGCCCAGAGGCTCGGAGATCGCCGCATCCTCATGACTGCAGGCCATACCGCCGAGGCTGCACCCATCGACAAGGGGTCTGGCGAAACCGACCTCTCGGCGCGGATGGCGCGGCTCGGTCCTGAGGGGCTACTGGCTGAACTCCAGCAAAGCGGCATCCCTCACGAAGTCGGACGGCTGACGCTGGCGGCTCTACAATCTGGCCTTGATCCGTGGGACCCGCGCGCCCAATCGGAAAAATGATCGCCGCCACTGCGACGCGA
>DJWR01000032.1 GCA_002441055.1 Caulobacteraceae bacterium UBA6225 | reverse complement strand
ACACTTATCGGAAAATGCTCTAGCGAACCGGCGCCGGCGCCAGGACCGCAGCGCTGTGCTGGGCCCGCAGACGCTCGGCGGCCAGGGTGTCCAGCACCCCTTGGGCGCGGGGGTCGCCCAGCACCCATGCGGCTGCGGCCAGGGTCTTGATCGACACCGAGCCCACCCCCAGGGCGCGCTCCAGCGCCTGGAGCGGCGTGGCCTGAGGGGTCATGCGACGCAGGCGGACGTCGCCCTCCAGGCCGGCGAGAACCTTCGCCCGGTCCACGGCCTGATAGAAACCGCCGACCTCGTCCACCAGGCCCAGAGATTTGGCCTGGGCCCCGGTCCACACTCGGCCCCGGGCGATCTCGTCCACCCGCTGGGGCGTGAGGTTGCGGCCGCGGGCCACGCGGACGATGAACTCCTGATAGACATTGTCCATCATGTCCGAAAAGGCGGCCGCCTGGGCCGGGGTGAAGCTCCCGCCCGCACCATAGGCGCCAGCGAACTCGCCCCCCACGCCCAACTCGCGCATGTCGACGCCAAACTCCGCAAGCGCCGGCCCCAGGGCGAGTTTGCCGCCATAGACCCCGATGGAGCCAGTCAGGGTGGTCGGTTGGGCGACGATGGCCGAGGCCTCAGAGGCGATCCAGTAGCCCCCCGAGGCCCCATAGGTCCCCATGCTCACGACCACCGGCTTGTCGGCGGCCTTGGCGGCCCGAACCGCGGCCAGGATCTGTTCGGATGCTGTGTCCGACCCGCCCGGTGAGTTGACCCGCAGGACCACGGCCTTGATGTCGTCGTCCTCGGCGGCCTGATAGAGGGCCTCGGCCACGTCGTCAGAGAAGATCATGGCGCTGGGGGCGAGAGGATTGGACAGGCCGTTCTGGCCCGTGGTGATCGGCCCTTCAGCCTCGATCAGGGCTATGGTGGGGCCCGACCGCTCCAGGGGCCCGATGCTGCGGGCATAGGACGACAGATCCAGCAGGCGGGCATTGTCGCCGGCGGCGTCCAACAGAACCTGCTCAGCCTCATGCAGGTGGCCCAGCTTGTCGACTAGGCCAAGCTCCAGGGCCTGGGCGGCGGAATAGGGCCCAGCCTCCAGCCGGGCGCGCAGGACCGCGGGCTCCATCGCCCGGTCCTTGGCCGCCAGGTTCAGGCCGCTGGCATAGACCGAATTCATCCACGACAGCTGCGCCGCGCGGTGGGAGGCGGTGTAGTCGCTATGCAGGTAGCCGTTGACGGCGTTCTTGAATTCCTTGCGCTGCTCGAAGTCGGGTTCGATCCGGTGCTCGTCAAAGAAGCGCTTGAAGAAGATATCCTCCACCGCCAAGCCGGTGGCCTGCAGCGAGGCGCCGGGCTGCATCCAGAGGTCGCCGGCGGCCGCGCCGACCATATAGGTCGAGGTCACCACGCCAGATTGATAGAGCCCCTGACTGTGGGCGATGACCGGCTTGCCGGCCGCCTCGAAGCGACGCAGGGCCAGGCGGATCTCGTCGGCGGCCCCCGGCTCCATCCCCACCTCGGGCAGGCGGATCAGCAGGCCCTTTACGCGCCGGTCGCCCTCGGCCCTGTGCAGGGTTTCAATGACCGACATCACCGACGTGCCGCCGCCACTGAAGGCGGCGAAGGGATTTTGCACATCCTGGTCGGTCAGGGGATTTCGCAGATCCAGCTGCAGAACCACCTCGCCGGGCACAGGCGCCGGGCGGGTGGCGCCAGCGGCGATGACGATCAGCAGAAAGGGAACGCCCACCAGGAAGAGGGTCAGGCCGGCGAAGACGCCAGCCATGGTGGTCAGGAACTGCTTCATCGAGGGTCCGTACGGGGAGGAGGCTTTCGTCCCACCCTATATCGGCGCCCGTTGCAGGGAAATGAAGGCCTGACGGGCCGCCCGATCTGGACGGCCCGTCACCGAGGTGGTTCCAGGATCAGGGTTGAGCCTGAATCTGCGCCGGCAGCACATAGTCGACGCTGGCCCCAGGGCCGAGCGGCAGGTCTAGGGCTGTCCAGCCGAGAACCATGATCAGACCCGCCACCAGGAAGGTCAGAGAGTAGGGGACCATCACCGCCATCAGGGAGCCAACGCGGAAGTCAGGCTGATAACGCTGGGCGAAACCGAGGATCAGCGGGAAATAGACCATCAGCGGGGTGACGATGTTTGTGGTGGAATCCCCCATCCTGAAGGCCGCCGTGGTCATTTCCGGGCTTACGCCCAGCAGCATCAGCATGGGCACCAGGATCGGCGCCAGGGCCGCCCACTTGGCCGAGGCCGAGCCGATGAAGATGTTGATGGTGGCGGTCAGGAGAACGATGGCGGTGAGCAGGAGGGGCAGGGGCAGGCCTGAGGCCCGCAGGCCCTCCGCGCCATGGATGGCGATGATGGCCCCGAGGTTTGACCAGTTGAACATGGCCACGAAGTGGGCGGCGACGAAGGCCAGGACGACATAGGGACCCATTTCGGCCATGGACTGGCCGGTCAATCGCACCACGTCGCCCTGGCTCTTCACCGTGCCCACGGCGGCCCCATAGGCCACGCCGCAGACCAGGAAGAGGAGGAAGAACCCCGCCACCAGAGACGAATAGAAGGGCGTGAGCCGCTCTCCGAGCCCCCCTTCGGCATTGATGAAGGGGGCGGCTGGTCCAACGGTCATGGCCGCCCACAGGCCGACCACCACCACGGCGCCGACGCCCGCCCAGATCAGACCCTTGCGTTCTCGGGCGCTGGCCGCCTCGCCGTCGGCCTCGCTCTCGGCGACCTCGGACGTTGGCCCCACGGGCGCCCACGGGCCCAGGCGCGGCTCGACGATCTTGTCGGTGACCCACCAGCCCAGGGGGGTGAAGACCACGGTCATGGCCAGGATGAACCACCAGTTGCCGGCGATATTCGCCGTCCAGGTAGGATCAAGCAGACGGGCCGCCGGCTCAGTGATTCCCAGCAGCAGGGCGTCCAGATGGCCAGGAAAAATGTTGGCTGAAAACCCGCCGGACACCCCGGCGAAGGCTGCGGCGATTCCGGCCACAGGATGTCGTCCTGCGGCGGCGAACACCACTGCGGCGAGGGGGATCAAAACCACATAGGCCGCATCGGCGGCGTGGTTGGAAATGATCGCGGTGAAGATGATGATCGGCGTCAACAGGGCCTTGGGCGCCTTGGAGACACTGGCTCGCATGGCGGCGGAGAACAGCCCCGTCCGTTCGGCCACGCCAGCCCCCAGCATCACGGTGAGCACGAAGCCCAGAGGCGCAAAGCTGGTGAGGGTGCGGGGCATGTCGACAAACAGGCGTCGCAGGTTCTCCGAGGTCGCCAGGCTGACGGCGGTGAGGGTCTCGCCGGTGGCCGGATTGACTGCAGAGGCGCCAAGCCCGGCGGCCACCATGCTGCCAATGAACAGGGCGGCGATCATCCAGACGAAGATGACCACAGGATCAGGTAGGCGGTTGCCCACCTTTTCAATCATCCCCAAGACACCCGACTGCATGGCCATATGGCTAGTCCTCCCCAACTCTGCGCCTAGCTTGGCGATGCTGAGCGCCCTGACAAGCCTTGCTGTAACATGAGCCTGACCAATGTGACCGGCCGCCGGTTCATAGGCTGGGTCCGGCGAGATCGAAAATGGATGACCTCTTCGCCTCAGGTCCCGCCAAATATGGTGCGCACTTCGCCTGCGATCGCCCGGGCCGCGGCGGCCCGACTTACAGGATCGGACGGCTCCACTGGCAGCCTGGCCACCACAGGGACGCCTGACTTGCGGGTGGCGCGGTCGTAGGCCGGGTCATAATGCAGGTCGACCAGGGCCTGGGCCAGATCCGCAAAGGCGCCAGCGGCGATCATCGCCCGCCAGGTCTCCCGTCGTTCTGGACTGGGCGCCACCGGCAGCCGATCAAAGGCGGCCTCCAGCGCGGCGGTGTCGGCCGAGATGTCTCCATAGGCGGCGGCCAGGTACTGCGCCCGGCTGGCCTGGGGCGCTTCGAGCACGATGCGGGGCGCGCTTTGCATGGCTCGCCATAGGACCGGCGGCGTCATGCGATCGCCGATCTTGCTGGCCTCGGCCTCCACCACGATCGGCCGGGCCAGATCAAGGGTGTCGAGCACCCGCAACAGTCTGGACTCAAACAGTTTCTGGCTCGGCTGCGGCCGCCCGACCAGGGCGCCAAAGAGCGAGCCGCGATGCTCGGCCAGGCCTTCAAGATCGATGATCTGCACCCCGAGACCGGCCAGCTCGTGGAGGATTTCGGTCTTCGCCGACCCCGTGTGCCCATCGAGCAGCAGGAGCTTCAGGTCCTGGGGCGTGTCGTACAGCCGGGCGGTCACCAGCCGGCGGTAGGTGCGATAGCCGCCGCGCAGCAGGGTCACGGGCCATCCCACCTGGGAGAGGATGGTGGCCATGGCCTCCGATCTCTGACCCCCACGCCAGCAATAGATCAGCGGGCGAAAGCTGGCGGGTCGGTCCGCCAGGGCTTTCTCCAGATGGCGTGCAATATTGCGGGCCACATGGGCCGCGCCGATCCGGCGGGCGAGGAAGCGGGACTCCTGCACATAGATGGTCCCAACCTCCGCCCGCTGCTGGTCATCGAGCACCGGCAGGTTTTCCGCCCCGGGCACATGGTCCAGGGCGAACTCGGCGGGGCTGCGCACATCGATCACCGCATCATAGCGGGCGAGGTCGGCGGCGCTCACCGCCTCGGTCACGTCAAATCCTGGCATAGCGCGCTCCCGCCTCCGGCCCGGTGCTATACAACGATCCGTAGACCCTTCGACACAAGGACACGACCCGATGGCGCAGCAGGTGCGGTTGACCGATCTGGCTCATGGCGGCGGCTGTGGCTGCAAGCTGTCGCCGGCCGTCCTGCGGGAGATCCTGGCTGGAATCCCCCAGGGGGCCCTGTTTCCGAACCTGATGGTGGGAACCGAGACCTCTGACGACGCAGCGGTTTGGCGGTTGAACGATGAGCAGGCCCTGGTCGCCACCACCGACTTCTTCATGCCCGTGGTGGATGACCCCTACGACTTCGGACGGATCGCCGCGACCAACGCCATCTCCGATGTCTATGCCATGGGGGCGACGCCGATCTTTGCGCTCGCCATTGTCGGCATGCCGATCGGCAAGCTGTCGACCGAGCAGATCTCCGGAATCCTTTCCGGAGGGGCTGCGGTGTGCGCCGCCGCTGGCATTCCCGTGGCCGGCGGTCATTCCATCGACAGCGTCGAGCCGATCTACGGCCTGGTGGCCCTGGGCCTGGTTCATCCCGACCGGGTGATGACCAACCGCAAGGCGCAGGCGGGCGATATCCTGCTGCTCACCAAGGGCCTGGGCGTTGGCGTGCTCAGCGCGGCCTTCAAGCAGCAACGGCTGGACGGGGCGGGTTATAAGGCCCTGATCTCGTCGACCACACAGCTCAACCGGATCGGCGCAGAACTGGGCGGCTTCAGCGGGGTCCACAGCGTCACGGACGTCACCGGCTTTGGACTGTTGGGACACGCCCTGGAAATGTGCCGCGGGGCGGGTCTGGGGGCCGAGATTCGCGCTGAGGCTCCAGTTCTCTTGCCCGGCGTGGCGGCCCTGTCCCAGGCCGGCGTGCGGACGGGCGCCTCGGGGCGCAACTGGGCCAGCTATGGCGAGGCCGTGATTCTGCCAGATGATTTCCCCGAGTGGCGACGAGACATCCTGTGTGACCCACAGACCAGCGGCGGCCTGCTGATCGCCCTGGATGAGGCTGCCCTGCCGGCGCTCACCGCCCGGCTGGCGGAGCTGGGCGCCGAGGCGTCCGCCGTGGTGGGCAGAATGGTGACGGGCGAGCCGTCAATTCAGGTGATCTGATCGCTCGCCATCCGGCTGGACCTTGCCGTCCACCAGGTGGATCCGGCGATCGCAGCGGGCGGCGACATGCTCGTCGTGGGTGCAGATCAGAAAAGTCCCGCCATCCTGGCGATTGACCTCTCCCATCAGGTCCAGAACCTGCCCGGCCGAGCGAAGGTCGAGATTTCCCGTCGGCTCGTCGGCGATGATCAGGTCGGGCTTGTTCATCAACGCCCGGGCGATCGCCACCCGTTGTTTTTGCCCCCCAGACAGCCGCGTGGCGGGAAAGTCAGCCCGATCCGAAAGGCCGACGCGGTCCAGCAGGGACAGGGCGCGCCGGCGCATCTCTGGGCTTATGCCGCCAGCCGGCGCCGCGGCTGGAAAGGCCACATTCTCCATGGCGGTGAAGTCCGGCAGCAGATGGTGGAACTGGAAGACGAACCCCAGGCGCCGGTTGCGGAAGGCCGCCCGCGCCTTCTCGTTCAGCCTATCGACTCGCTCACCGGCGATCTGGATCTCGCCCGCCGTGGGCCGCAGCAGCAGGCCCAGGATCGACAGCAGGGTGGACTTGCCCGACCCCGAGGCCCCGACCAGGGCCACCAGCTCGCCGGTCGCCAGGTCCACGTCGACGCCGCGCAGCACCTCGGTTTCCTCATCGCCATTGCGGAAGGTCATGACGATCCCCCGGGCCTGCAGAACCTGCCTCATTGCTGGATCGCCTCCAGAGGATCGATCCGCGAGGCCGACCGGGCCGGGAAGGCCGAGGCGAGAACCGCCCCCAGGGTCGTCAGGATCAGCACCGCCACATAGCCGCCGCGCTCAGGGGCGATTGGCAGCGGCGGATTTCCGTCGGCGTCTGTCAGGGAAGCGAGGAAGGTGCAAAGCCCGTAGCCGCTTGCGCATCCCAGCAGGCCGCCCGCCAGTCCGATCAGCAGGCCTTGCAGCATGAAGACTGCAACGATGAAGCCCCCTGAGATGCCGAAGGCGCGCATGATCCCCACCTCGCTGCGCCGTCGATAGGCCGACAGGACCAGCGCGCTGGCCACCCCGATGATGATGGAGATCAGGGAGAAGATCTGGATCAGGGTTCCGGTCCGCCCCTGGGCCTCCAGGGCGTCCTCCAGGTTCAGGTTCTTCTCCTGCCAGGGCGTGGCGCGAAGGCCCGTGGCGCCGGCCAGGAAGTCGGCCACCTCGCGGGCCCGATCCGGATCATCCAGCTTGATCTCGATATTGGTCACGCCCTCGGGCAGATCGAACAGGGGTCTGGCGGTCTGCAGGGAGAGGAAGGCGACCCGGGAATCCAGGCTTTGCAGGCCCGTCTTGTAGATGCCGCGAACGGTCAACAGGCGCTCGCCCCCGCGATCGGTGCGCAGCAGCACGGGCTGGCCGGCGGTCAGGCCCAGGTCCTCGGCGAGCTGCGTCCCGATCAGCAGGCCGTCGGCCCCCAGCGCGCCTTGGCCTGAGACCAGGTTCGGGGTGATCGGAGTTATGGCGTCGAGCCCCTCCGGCTCCAGTCCGGTGACCGAAACCGGCTGGACCGCCTCACCCTTGACCAGGAAGGCGTTGCCGCTGATCTGCGGGCTGAGCGCCGAGACCCCGGGCTGGCGCGTGATCAATTCAGCTGTGGAGCGCCATGCCCTGATCTGGCGGCGCTGGAAGGTGGAGACCAGGGCGACACCCTCAGTGCGGACCGCCTCATCCCCCCGCAGGATTTCCGCCAGCCGGGTGGGGGGCTCCAGGGTCACATGGGCGCTGTTGGCCGTGACCTCGTCGGTCAGCCTGACGGCCAGGCCCTCAATCAAGGCGGTGATGAAGATGAAGACCGTGACGCCAAGGGCCACTCCCGTCACCAGCAGGGCGGTCTGCGCAGGATTTGACGTCAGATAGCGCCGGGCCACCTTGAGGGCGAACATGTCTCAGTCCGCATCTGCAGGCGAAACCGGACGGACCTTGTCACCGGGGCGCAACTCGCCCGGCGACATCACCACCCGATCACCTGCCGCCAGACCCTGCTCGATGATCGCGCCCTGGGAGGGCCAGCGGGCGATGGTGCTGTCGCGGGCCTGGATGACATCATCGGCGTCGAGCACATAGACCTTGGGCGCGGTGGTGGCGTCGACCACCGCCTGGCGGGGGATGACCAGGGCGCCTGGGCGAACCTCCACCACGATGGTCACATCCACCGAGCGGCCTGGCGCCAGGTCGGCCTTAGCCGTGGGGCGCACCTTCACCAGCCGTCCGCCGGTGGCGGAGTCGACCTTTGGCGACACCTCGCTGACCACTGCATCAAACTGGCCCTCTGCGCCCGAGGCGGCGGCGCGGGCGGTCATGCCTGGACGCAGGGCGTCCGCATAGGCTTCATCCACCTCGGCGAGGATTTCCAGGCCCTCCAGCGACCCCAACTCAAACAGAGGGGTTGTCGCGCCGACCACCTGTCCGCTGTCGATGGGCCGGACCAGGATCACGCCTGCCATGGGGGCGCGGACAATGAACTCGCGGGTGCGGGCGGCCGAGGCGCGGGCGGTGGCCTGGGCCGCGGTAAGGGCGGCCTCAGCCGACCGCAGGCTCGCCCGGGCCTGGTCCAGGGCGGCCTGGGCGGCGAAGCCAGCACGCGCCAGGGCCTCTGTGCGCTGAAAGGCCAGGCGCGCCTCGGCGGCCTGCGCCTGGGCCGCCCGCACCCGGGCGGCTTCAGCCTCGGTCTGGGCCTGTTCAACCGTGGCGCGGATCAGAGCCAGGGCCTGGCCCTCCACCACCTGATCCCCATCGTCGGCCAGCAACTCGATGACCTGCCCAGGATTGGGCGAGCGCACCTCCACCAGGTCGAGGGGCCTGACCCGGCCGACCACGGCGAGAACCAGTTCAGTGGCCTCAGGCCGAACGGTCAGCACCTCGACCTCTGGCGGTCGACGGCTTATCACCAGGACCAGGGCGGCGATGGCGCCCAGCACAAGGAGGGCGGTGGCGAGTTTCAGTCCCGCGCGTCTGCTCATTGGACGTCTGTCTTGCCCGCGCCCACACAGGCCAGGATGTGCGCCCACTCTTCGTCAGTGACGGGCTGCACCGAAAGCCGGAACGATGTGACCAACGACATCGCCTTCAGGGCAGGGTCGGCCTTGGCCTCAGCCAGGGTGAAGGGGCGGGGCAGGGGGGCCTGCGCCCGCACATCGACACAGACAAAGACGCCCTTGGGGTCGGTGGGGTCGGGATAGGCCTCGGCGATCACCTCGCAGACGCCGACGATCTCCTTGCCGGCCTGGGAGTGATAGAAAAAGGCCTGATCGCCGCGCTTCATGGCCATCATGTTGAGCTTGGCGGTGTGGTTGCGGACCCCGTTCCAGGGCTCTCCCGCCGCGCCGCGCGCCACGAGGTCGTCCCAGGAGAACACGTCCGGCTCGGACTTCAGCAGCCAATAGGCCATGGCGCACTCCACATCTTGGTCCAGCAGTCTAGCTCAGGGACAGGCGATGGACCTAGAGCGCGAGCGGGGCGTCATAGCCAGTGAGTTCAAGATAGCCCCGGCCGCTGTCTGTTTTCACGGCGCCTTCCCAATAGACCGGGCCCACCGGACGGCTGTCGAGTTCCTGATCGTCAAACAGGGGCTCCAGCCGCCAGACCCGGGGACCGGCTGGCGTCCGCGCCTGGACGTCCCGGACGATCGGATAGCGGGCGCCGGTGCGGGGCGAAGTCCACTGACGCCGGGTGACGAACCGTACGTCGCCCGGCCCGAAGATGGTCAGCCGCCCGTCAGTTCCCCGCAGGGAACCGCCGGCCCAGACCGCCTGCCCCTGCTGATCGCGTACCTGAAAGGCGGTCAGCGCACCGCCGTCGTCCAGATTGATCCCCGTCCAGTCCCAGCCCACCGCCCGGGCGTCCAGCAGGGTGGAGGACCATTCCTGATCCATCCAGGCCTCGCCGGTGACGGGGATGCGCCGGCCCTCCCGGGTCAGGGCGCCGCTCACCTTCAGGTGAGGGAGACTGTAATAGTAGCTCGACTGGTCAGGGCGCGGCCCCTTGCGACTGAACCCCTGCTCGCCCTGCAGCAGGGGCGGCTGTGTGGGGGCGAGGGAAAGGTCCAGGGCGAAAGCCTGATCTCCGGCCGAAGCCTTCAGCACGCCGCCAGCCGTCCGGCGCAGCCGCCAATCGTCGAGGACCAGATCCATGTCGCCCACCTTGGCCTGCGCCAAGCCAAAGCCTGCCCGGGCGATGCGCTGGGCGTGAAGCAGCCGGCCCACGGCGGGATCGGAGATGGCCGCATGGGCGAAGATCACCTGGGTGGGGGCGAACGCGCTGGGATTGCGGGTGTCGGCGCCAGTGCGGATCCGGAAGAAGGTGATCTGGAACCCGATGGGCTGGCCCTGCGCCTGCAGCCAGCCGGTGACGTACCACCACTCGGTCCTGAAGTCCGGGTGGGCGCCGTGATCGGCGGGGAAGGACAAGGGGCGGCCAGGCCGCACCGGGGCGAAGACCGGCGCGCCGGCCCGGTCTCGGGCGAGGCCCGGCATGGCTGGCAGGATCAGGCCTGCACCGAGCAGGCCGGCGAAGACGCGACGGGGGATCATCACCAGTCCTCCCGTACGGCGCGCACGGCGCTTTCGGCCACCGCCCCGCGCCCGGCCAGCACCGCGGCGCCGGCCGAGGTGGCCACCAGGGCGGCGGCCAGACTGGCCAGCAGGGGCCAGGGCAGTCGGGTCTCCATGGTCCAGTTGAAGGACTGCGGATTGACCACGTGGATCAGCACCTGGCTCATGATCAAGCCGAGCGTCAGGCCGGCCAGGGCGCCGATAGCGCCGAGCAGGGCGCCTTCGGTGGCCAGCATCTGAATGATCTGACCGCGCCGCACCCCCACATGGCGCAGCATGCCGAACTCCTTGCGACGGGCCAGCGTCTGGGCCGAGAAGGTGGTCGCCACCCCGGCCAGGCCCACCAGGATGGCGATGGCTTCCAGTGCGTAGGTCACCGCGAAGGAACGGTCGAAAATCCGCAGCGCTACGGCGCGGATCTCCCGGGGCTCGGCGAAGTCGGCCCCTGACGCGATCGAGGGCGGCAGGCGCGCACGGAAGGCCTCAATGGCCTCTGCAGGCTCGACGCTGGGGGCGAGCGTGATTGCGGCCTCGCCGCGGCCGGCGTCGCCAGTCAGGGTGGTGTAGGCCGCCTGATCGAGGATCAGAGCCCCAAACTGGTTGTAATAGTCCCGCCAGACCCCGGCCACGGTCACCTGCGCCTGGGCGCCGGGCCCGATGGGCAGGGTCAGACCATCGCCGGGGCTCAGGTCATAGAGCCTGGCCATGGGTTCGGAGATCCAGGCTGATGCGCCGTCGGGACGAACCTGGGGGCCTACCAGGGGCAGACCTTCTCCTGCGCCGGCGCCTGGCCGTCCCCGGGCGCTGACCTGGACTGGTGGCCGCTCGGGACTGAGGCGCAGATTGAAACTCTGGCGGAACTCGATGGTGGCGGCTTCCGGGGCGCCGGCGAGCCTGGCCTGGGCTTCGGGATCGAGGGAGAGGCCAGGGTCGAGCCGCATATAGATGTCGGCCGGCAGGATCTGGATCAGCCAGTCCTCCACCGAGCCGCGGAAGCTGGTCACCATAACGGCCATGGCCACCATGAGGCTGGTGCTGGCGACGATACCGCAAAGCGCCACAGCCGCCTGACGCGGGGCGCCCCACAGTCGGGCGATGGCCAGGGCGATGGGCGGGGCCGGCGCCCTGAGGCGCCGCAAGGGCGCCAGTAGCCCCCGCGCCAGCCAGGGCATGGCGCCAACCCCGCCGGCCAGGATCAGGGCGATGGCGCCATAGCCAAAAACGGGGACACCGCCGATGGGCGGGCCCAGGGCCGCCAATCCGCCCAGGGCCAGGAGACCAAGGCTGATCCACGGCGGGGCCTGGCGGGCGATCTCGCCGCTTTCCCCTGACCCTGTCTTGAGGGCGACGGCCGCCGGAATGCGCTCGGCCGCCAGGGCCGGGAAGAGACTGCCAAGGACGGCGATGGCGACGCCCAGGGCGAAGATGATCGCCGCGGCCAGCGGCGTGAAGACCAGCGGCGGACGCCCGCCGCGGAAATAGCCGCCCCCGAGGTCCCCGCCGAGCAATCGCAGAGCGAGTTCGGCCAGGCCCACGCCGAGGGCCATGCCCAGGGCGGCGCCGACCAGGCCCAGAACGACCCCCTCGATCAACACCTGGCCCAGCATGCCTCGGGCCGGCAGGCCCAGCACTCGCAACAGGGCGAACTGCGGCCGCCGTCGAGTGACCGACAGCGATTGGGCCGAATAGACCAGAAATCCGCCGGTGAGCAGGGCCACCAGGGCCAGCATCTGGAGATTGACCCGGTAGGCTCGCGAGAGGCTCTCGGTGCGGCGCATCTCGCTCTGGGGCGTGACCAGGGCGGCTTCGGCGGGCAGCGCCGCCTGGACCGTCCGCTCGATGGCGGCGCGATCGACGCCCGCAGCAAGCCGCAGGTCCAGCCGTTGCAGGCGCCCAAGTTGGGCGAACCGCCACTGGGCCGCGGCGATGTCGATCACCCCCAGGGCCCGGTCACCGCTGACCCCCTCGAGGACGCCGACGATACGGAAGCTTGCGCTCTGCCCCCCGGCGTTCAGTCCGACCCTGTCCCCCACCCGCAGCCCGCTCTGTTGCAGGGCGGCTGGCGAAAGAGTGATGGCGTCCAGGTCAAACACCGCCTCTGCGGTGGTCACACCGCCCTCGCCGCCGCCGACTGGGCCGCCGCCCAGAAGATTGGGCGTGACGGCTGCGGCGCGCAAAGGATCGAGGCCGAGCAGGGTCAGGGGCTCGCCCCCGTCCGTGCGGGCGCGCAGCTCTACGACGGGACTGACCGTCGCCACGCCCGCCAGACGCGCGAGGATGGGATAGAGGCCTTCGTCGAAGCCGAGCGGACTCGCCGCCTGGACCTGCAGATCGGCCGCGCCGCTGACGCTCCGGATCGCGCCGGCGAACTCGTCCAGGGCCGAGCGATTGACCAGATGGATGGCCAGGCCAAGGCCGACGCCCACGGCGATGGCCAGGATCGCCGCCAGGGTGCGACCAGGCTGAGCGCGCCACTCCCCCAACACCATCCAGCCCAGCAGGCGGGGGCTTAAGCCTGAGGACGACACGGCCGCCCCCCTAGAGTCCATGGGCGACGAGACCATCGGCGGTGAGGGTCAGCACCCGATCGGCGGCGGCTGCCGCCCGCTCCGAATGGGTGACGATGACCGCCGCGGCGCCTGAGGCGCGCAACTGCTCGCACAACAAGGCCAGGATGACGTCGGCGGTCTGGGGATCGAGATTGCCGGTGGGTTCGTCAGCCAGAACCAGGGCCGGGCGGTGGACGAGCGCCCGGGCCAGGGCGATGCGCTGCATCTCGCCGCCAGAGACCTGGGCGGGGAAGTCCTGACCGCGGCCCTCCAAACCGACCTGGTCGAGCATGATCGTGGCGGCCTTCAAAGCCTCGGCCTCCGGACGGCGGGCCAGGACCAACGGCAGAGCCACATTCTGGGCCAGGGTCAGGTGCGGCAGGATGTGAAAGGCCTGGAAGACAAAACCGATGCGGTCGCGGCGCAGGCCGGTCCGGGCGTCATCGTCCAGGGTTGAGAGGTCGACACCATCAATCTCAATGCGCCCAGCATCGGCGCGGTCGAGGCCAGCCACCAGGTTGAGCAGGGTCGATTTGCCCACGCCGGACTCGCCCATGATCGCGACGATCTCCCCAGGCGCCATGTCGAGCGCCAGGTTCGAGAACAGCCGTCGGCCGCCCGGCACGCTCTTGGCCAGGTCAGAGATTTTCAAGGGTGGGGCAGAGGAGGGGTCGTCAGCGGCCATGGCCGCCAGACTAGAGGGGCGGGAAGGTCCCGTCGCGCCTCAATATCAAGAAGATCGAAGCCCCGGCCGTCGCCGGCCGGGGCCCAAATCCGTTAGCCTTTAGGCCTTCTGGAGCTGGCCGGCGGACATCTTGCCCGACTTACGGTCCTTTTCGAGCTCGAAGGAGAGCTTGTCGCCTTCGTTCACCGAGCTCATGCCCGCTTGTTCAACGGCGCTGATGTGAAGAAACACGTCGGCTCCGCCATCATCGGGCTGAATGAAGCCATAGCCCTTCGTGGCGTTGAACCACTTCACTGTTCCGGTCGTCATAGTTTGCTCATTTCCTGTAGCTTGCGCGCTACCCTGTACCGATAGAATGGTCGCTGGCAAACAAATCCCTGCATTTTGCGCGAAAGAATCTCGCTTGGCAGGCGAGAGCGGCCTCGAAAATCCTGGTCAGAGGCGTTGTTTCCACACGAAAACTAGCCATGGCGAAGCTCATTTTGATCTCAAAATGATTTTCGACGGCAATCGCTGTGAAATGGCCTGGCGCGCCGTAACGCCCCTGGCCAGGTGCGCGTATGGTCTTTGGACACCACAGCGATAAGGGATGCTCATGGACCGGCGGCGANNACGGTTTCAACATCCGTCGCGGCGCAGGGGGCCGCCGCCGCGCCCCAGGTCTTTGACCGGTTACTCAGTCGCTATCTGCGAGCTGGGGCTGATGGGATCAACCGGGTCGACTATCGGGTCTGGCGCGCTAATCCAGCCGACCGTGCGGGGCTCGCGGCCTATGTGGAGGCTCTGCAGGGGGTGGGGTCCAAGGGGCGATCGCGGTCTGAGCAGATCGCCTACTGGAGCAATCTCTATAACGCCGAGACCCTGCGGGTGGTGCTGGACGCCTATCCGGTCAAGTCGATCCTGGCGATCCGCGCGACCCTGGTCTCCTTCGGCCCCTGGAAGGCCAAGACCCTGCGGGTGGACGGCCGACGGCTGTCGCTGCATGAGGTGGAGCATGAGATCCTTCGCCCCATGGGCGATCCCATGATCCACTACGCCCTGAACTGCGCCTCGATCAGCTGCCCGAACCTGCCCCTGCGGGCCTGGCGCGGCGCGACCCTCGCCGCTGATCTGGACCAGGCCGCCCGGGCCTATGTGAACCATCCCCGCGGAGTGCAGGTCACAACCAAGGGTTTGATTCTCTCATCCATCTACAAGTGGTACGCCGAAGACTTCGGGGCCGATGAGGCCGATGTCCTGAACCATCTCGCCCGCTTCGCCGCCCCGCCCTTGCGCGCGGTCCTGGCGCGCCGCCCGGCCATCACCGGCTACGCCTATGATTGGGATCTGAACGCGGCGGGCTGACGCCCGCGGGCTCAGGAACACTGCAGGATCAGCCAGGCCTTGGAGAAGTCCCCGGCCCGGGCGTCCTGTTCGCGGACCCAGATATAGATCCGGCCGGTGTCGCCCCACATGACGCCGACCTCATTGTCGCTGTCGACCTGCAGCAGCAGCCGCCAATCCTCGCTCCGGCTCTGAGGCGCGCCCATGGCGGCGTCGAACAGGCCTGAGACGATCCTCTGGCAGTCCTCCTCCATCCCGTCGGCCTGGATGGGCGCCGGATAGCCGCCGATCTGATGGGCCGGCTCCGCCGGCGCCTGCTCATCAAGGATGCGTTCGAGCTCACGGTCTTCCTGTTTGCTCAGGCTGTTCCAGTCGACGCTCAGCCGCTCCCATCCCGCATAGGAGCGCGCCTGAACATAGGTTACCGGGTAGGCCGGAAACTGCGCATCCTCATGAAGGTCCCCCGGCGCCTGGGCTAGCGGCGCCTCGCCGACCTCATGGCGGACCACGAAGGTTCCCAGGTCGCTGGGCTCAATGCCCCACGGTTGATGCTCGAAGTCGTAGAAGACCAGCAGGCGACCCTCCGCCGGAAGCCAGTCTGGCCCGCCTGCCGCTCGCAGGGTCGGAAGATCAAGCTGGGCCACAAAGCCCAGGGCCCGTCCATCCGAGCGCGGCCAGTCGCTGGTCATCTGGGGCAGGCCGCCCAGCCGGGAACGCCCATCGCCGCCGGGCGTGAGGCGAATACAGGGCGTCGCTCGAGCCTCCATCTCGGCCACGACCTCCGGAACCCGGTCCGGCCGGGGCTCCCGCGGCGGGGCGCGGCCCGTGAACATAGACTTCAGATTGTCAAACCAGGACATGCCACCCCTCCGTTAGTTCATACCGTTGCTGGTTTGTTCCGGAGATGGCAAGCGCTTTCATGGCCTGCAGGCACAACAAGCGCGGCGAACTGCGAGCCGGCCGCACGACTGAGGGTCTGGGAAGGTCTCGAACCCGCTTACGGCGGGGAGATGAATGGTCGGAGTGGCAGGATTCGAACCTGCGACCCCCGCGTCCCGAACGCGGTGCTCTACCAGACTGAGCCACACTCCGACTTGGAGGCGGCCTTATAGAGGAGCGATTTCAGGCCCGCAAGCGACTGCACGGCCGTTGCATCTGGAATCGGCTTTTGCTATTCCCACGCCCTCGCCGCGGGGGGACACCCTCCGCTGCCGTTCCTGCTGGGGAATGGTGTAATGGTAACACAGCGGTTTTTGGTACCGTCATTCTAGGTTCGAGTCCTAGTTCCCCAGCCAAGGTTTCAAGCCCGTCGCGCCACACCGCGCCGGCCCCCCTCTAATCCCACAGCGCCTTTTTCGACCGCGACATCTGCGCGCTCTGGCCATGGCGTGACCGCGTCACCACATCGCCCGTTGAGACCGCCCAGGCCGGCGGGACGAGGGGGCGCGTGGATGGCGACGCCGAGTTCGTCCGGGGGCGGGCCCGAGGATCGGTGGGAATGACGCAATCGCGATATCGCAAGGTGCCGTCGGGGCGGATGGCCCGTCTGGCCTCCTTTGGCCAGCTGGCCGGGGGCGTGGCCGGGGGCATGCTCGCCGAGGGCGCCCGCCGGTTGGCCGACGGTCAGCGCCCGCACCTGTCTGACCTGATGCTGACCCCGGCCAACGCCCTGCGGGTGACCGAGCAGCTGTCGCGCCTGCGCGGGGCGGCCATGAAGCTTGGCCAGATGATCTCCATGGATGGCGGCGACGTCCTGCCGCCGGAGCTCACGGCGATTCTCGCCCGCCTGCGCGACGCGGCCCACTTCATGCCCCCGGCCCAGCTGCATCGGGTATTGGAAGCCGCCTGGGGTCCGGACTGGCGCAGGCGATTCGCCCAGTTCGAGACCACGCCCATCGCCGCAGCCTCCATCGGCCAGGTTCACCGCGCCACCCTGCGTGACGGCCGCCAGCTGGCCATCAAGGTGCAGTATCCCGGCGTGGCGGCCAGCATCGACGCCGATGTGGACAATGTGGCGAGCCTGCTGCGCATGTCCGGCCTGCTGCCCGGCGGGCTCGACATCGGCCCCCTGCTGGGGCACGCCAAGCGGCAGCTGCGCGAAGAGGCGGACTACCTCCGTGAGGCCGACCAGATGCGCCGCTGCCGCGCCCTGCTGGCCGACGACCCGGCCTTCCTCGTGCCCGAGCCGGTGGAGAACCTGTGTCGCGAGCGGGTGCTGGTCATGGACTACATCCCCGGCGACCCCATCGAGACGTTGCAGGCCGCCCCCCAGGCCGTCCGCGACGGCGCCATGGGCGCCCTCATCGGCCTGGCCCTGCGGGAGCTGTTTGCATTCGGCTACATGCAGACTGATCCCAACTTCGCCAATTACCGCTGGCAGGCGGAGAGCCAGAAGATCGTGCTGCTGGACTTCGGCGCGGCCATGGCGGTGAGCGATCACACAACGGCCGCCTATCGACGCCTGGCGCTGGCCGGACTGTCGGAGGACCTGCCGGCTCTACGGCTGGCGCTGGTGGAGGCAGGCTTTCTGTCGCCCGTCCTATTGCAGTGCCATGGCCCCGCTATCGACGAGATGATCGGCATCCTGCTGCGTCACCTGGGCCGGCCGGGCCTGTTTGACTTCGCCGACAGGGCCTTTGTGGAGCAGGTGCGACAGAAGGCCGAGACGATCGCCGCCGATCGCGCCGCCTGGCACGCCCCGCCAGCCGAGACCCTGTTCGTGCAGCGCAAGGTCAGCGGCATGGCCCTGCTGGCCATCCGCCTGCGGGCGCGTCTGCCCTTGCGCGACATGGTGGGGGAAACAGTCGACACCGCCCCCCTCGGTCCGGATCAGGACTGACGTCCCATGGCCAAGATGCGCCAGAAGGCCGACCTGCCGACCAAGGTCTGCGCCGCCTGCGGACGGCCCTTCGCCTGGCGTAAGAAGTGGACTCGGGACTGGCCGCAGGTGAAGTACTGCTCCGACCGCTGCCGGGCGTCCAAACCGCCCATGGCGGAGAGCTGAACCGCCGCCTCAGAGCAGGCGGCGCATCTCTGGAGTCATCAGCTGGTCCCGCGGGCGCTCTGCCACCTGATAGACGCCAGGGCCGGGCAGGTCCTCCAGCATCCCCTTTCCCGGCCCCTCCAGGTCAAGCCAGGCCAGGC
>DJWR01000113.1 GCA_002441055.1 Caulobacteraceae bacterium UBA6225 | reverse complement strand
CCGCATTGGGGTGGATGCCGTCGTCCTGGTTCAGGGCGGGGTCGAGGGCGACGCCGTCCAGCAGGAAGGGATAGAGGGCGACGTCGTGCTCGCGGGCGAGGCCTTCGAACACCGCGGCGAAGTCAGTGGCGTAAGCGCCATAGCTGGGGGGCGCCTGCATGCCGGCCAGCAGGATCGGGATGCTGCGGGCCTTCAGCCGGGTGATGATCCCCTCCAGATTGGCCCGCATGGTCGCCGGCTCGATCCCCTGCAACAGGTCGTTGCCGCCCAGGGCCACGACGCACAGGTCGGTGTCGTCCTGGATGCTGAAGTCCACCCGGGCGAGCGCGCCGGCCGTGGTGTCGCCGGACACGCCGGCGGCCCGCACCCGCGCAGGCGTTCCGGCCGCCGCCAGGGCCGCCTCCAGCTGGGCGGGCAGGGCGTCCTTCGCCGGCAGGCCGTAGCCGGCGGTGATGGAGTCTCCCAACAGGGCGACCACCGGCAGGTCGCCAGCGGCCTGCGGGAGCGGCGGCGGCGGCGGCGCAGCCTCATCGGCGGCGGCAGAAGCCGGGGCGCCAGCCTCCCGGCTGCAGGCGCTGACGCCCAGGGCCAGGGCGCTGAGCAGAAGGGTGCGGCGGGAGAGCAAGGATTGGGGTGCGATCATGGCTGTGCTTCCCCATATAGGTCGGCCGGGCGGGCATGAAACGCCCAATCCGCCCTCGGGAGCCCCATGACCGAATCCCCGTCCGCCCCGCCGCCGCTTAGCCTGTCGGCCCTGACGCTCAGCCTGCCCTCTGTGGCCGGGTCAGTGAACATCCTGCGCGGCGTCGACCTGACCGTATCCGCCGGCGAGACGGTGGCCATCATCGGCCCCTCGGGCTCGGGCAAGTCGTCGCTGATCTCGGTGGCCGCCGGGCTGGAGACGCCCACCAGCGGGACGGTGCAGCTGTTCGGCCACGACCTCGGCGCCCTGGATGAGGACGGCCGCGCCCGCCTGCGTCGCGGTCGGGTGGGGCTGGTCTTTCAGAGCTTCCACCTGCTGCCCAACATGACCGCGCGGGAGAATGTCGCGGCCCCCCTGGAGCTGGCCGGGCGGGACGACGCCATGGGAGAGGCCGAGGCCTGGCTCGGGCGGGTGGGTCTGGGGTCGAGGCTGACCCACTATCCGCACCAGCTGTCGGGCGGGGAGCAGCAGCGGGTGGCGCTGGCCCGCGCGCTCACCGTCCAGCCTGAACTGCTGTTCGCCGACGAGCCCACCGGAAACCTGGACGGCGCCAATGGCGCCATGGTGGCCGACCTGATGTTCGACCTGCTGGCCCAGGCCGGCGCGGCNNCGATGGCCTGATCGTCCCGACCGCGCCAGAGGCCGCCGCATGAGGCTCGCCCTGCGGTTCGCCGGGCGGGAGCTGAGGAGCGGGGTCGCAGGTTTCCGCATCTTCCTGGCCTGTCTCGCCCTGGGCGTCGCGGCCATCGCCGCGGCGGGCTCTACGGCCGAAGCCTTCCGCCAGGGCCTGGCCAGTCAGGCCCGGGAGATCCTCGGCGGCGATGTGGTGTTCAGCATCGACCAGCGCCGCTTCACCCCGCAAGAACGGGCGGTGTTCGAGGCCCTGGGTCCCAGCGCCTATTCGGTCCGCGCCAACGCCATGGCGCAGACCCCGACCGGCCAGCGCCGGCTGGTGGGCGTGCGCGGGGTGGCCGACACCTATCCCCTGGTGGGCGTGGTCCAGCTCGACGGCGCAGACAGCCTCGCCGCCGCGCTTGCGCCTGCGGGCGGCGTTCCTGGCGCTGCGGTGGAGCAGGCCCTGCTCGACCGGCTGGATCTGGAGCTGGGCGACACCTTCGCCGTCGGCAGCCAGACCTTGCGGGTCGGCGCAGTGCTGATCTCCGAGCCTGACCGGATCGGCCGCGGCTTTGCGCTCGGTCCCCGGGTGCTCACCGATGTGACCACGGTGGAGGCTGCGGGCCTGCTGGGCGCCGGGGGACTGTTTGGCGAGGCGGTGCGGGTTGTGCTGCCGGCCGAGGCCGACCCCAAGGCGGTGATCGAAGAGGTCCGCGAGACCTTCCCCGACGCCATCTTCGAGGCCCGCGACCGCTCCGAAGCCGCCGCCGGCGCCGGCCGGCTGATCGACCAGCTGGAATACTTCCTGGGCTTCATCGGCCTCGCCTCCCTGGTGGCCGGCGGCCTGGGCGTCGGCGGGGCGGTCTCGTCCTATCTGGAGGGCCGCAAGGCCTCCATCGCCACGCTTAAGGCCCTCGGGGCCTCAGGGGTGCTGATCCGCGACATCTATCTGATCCAGATCGGCGTGCTCGCCCTGCTGGGGGTGGGCATTGGTCTGGCCATCGGCGCGGTGACGCCGCTGATCATCGGGGCTTTGGCGGCCGAGCAGTTGCCGGTGCCGGCCCTGTTCGCCGTCTATCCCGAGCCCCTGGCCCGGGCCGCAGCCTTCGGGGTGCTGGCGGCGGCCGCCTTCTCCCTCTGGCCGCTGGCCAGAGCCCGGACCACGCCGCCCTCGTCCCTGTTCCGCAAGGAGATGTCGGGCCGCCCGACGCTCAGCCTCGAGACCGCGCTCGCGGTGGCCGCCGCACTCGGCCTGGCGGGCCTGGCCATCCTCACCGCCCCTAGCCGCTGGGCCGCCGCAGGTCTCATCGGCGGGGCGGCGGGCGCGTTTCTGGCGCTTAGCCTGCTGGGTCTGGCCGCAGCCTGGGGGGCCGGACGGGTGCGCCGCTTCGCCCGCGGATCGGTGCGCCTGGGCCTCGCCAATCTGGCCGGCCCCCGCTCGGCGGCCCGCACGGCGACCCCCGCCATTGGGCTGGGCGTCGCGCTGCTGTCGGCCATCGTCCTGATCCAGTCGAGCCTGCTGGCCCAGGTCAGCGTGGTGGCGCCGCGCACCGCGCCGTCGCTGGTCTTTACCGAAATCCCCGGTGAGCGGGTCGCGGCCTTTGACGCGGTGATCAATGAGGCCCTGAACGCGCCCGGGATCGACCGCTACAACCGCCTGCCGCTGATCACCGGCCGCATCACCCGCCTGAAGGGCCAGCCGGTGGACATCGAGGCCATCGACCGGGGCGAACGCTGGGCCTTTGACGAGGACCTGACCATGTCGGCCCTGGACGGGGCGCCGGAGGACTCCAAGGTCACGGCCGGCGCCTGGTGGACGCCCGACTATGCCGGTCCGCCCCTGGTGGCCTTCGAGCAGGAGGCGGCCAGGGGCGCGGACCTCAAGGTCGGCGACATGATCACCCTGCAGGTCCTGGGCCGCGAGATCGACGCCCAGATCGCCGTGCTGCGCGAGGTGGACTGGGGCGGCTTCGGCGCCAATTTCGGCGTCATCCTCAACGCCGGCGCCATCGCGGGCGCAAACCCCCGGCATGTGGCCATCGCCATGGCCAGCCGCGAGGAGGAGGCCGCCGTCACCCAAGGCCTCGCCGCCGATTTTGCTGGCGTCAATGTCATCAGCATCCGCGACCAGCTGGAACAGGCCGCCACCCTGTTCGACCGCCTGGCGCTGGCCATCCGCGGCGCTGCGGCCGTGGCCGGGGCGGCCGGCGTCCTGGTGCTGATCGGCGCCATTGCGGCCGGCGCCCGTTTCCGCGCCCGGGAGGCGGCCACGCTCAAGGTCCTGGGCGGGACCCGGGGCCAGATCGTCAGCGCCTATCTGGTGGAGTACGGCCTGGTGGGCGTGATCGCAGGGCTGGCCGGCGCAAGCCTGGGCGCCGCCGGCGCCTGGCCTGTGGTGACCCAGGTGTTCAACGCCACCTGGAGCGTCGACTGGCCGGTGATCTTAGGGATTCTCGGCGGCACCACGGCGCTCGGCGCGCTCGGCGGGGCGCTGGCGGCGTTTGCGGCCCTGTCGCGCCGTCCCGCCGCCGTCCTGCGCGAAGCCGGTTGAGGAAAGACGAGACCTGATGAAGATCACCATCATCGGCGCCGGCATGGCCGGCCTCTCCTGCGCGCAGGCGCTTAGCGACGCCGGCCACGCTGTCCTGGTGCTAGACAAGGGCCGGGGGCCGGGCGGTCGCATGTCCACCCGCAGGATCGAGACGCCCCAGGGTCAGGTGAGCTTCGACCACGGGGCCCAGTTCTTCACCGTCCGCGACCCAGAATTCGCCGCCCGCGCGGCCGCCTGGCAGGCGGCCGGCGTCGCCGCGCCCTGGCCGGCCGCAGGCTCTGAGGCTCTGGTGGGCGTGCCCGGCATGAACGCCCCCATCCGGGCGATGGCAGAGGCCCTGGACGTCACCTGGCAGGCCCGGGTGGACGCGATCGCCCGCGACGGCGCGGCCTGGCGCCTGAGCGGGGAGGGGTTCGCCCCCTTCAGCGCGCAGACCGTGGTGGTCGCCACCCCCAGCGAACAGGCCGCCGTCCTGCTGGCCACCATCGCGCCTGACATGGCCGCCCAGGCCGGCGCCATCGTCTCCGAACCCTGCTGGACCATGATGGCGGCCTTTGCAGGATCTTTGAGCCTCACCGCCGATGTCCTGCGCCAGGATGGCCCGCTGGCCTGGGCCGCCCGCAACAGCGCCAAGCCTGGCCGCACGGGGCCGGAGGCCTGGGTGGTCCAGGCCTCGCCCGACTGGTCGCGGGCGCATCTGGAGGAGGGGGCCGATGCTGTGGCGCAGGCCCTGCTGGCGGCGCTGGCCGAGGCCCATGGCCAGCCCTTGCCGGAGACCCTGTCGCTTCAGGCCCACCGATGGCGCTATGCCCGCACGACGGCGAAGGGCGGAGCGCCCCTGTGGTCACCGGATATGCGGATCGGCGCCTGCGGCGACTGGCTGGCCGGCGCCCGGGTGGAGGCCGCCTGGCGCTCCGGCCACGACCTGGCCGCAGCCATCCTGGCCGCATCCTGAAGCGACGCGGCCAGGGGCGTCTAGAGGCCTACGGGCGGTACAGCGCACACAGCTTGTTGCCGTCGGGATCGCGCACATAGGCCAGGTGCAGGGAGCCCATGCCGCCCTCGCGCAGGCCCGGCGGGTCCTCGATGGAGACGCCGCCGTGGGCCACGGCCACGTCGTGGAAGGTCTTCACCTGTTCAGGGCTGTCGCACTTGAAGCCGATGGTGCCGCCATTGCCGAAGGTGGCCGGCTCGCCGTTGATCGGCTCGCTGACGCAGAAGACCGAGCCGTTGTGGATGTAGAACAGCCGCTTGTGCCCTGTGGGCGCCGCATTGGCCGCCGGCTGCCCGGCCCCCAGCGTCGCCAGGACGGCGTCGTAAAAGGCCTTGGACCGCTCGATATCGTTGGTCCCGACCATGATGTGATTGAACATGTGTTTCCCCGTTCTCACGCCCGCAGATGATACCGCGGTTCGGCGCGGACGTTAGGGGCAGGGCGGGGGAGGCGTCTAGCGGGTGTGGAGGCCCACCGAATTGGGCCCTTCTCGGACGTTGGGAGTGTCGGCAACAATGACTGCGCGTTAGATGATTTGGGTGAGGCCTTCATGGTTGTTGGGATTGGGATTCATGCATGCTGACGGTGAGCGCCGGTGATGACGCGATAGCAGACGAAGTTCGCAAATGGCTAAATCAGCTTAAGATTGATGGCTTCGATCTGGCTGTTCTTGAAGGGCTTCCAGGTGCGGGCAAGTCCAGTATTGTCGAACGCTTCGCCCGGGAACTCGATCTGCCATGCTGGATCGTAGAGTTAGACAAATTTTTGGAGAAGCCGGAGCTACAGGAACGCTCGTGGGCGGATACGGTAATCGCGCGCGGCGCGTTATCAGCGATCTCCAAATGGGCAAGTGAAGGTCTGACCTTGGTTGAGGGGCCGGCGTCTTGGGTAGTGGCGCGAGCTTGGATAGCAGAACACGCACCAGACGCACGGGTCGCGCGTGGCTATCTCAAGGCGGTTTCTGAGGTAGGTGGCGTCACATTCTGGGATGCTGGTGATGGGTTGCGCGAGCACGCACGAGTCCATCAACGTTTCATGGCGTCGATTTACGAATATCATGCGGACGAGCGTCCTTGGACAACGGCGGATGTGGTGTTCCAGCGGATCGGGGCATGACGGCGAACGCCGGCCGATCAGATGCGAATGTGCTCGGCTACCGCTTCAGGAATGTGGTGATGTCGCACACGGCCTGACTTCCGAAACTGGTGCCAAGCCGCCCCATCACCCCATCGGGTACAGGGTCTCCTTCGACACCTTGTCGATGGCCTTCATCACCTCGTCGCCCAGGGTCGCGTCCATGGCGGAGCAAGGATGTCGGGGAGCAGGTTTTCGTGAGTGGCGCCAACAACGGTGGAGGCGACGAAGTCGTGTGGCTTGCCCCAGCCTTCGCCAGAGCCGCCGGCACTATCCTAGGTTTCCAGCACTGACATCGGCCGCCGCCTCAGCGATAGTGGCCCTGCAGCTGCTCGCCCTCCAGTGGCGCCCGGCCTGACTTCAGCGGCATGGGGGTTTGGCCGTGAACGATCTTTTTCAACGACTCCGCCGCTGGTTCGGCCCGGCCGCGCCGGCTGAGCATGACTCCAAGGCGTTGGCCGACCAGCTTCTCCGCGAAGCCGGCTATGAGCCGGGGCCGGGAGACCCCGTAGGCCCCGACTGGTCCTATGTGGACTCACCGGAGAAGGCCAAGGCCCTGGTGGAGGAGGGCGTGCTGGTCGAACTCCTGCTGCTGCCGGAGGAGTTCGGCGGCCCCCGCGCGCCGGAGAACATCGTCTATGTTCCGCCCTTCGTGGAGGAGATGAAGTACCGCACCGACATGAACATCATCCAGCCCCTGATCATGGACGGCGTGGTCACCCAATACAACGCCATCCCCGAGCACGTTGGCCCCTGTATGGTGCCCATCGCCATAAGGGTGGAGGCCACCGAGCCCGGTCAGTTCGCCTTCAATCTGGCCATCTGGGGCGCGGCGCTCCGCCGAGGCTGAGCGCCCCGTCCCCCTCACCCCATCGGGTACAGGATCTCCTTCGACACCTTGTCGATGGCCTTCATGACCTCGTCGCTCAGGGTCAGGTCCATGGCGGCCAGGATGTCGGGGAGCTGGTCTTCGTGGGTGGCGCCGACGATGGTGGAGGCGACGAAGTCGTGCTGCTTGCTCCAGGCCGTGGCGAGCGTCACCAGCGAGATTCCGGCCTCAGCGGCGATGGCGGCGAAGCGGTCGGTGGCCTCCAGGGTCTTGTCGTTGACGAAGCGCTTGGCCATGGCCGCCTGGCGCCCGCCCAGGTTCAGATAGTTGGAGAAGCGCGCACCCTCCGGCCGGGCGCCATCCTTGTACTTGCCTGACAGCACCCCGCCGGCGAGCGGCGAATAGGGGATCAGGCTGACGCCCTCCTGGCGGCAGGCCTGGGCCAGTTCGTCCTCGAAGCGGCGGTTGTTCAGGCTGAAATTGTTCTGGATGGTCTCATAGCGCACCGTGCCCTCGCGCTCGGCCACGGCCACCGACTTGGTCAGGCCCCAGCTGGTCTCGTTGGAGCAGCCGATGATGCGCACCTTGCCGGCCTGGACCAGGTCATCGAGGGTGCGCAGGGTCTCCTCATAGCCGGTCCCGTGGTCGGGCCAGTGGGTCTGGTAGAGGTCCACATAGTCCACATCCATGCGCTTGAGGCTGCCCTCGATGGCGCGGGTGATGTTGTGGCGGTCGAGCGCGGTCATGCCGGCCCGCATGGAGCCCTTGATCCAGCCGTGGCTCGGCCCGCAGACCTTGGTGGCGATGATGACGGCGTCGCGGTTCTTGGTCTTCAGCCAGCGGCCGAAGATCTCCTCGGTGCGGCCGGCCCATTCGGGGCTGGGGGGCACGGGATAGTTCTCGGCCGTGTCATAGAAGTTGATCCCGGCTTCGAAGGACTTGTCCAGGATGCGGTGGGCCATGGCCTCGTCGGCCTGGCCGCCGAAGGTCATGGTGCCCATGCAGATGTCCGACACCACGATGGCGCTGCGGCCCAGTCGCTTATGGCCCATGACGAGACTCCCCAGGTTTCTGATCAGGTTTCTGATTGGCCACCGGGATAGCATCGCTTTGCGACATCCCGCCAGCCATCTGGCCGGGCGCCGTAACGTCATGCGCGCAGGTGTCTGGCGGCGGCCGCGCAATGGGCTAGCTTGGCGGCAAAACAGCATCGGGAAACGCTCCATGACTCGCATCATCGCGCTCGCCGCCGCCGCGGCCGTCGCAGGCCTCAGCGCCACATCCGCCTTCGCCCAGGTCCCGCTGGACCCGGCTACGCCCAACTTCCTCATGTGGTCGCCGGAGCTGCAGGCCCGCGGCTATCGCACCATCGAGGACGTCTTCCAGGTCAACACCATCGAGCGTGGCGAGACGGTCCGGCCGCTGGTCATGGCTGATCGCCAGATCGATCCCACCTTCGAACACGACGGCAAGAGCTGGACGGTGGCCTCCTACATGGAGGCGTTCAACGTCTCCGGCGTCCTGGTGCTCAAGGACGGCCAGATCCTGCTGGAGCGCTATGGCCTGGGCCGCCAGCCGGCCGACCGCTGGACCTCGTTCTCGGTGGCCAAGTCCCTGACCTCCACCCTGGTGGGCGCGGCCATCCAGGACGGCAAGATTGCGGGCCTGAACGCGCCCGTCACCGACTACATCCCCGAGCTGAAGGGCTCCGGCTATGACGGGGTCACCGTGCGCCAGCTCCTGATGATGAGCTCGGGCGTGAAGTGGAACGAGGACTACACCGATCCCAAGTCCGATGTGGCGAGCGCGGGCGCCACGCCCGCCGAGCCCGGCATGAACGCCATGGTCAGCTATATGCGCAAGCTGCCGCGGGAAAATCCGCCCGGCGCGGTGTTCAACTACAACACTGGCGAGACCGATCTGGTGGGCATCCTGGTGGCCAACGCCACGGGCAAGAGCCTGTCGGACTACGCCTCGGAGAAGATCTGGAAGCCCTATGGCATGGAGCGGGACGCCATCTGGATGGTCGACCCTACTGGCAAGGAGCGCGGGGGCTGCTGCATCTCCATGACGCTGCGCGACTACGGCCGGGTGGGCCAGTTCATGCTGGAAGGCGGCATGGCTGACGGCAAGGCCGTCCTGCCCCAGGGCTGGGTCGCCGAGGCCACCAGCGCCCAGATCGACAATGGCGAGGCCGGCTACGGCTATTTCTGGTGGATGAACCCGGACGGCGCCTATCAGGCCACGGGCATCTTCGGCCAGTCGATCACCACCTATCGCGACGACGGCCTGGTCATCGTGATCAACTCCGCCTGGCCCCGGGCCACGGGCCGCGACCTCTCGGCGGCCCGCTCGGCCTTCATCACCGCCGTGCACGGGGCGGCCGCCGCGCCCTAAGGCGCGACGGCGGCGCGTGGGATCAGGCCCGGCGGCGTTCGCCCAGGGCCTGGGCCAGCCTGGCCTGCTGGGCCCGGGCGCCGCTGACGCCGGCCTCGGGTCCGCCGGTGCGGAACTGCCCCATCAGCCGCGCCAGATCGGCGGCTTCCCGGGCCAGGGCGTGGCTGGCGGCGGTGGACTGTTCGACCATGGCGGCGTTCTGCTGGGTCACCTGATCCATCTGGTTGACGGCGGTGTTCACCTCGTGAAGGCCGGTGGCCTGCTCCTTGGACGAGGCGGCGATCTCATCGACGATCTGGGTGATCTCGGCCACCTGGGTGACGATCCGCTGCAGGGCTTCGCCGGTGCGGCCCACCAGCTCCACCCCGCCGGCCACCTGGGCGGTGGAGGCGCTGATCAGGTCCTTGATCTCCTTGGCGGCCTCGGCTGAGCGCTGGGCCAGAGCCCGCACCTCTGAGGCGACCACGGCGAAGCCGCGGCCGGCGTCCCCGGCCCGGGCGGCCTCGACGCCGGCGTTCAGGGCCAGCAGGTTGGTCTGGAAGGCGATCTCGTCGATGACGCCGATGATCTGGCCGATCTGGTTGGAGGAGCGTTCGATCTCGCTCATGGCGCCAACAGCGTCGCCGACGATCAGGCCGCTTTCGCGGGCGTCGCTGCGGGCCTGGCTGACCACGGTGCTGGCGTGCTCGGCCCCCGCGGCGGTCTTGCGCACCGTCGCAGTGATCTGATCGAGGGCTGCGGCCGTTTCCTCCAGGCTCGCAGCCTGTTGCTCCGTGCGGCGCGACAGGTCGTCGGCCGCCTGGCTGATTTCCTGGGCGCCGGAAGTGATGGCCGCGGTATTGGCCACCACGCCGGACATGGCGGTCTGCAGCTTGCCCATGGCGGCGTTGAAGTCGACCTTCAGCTTCTCGTATTCCGGCGCGAAGGCGGCCTCCACCCGGGCGGTCAGATCCCCGTCAGACAGTCGCGACAGGGCGGCCTCCAGGGCCTCCACCACCACGGCCTGTTCGGCGGCGGCCCGCTGCTGGCCCTCTTCGTTACGCCGGCGTTCGGACTCGGCCTGTGCGCGCATCTGCTCCTGTTCCCGCCGGGCGGTCTGGCCCCCGGCCAGGTCGTGACGGAAGGCGTCCAGGGCGCGGGCGATCTCGCCCACCTCGTCCTTACCGCTGACGCCGTCCACGGCGGTGTCGTACTGACCATCCCGCAGCTGGGCGACATTGCGGGTCAGACGGCCAAGCGGCTTGGCGACGATGCGGTTGGCCGCCAGGGACAGGCCCGCCAGGACCAGGGCGGTCAGCACCACCCCACCAATCAGCAGCCCCATCACCAGCTGCCGGGCTGGCGCCGCGATGGTGGCCTGAGGCACGTCGACGACGACCGCCCAGCGGGCGTTGGAGGCCGGCAGATCCACCGGCAGGATCAGGCGATTGGTCTTCACACCGCCCAGATCCAGTCCGGCCAGGGTGGCGGGGGCGCCGTCCTGAAGCACCGACTTCAGCTGCTCTTCCCCTTCGCCGGCATAGGGCTTCATCAACAGGGCCGTATCCGGATGGGCGACCCAGGCGCCGGCGGAGGACAGCAGGGTCACCTGACCGTCGCCCAGGGGACTCAGTCCAGCCAGCTCGCTCGAAAAGGTGTCCAGGGAGATGTCCAGGCCCGCTACGCCGATGATCTGGCCATTGGAGAAGACCGGCGCGGTGATGGACGTCATCAGAACGTCCTTGCCGTTCACCGGATAGATGTAGGGCTCGGTGATCGCCGCCTTGCCGGAGTCCGCCGACAGGCGGAAGAAGGGCTCGGAGAAGACCAGCTCGTCAGCCGGCGGCTCCAGAAGGAGCTTGCCATCGACCCGGGCCCAGTAGGGCTCCAGGCGGCCTTGGGCGTTGGAGCCGGTCTCTGTCATGCCGACAAACTCGGCGTCCAGACCATCCCAGGCGTCCGGCGCGGCGAAGAACCAGCTGCCCATCACCAGCGGCGAGGCCTCCGCATTGGTTCGGGCGATTTCTGTGACCACAGCGCGGTCACGCACGCCGCCTTCGTGCAGGGCGCCGATGGCGCGGGCCATGGTCGAGGCGGTGGACTGAATCGTGTCCAGGTCCGCGCCCACCCGGCCCACCGCCCCTTCGCCCACGGCGCGGGCATAGTCAGAGGACAGGCCAGACGTGGTCTCGTGAACCCTCTGCGAAAGCACCGTCGCAGCGACCAGCAGCAGAAGGCCGATGGTCAGGCCAGCCGCCAGCATCAGCTTTGCGGTGATGGTGTTCAGCTTCATTGAGCGCACGCGAAGATCCCTTTTGCGAACAGCAGAGCTATCGGTGCCGGGGTCAGGGTAAACACCGCGTCAATGACGTCGCCGTCCGGCTGTCATCCAGGGCGGATGGCCCAGTCGCGGCACGCCTGGAAGGGCGCTAGCCCTGATGCTGTGGCTGATTGTCGCGCGTCCCCTCCAAGAACCACGTCCTGCCGGGTAACGAGAGAATGCGAATTGCTTGCATGGGGACGCATCTGTCGCTAGGGCGAGTGCGAAGCATTCTTATTCGCCTTGGGGGATCCATGTTCGCACCTCGTCTGATCGTTCTGCTCAGCGGCGCCGCCGTCTGCGCCCTGACGCTGTCGTCGGCTCAGGCGGAGGTGCTGGACGACGCCGGCGCCCCCCTGCTGGACGCCGTGCTGGTCACCGGCTCGACCACCAATGTCCGGGAGATCGGCGGCTCGGTTCAGGTGATCGACGCGGAAGCCCTTTCGACCTTCGCCTATAGCGACGTGAACCGCGTGCTCCGCCAGGCGCCCGGCGTCTATCTGCAGGAGGAGGAGGGCTTCGGCCTGCGGCCCAATATCGGCATCCGCGGTTCAGGCTCTGACCGCAACAGCCGCATCGCGGTGATGGAGGACGGGGTGCTGATCGCCCCGGCCCCCTATGCGGCGCCGGCGGCCTATTACTTCCCGCGCATGACCCGCATCCACGCCGTGGAGGTCAGCAAGGGGCCCGCCGCCATCAAATACGGGCCGCTGACCGTGGGCGGGGCTCTGAACCTGTTTTCCACCCCGATCCCTGACGTGGCCAATGGGGAAGTTTCCGGCCGGCTCGACCTGCTGGGCGGCGAGTATGGCGGCCGCCGCGCCCTGGGCTCTGTGGGCGGCTGGGCCGCCCTGGGCGGCGGCTGGGAGATTGGCGGCCTGGTGGAGGGGCTCTATGAGGCCTCCGACGGCTTCAAGGTCCTGGACGCCGGCGGCGACACCGGATTTGAGATTACCGATGGGCTGCTCAAGGTCGGTCTGCGCTCCGCCGACCGCCGTCATCAGTGGGAGGCCAAGTATCAGCGCTATGACGAGACCAGCGATGAGACCTATCTCGGCCTGACGCTCAGCGATTTCGCCGCCAACCCCTATCGTCGCTACAACGGCAGCGGCGCCGACGTGATGAACGTCGACCACGAAACGCTGCAGCTGACTCACCGCTTCCAGATCTCGCCCAATGTCAGCCTGACGACGCTCGCCTACCGCCATGAGACGGCCCGGGCCTGGTACAAGCTGAACGACGTGCGCAACAGCGCCAACACCGGCTGGGTGGGCATCAGCGCTGTGGTCGCCAACCCGGCCGCCAATGCGGTGCAGATGGCCGATCTGATCGGCGCGCCGGGCTTCACCGGCCGGGCCGGGGCTCTGCGGGTGCGCAACAACAACCGTCAGTACGTCTCCACTGGCGTTCAGAGCGTCGTGGCGGTGGACTTCGAGACCGGCGCCGTCGACCACGAGCTCGAGTTCTCCGTCCGCCACCACCGGGACGAAGAAGACCGCTTCCAGCAGGATGATCGCTACACCATGGTCAACGGCCGCATGGTGCTGGCGTCCTCCGGCGCGCCTGGCAGCCAGGAGAACCGCCTGGGCGAGGCCAAGGCCTGGTCCTTCTTCCTGCGCGACGAGATGGCGTTCGGCGCCTTCACCCTCACGCCAGGCCTGCGCTACGAGACCATTCGTCTGAAGCGCACCGACTGGGCTCTGACCGATCCGGCGCGCAACACGCCCACCCGCATCATTCACTCCAAGGCTGACGTGCTCATTCCTGGGGTCTCGGCCACCTGGCGACTGAGCCCGGAGGTCCTGCTGCTGGCCGGCGCCCATCGCGGCTTCGCCAATCCGGGCCCGGGTTCCAGCGCCGACGCCGAGACCAGCTGGTCCTATGAGGCTGGCGCCCGCTGGAGCCTTGGCGGCTGGCAGGCCGAAGCCATCGCCTTCCTCAACGACTATGACAATCTGGTGGGGACCTGCACCGCCTCCACCGGCGGCGGCTGCAATATCGGCGACCAGTTCGATGGCGGCGCCGTCGAGGTCCGCGGCCTGGAGGTCACCGCCTCGCACACCTTCGCCGACCTGGCGACACAGGGCTTCGCCGTGCCGGTTTCGCTGGCCTACACGCTGACGGATGCGGAGTTCAAATCGAGCTTCGCCAGCGCCTATGGCCCTTGGGGCGCGGTCGCCGCCGGGGACGAGCTGCCCTATCTGCCGGAGCACCAGCTGAACCTGTCGGTGGGTCTGGAGCTGGCGAAGCTGAAGCTGACCAGCGGCTTCAACTGGGTGTCAGAGGCCCGCGAGACCGCGGGCTCGGGCCCGATCCCGGCCAGCGACAGGATTGACGAGCGCCTGGTCATCGACCTTGCCGCCGAATATGCGCTGACCCCGAACTTCGCCCTGTTCGCCACTGTCCAGAACCTGGCCGATGAGACCTACAACGTCTCGTTCTCGCCGGCCGGGGCGCGGCCAGGCGCGCCGCGTCTGGTCATGGCCGGGGTCCGCGCCAGCTTCTGAAGCTGGCCCCGGGGGAAATCTCAGAGGGCGTCGACCAGGGCGGAGACGGCGGTCTCCAAAGCCTCCACCGTACGGCGGGGGGACAGGCCCTGGTCTCGCCGCAGTCGGTTCCAGGCGTCGAAGCTCAGGAGCATGTCCAGGGCTTCAAACCGCGCCTTGTCGCGCAGCAGCTCTGGGGGCGACTCCCGGCGCAGGATCTCCCGCCCGAGCGCCACGAAGCGGGCGTGGTCGGCGGCCAGCACCTGGGAGCGCTGCCGGTGGATGTCGCCGGCCCGGCGGAACGGGGCGATCCGCTCATAGGCGGTAGACCGGCGCTGTACGAGCTCAACCATCCGGCCGCGCCAGTCGGCGCTCTTGAAGGGCTGGCTGATGATGCCCTGTAGCTCGGCCTCGATCACCGCGGACATCTCGCGATAGAGGCTGTCCATGTCGCTGAAGTGCCGGAAGACGGTGCGCAGGCCGACCTTGGCGCGGTCGGCCACCAGCTCGGCGGCCGGCGAGGTTTCGCCCGCATGCACCAGCTCGAGCATGGCCTGGACGATGCGGGCGCGGCTGTCCTGCGAACGCCGTCGCCGCCCATCCGCCTCAGGGGCGGCGGGGGCCGGCGTCGACACCTCGACCTTGATGGCGCGAGGCGCGTTCACGCTTGGAGGCTCTGCCCAGTCATAGGAGGCTGATTAGAACGCAGCGGAGGCGGGCGCCAGAGGTCAGGTGAAAATCGCCGCCAGACCGCTCCGCCCCAGCAGGGGATCGACAGCCTTTCGAGCGTCGGCGTCCAGCTTCGCATAGGAAGCGCGCAGCCACTGCAGGCACTTGCCCTGATAGGGGAAGGGCGACTGGGTCCAGGCTAGGCCATCCACCTCGGTGCGAACCTCGGCTGCGCCGCTAGACAGGGCCTCAGCGTTAGCCAGCATGACCGGAACATAGACCCGCCCCATCTCCGCCAGCAGGGCGCCAAGCGTGTCCGGCTGGTCGGCAAGCGGCGTCCAGTCGCTAGCCTGCGGCTCCAGGCCTGACGCATCCTCCATCAGACTGACCCACGCGAATACTCGCGGCGCGATCTTCAGGGTCAGGGCCATGGGCGTGGGGTCAAACTGGGCTAGCTGGGTCAGCTGACCAAACACCGCGAAGTCGCTGGCCCCAGGCCTGCGCCCCAGCAGATAGGGCTGATGGGTCAGATGGGCCTCAAACGCCTCCAGGAAGCGGCGGTAGCTCGCCTCGATCACCGGCCCGGTGACCGGATTGGAGCCCACCACATAGAGCCGGTCGATCTGCCGGCGACTGAACACCTCGCCCCGCTGGGCGAGCGCCTCGTCCGGGATCGACAGCCCCGACCAGGCCGGCAGGATGCGGGCGGCCCGGTCGATATCCTCGGCATAGGCCCAGCGGTAGTGGAACATGGCCTTGGTCAGCCATTCGTCCGCATAGTCCTCGATCAGCTCGTCGAGGATGGCCAGCGCCGGGTCGTCCGGGATGACCGAGCGGCCCTCCACCTCATGCTCCAGACGGCGGATCAGCGGGGTGGAATCCACCACGGCCTGCAATTCACCGGCCTCATTGGGCAGGTAGAAGGTCGGCAGCAGCCGCACCTTGGGCTGGGGCAGATCGGCGACGGCAGGGCTGTTGGCCATCAGGAAGCGGTAGGGAATACGTCGATACCGCAACAGGGCGAGCATCTTGCGGGTGTAGGGCGATCCGGGCGAGCCGGAGAGGGCGATGGGCTGGCGGTCGGGCATCGGTCAGCTCCACTTGATTTCAGCACGAACTATGCCAATAGTTGTGAAGAGCGCAAGACCAGAGGGAGGCGCAGGTGAGGCGGGGCGGCCAGAGAACGGGACGGGGCGTGCGACGTCCCCTGACCCTTGGCCTGAGCCTGATGATCATCGGCGCCCTGGGCGGCTGCGACCGGTCCGCCGAGGCGCCAGAGGCCTGCCTGACCGACCTGCCCCTCCCTGACCGGGGCAACCCCACCGCCGGCATGGTGCGACTGACCGGCGGGGTTTTCGCCATGGGGGCGTCGCCTGAGCATCCCGAAGAAGGTCCCCCGCGGCAGGTTCAGGTGGGGGACTTCTGGATAGACCAGACCGAGGTCACCAACGCCGCCTTCGCCCGTTTCGTCGAGGCCACCGGCTATGTGACCCAGGCCGAGCGCCCCCTGCCGGCGGCGGACTATCCTGGCCTCTCAGCCGAGGAGCGGCGGCCAGCCTCCTTGGTGTTTGTAGGCGCCGGGGCGGCGGGGGGAAATCCTGCGGCCTGGTGGCGGATAATTCCCGGCGCCGACTGGCGCCATCCCGAGGGCCCGGGCAGCTCGATCGCAGGTAAGGAGTCCTGGCCTGTGGTCCATATCGGCTGGGAGGACGCCCTGGCCTATGCCCGGTGGCTAGGCCGCGACCTGCCGACCGAGGCGGAGTGGGAGTACGCCGCCCGGGGCGGGCTCAACGGCGCTCGCTACGCCTGGGGCGATGATCAGACGCCGGGGGGGCGGCAACAGGCCAATACCTGGCAGGGGGTCTTCCCCGTGGCCGACACCGGGGATGACGGCCACAAGGCGCAGCCTGCGCCAGTGGGCTGTTTCCCGGCCAATGGCCACGGCCTTTACGACATCACCGGCAATGTCTGGGAATGGACGTCGGACTGGTACCGCCCGGGCCTCCTCCCGGCCTCGGTGCTGGAGCAGGGCGGGCCCTCCCGGGCCATGTCCCGGGACCCTGATGAGCCGGGCCAGCCCAAGCACGTCATCAAGGGCGGCTCCTTCCTCTGCGCCGACAATTTCTGCTTCCGCTACCGGCCCGCCGCCCGGGCGCCTGGTCCCCACGACAGCGGCGCCTCCCATGTGGGGTTCCGCACGGTCCTGCGGGTTCCGGCTGCGCCTGAGCCGGGCTGACCCTCGCGCAATACCTCAAACCCGGAGCCTCGCCATGCGCTGGCCTGCGAAAATTGCCCTGATCCTTCTCGCTCTGATCCTGGTCGTGGGGGGAGGGCTGTGGCTCGCCCGCGGGCCCCTGGCGCTGGCCATGATGGACCGGCTGATGGCGCGTAACATGGCGGCGGACCCCCTGACCGACCTGCCCGACGGCCTGCATGTGGCCCTATGCGGCGCCGGCTCGCCCATGCCCGACGTCAGCCGGGGCGGACCCTGCACTGCCGTCGTGGCCGGCCAGCGGCTGTTCATCGTCGACACAGGGTCCGGCGCCAGCCGCAATCTGACTCTGATGAACCTGCCCCCCGCAAGGGTCGAGGCCATCCTGCTCACCCACTTCCATTCCGACCATATGGACGGTCTGGGGGAGCTTCTCATGCAGCGCTGGGCGACGAGCTCGGCGACCGCCCCGACCCCGGTCCATGGCCCCCCGGGGGTCGAGACCGTGGTGGCCGGCTTCGCCCAGGCCTACAGCCTCGATCGCGGCTACCGGATCGCCCACCATGGACCGGACGTGACCCCGCCGTCTGGCTATGGCGCGACGGCCCGGCCCTTCGCCATTCCTGAGGGCGAGACGAGCCTCGTGATCGTCAATGAGCCCGACCTGACGATCACCGCCTTCCGGGTGGACCACAATCCTATCGAGCCGGCCGTCGGCTATCGGTTCGACTACAAGGGGCGCAGCGCCGTGCTCAGCGGCGACACCACGCCCTCGCCGGTGGTGGAGGCCCAGGCCAGGGGCGCTGATCTGCTG